>JALDYP010000035.1:0-29944 GCA_032153875.1 Methylophilus sp.
ATTAGCTACCAGCAGGAACTGATCAAACAGCTGGAAAGCTATATTCATAGTTGAAGCATTGCCTATTACGAATTAGCAAGCATCCTAAAAAATAATGCCGCCCTTATCTGGCGGCATTATTTTTATCTACTTAAATTTGCGTTACTCACCAATAATCTTGATCAATACACGCTTGTTACGGCGGCCATCAAACTCACCGTAAAAGATCTGTTCCCATGGACCAAAATCCAGCTGGCCTTCAGTAAGAGCAACCACCACTTCGCGGCCCATGATCTGGCGCTTGATATGCGCATCGGCGTTGTCCTCACCGGTGTCGTTGTGGCGATAACCACTGACAGGTTCATGCGGTGCAAGTTTTTCCAGCCAGACTTTGTAATCATGATGCAGGCCACGTTCATCATCATTGATGAATACGCTGGCGGAAATATGCATGGCATTGATCAACACCAAACCTTCTTTTATTTTGCTTTCGCGCACGCAGGCGATGACATCTTCCGTGATGTTTTTGAAATCCATCCGTGCCGGAATATTGAACCACAACTCTTTGCGAAAACTCTTCATACTTTCTTCTCCTGATCCCCGATAAAGTTATTTTAACACCGGGTGAGAAACCGGCGATTGAAGAATGCATGCCATAAAAGCAAAAGGGCCTCATTTGAGGCCCTTTTTGGATGATGCCAGCTCTGTTACTACGCTGACCTTTCGCCGCTAGCCATGAACATCCACACTTTGCGAGAAGGACTTACCTTCGTTATCCGTAGCCACTACTTCCAGCTTGCCTGGCGCCTCGGGAATAAAGCTGAATTTCATGTACGGGTCTTCGCTGGTTCCCACACCTACATCCACCGTCATCACTTCTTTGCCATTATAGGTAAAGGTGGTTTTATTGATATAAAACGCCGGTACATAACCTTGCGAAACCAGGTCCCGCTGCAAGCCGGTACGCATTACATGCTTGATATTGAATGTCGCAGTGGCGGGTTCACCGAATTTTGGCGCATCGACATTGAACTTGATCTTGCCGGCAGCAGCACGCACTTCTGATTCGTTATTATCGACCGTACCGCCACAGCCACCCGCAGCACGGATCTCGCGTTTAGCCATATATAGCTTCCCATCCGCAGTTTCACCAATCAAACGCACAAAAGAATCTGATTCCTGGCGTATCCTGGTTGCCATCTGGAAGCCATTCAGGCTATCGGTTAAATGATAAGTAGAAGCTAACTGAATCGGATTGGCATCGACAATCACATACAGTTTTTTGAGTGAAACGCCATTGGCTGCCGCTTTATCATAAATGAGAGTAACCGGCACTTGTGCACCGCTTTCAGCACGTCTCGGCGCTTCAATTTTCAGGAAATCCACTTCCTGGATATCCCGTTTAGGAAAGAATGCTTCTTTCACTACCGCCCATAATTTAGGATCCGCTTCTGCTTGTGCAAATGAGCTTAAACAGAATGCCGACAACGCTAATACCAATATCCAAAATCTTTTCATTTGATTCCCCATATCTTGTGACTGACTTATTATTGATTTCACTGTTTATTTCAACCGCATGAAAGCCATTCTGCACTGAAAACACAATTTGAATATGTGATTCGCATCACACTTGAATGCTCACAAGCGTTGCTAATAGTTTAAACCTGCTTGCTTGGGTCGCCGGAAGGACGCATCTCATAATCAGGGTCAGCGAATTCTTCAAAATTCAGCTCTACGCCATTGCCCGCCGGGTCGCGCAGGTTAATTTGCTGTATGCCATTCGCCAACGTGCGCGTGGTGTATTCAAGTGAGTACGACTTCAGTTTCGCTTCCATCTCAGGCATATCGGTACAGGTGAACGACACATGATCGAAGGTGCCATGCACATGCAGTTTCGGCGCTTCGGCAGTTTTAAACTCAGCCAGGTGAATGACGTCGTTATCGCCGATATACAGCCAATATCCATAGGTCGTGCTGGCAACGCGCTTGCCAACCGTCAGCCCTAGCACATCGCAATAAAAGTCACGCAGCTTGTGCATGGTGTCGCGGTCAGAGCGGAAATTCACATGATTGATTTCGGTTAACGGCATGCTTACCTTATGAAAAAATGATTACAGTCGGCAACTATAGTACAAAATTTCTTGCGTACAAAACTTAATGCAACGCAATCAGAACTGACATAAGGCAAACCCTTGTACACCAGCATTCGCCAGTTGCTGCATGCCACCTAATTCTGGCAGGTCAATCACAAATGCGGCGTGTTCCAGTACGCCTCCTAATTGACGGACCAGTGCTATCACTGCCAGGGCGGTGCCACCGGTAGCAATCAGGTCATCCACCAGCAGGATGCGCTCACCGGGCTGAATCGCATCCTTATGCATTTCCAAAGTATCTACGCCATACTCTAGGGTGTAGGCTTGCGATACGGTAGTCCAGGGTAGTTTTCCGGGCTTACGCGCAGGCACAAAACCAATCCCCAGTTTGACTGCAAGTGCCGCGCCTATGATAAAGCCCCGCGCTTCCATCGCCACTATCTTGTCAAAAGCATGCTGCTCAAATTGTGTGCTTAAACGATCAATCGCTGCGGAAAAGCCTTGTTTGTCCTGCAACAAGGTGGTGATATCACGAAACTGGATACCGGGTTTTGGATAATCTGGAATAGTGCGAATTAACGATTCAAACATACTCACCTTGCAATAAAAAAGCGCGCCCAGAGGACGCGCTTGAAATCATTGAGCGCTTGCAGTAAACATGCAAGCATGCTCTCATCATCAGCTGGCAGCAGTATTTTGCTGACGTACGCGAATATGCAATTCACGCAATTGCTTTTCATCCACCTCGTTTGGCGCATTGGTCATCAGACATTGTGCACGCTGGGTTTTCGGGAAAGCAATCACGTCACGGATAGACTCGGCGCCGGTCATCAAGGTGACCAGGCGATCCAGGCCAAAAGCCAAACCACCATGCGGAGGCGCGCCGTATTGTAATGCATCCAGCAGGAAACCAAACTTCTCTTGCGCTTCTTCCTTGCTGATTTTCAAGGCATCGAATACTTTGGACTGCACGTCCTGTTTATGGATACGCACTGAACCGCCACCCACTTCCCAGCCGTTCAACACCATGTCATAGGCTTTAGACAGACAGGCACCAGGATTGCTGACCAGCAAGTCTTCATGGCCATCTTTAGGTGAAGTGAACGGGTGATGCAGCGCAACCCAGCGGTCATTTTCTTCATCATGTTCAAACATCGGGAAATCAACCACCCATAATGGTGCCCAGGGACGGCCATCTACATGGCCTTTTTCATGCCCGACTTTGGTACGCAATGCACCCAGCGCTTCGTTCACAATTTTGGCTTTATCCGCACCGAAGAACACGATATCGCCATTTTGCGCGCCGGTGCGCTCAATGATGGCTTGCAGCGCATTGACGTGGATATTCTTCACGATCGGGCTTTGCAAGCCTTCTTCATTCAGCTTGGTGATATCGTTGATCTTGATGTAAGCCAGGCCTTTGGCACCGTAGATTTTGACGAACTCGGTGTAGGCATCGATTTCAGAACGGCTGATTGCCGCGCCGTTAGGCACGCGGATCGCTGCGACACGGCCACCGGCCATATTGGCCGCACCGGCAAACACTTTAAAATCCACGTCTTTCATCACGTCACTCAGTTCAGTGATTTCTAGCGTCACGCGCATATCCGGTTTGTCTGAACCGTAACGGTTCATCGCTTCGCTGAATGGCATGCGCGGGAATTGCGCAGGCAGATCGACGTCCTGCACTTTTTTCAGCATGCGGCGGATCATTTCTTCCACCAGATCCATGATGTCGTTTTCTTCCAGGAAAGAAGTTTCGATATCCACCTGGGTAAATTCAGGCTGGCGGTCAGCACGCAAGTCTTCATCACGGAAACATTTGGTGATCTGGAAATAACGGTCAAAACCGGCCACCATCAGCAATTGCTTGAACAGCTGCGGCGATTGCGGCAAGGCGAAAAACATGCCGTGATGCACGCGTGAAGGCACCAGGTAATCGCGCGCGCCCTCAGGTGTCGAGCGCGTCAGCATTGGCGTCTCAACTTCAATAAAGCCGTTGTCATCCAGGTAATCGCGCAGGTTTTTGGCTACCTTGTAGCGCAGCATCAGGTTTTTCTGCATGGCCGGGCGACGCAGATCGATATAGCGATGTTCCAGACGCACTGTTTCGGTCAGGGTGTCATCATCCAGCATGAATGGTGGCGTCAACGAAGCGTTCAGCACTTCAATCTCGGTCGCCAGCATTTCCACTTCGCCAGTTGGCAAATTGCTGTTTACCGTGCCTTCAGGCCGGGCGCGCACTTTACAGACCACGCGCAATACAAACTCATTACGCACAGTTTCTGCAATCGCAAACGCGTCCTTGGTGTCCGGGTCGATCACGATTTGTGCCAGGCCTTCACGGTCACGCAAATCAATAAAAATCACACCGCCATGGTCGCGACGACGGTGGGCCCAGCCACACAGTGTCACAGTTTGTCCGATATGTTCGCGGTTCAAATGGCCGCAGTAATGTGTACGCATCATAATAATTTTTATAAAGTTGAAAGGGTTGCGGTTAATGCTGTTTTGGCAAAGGCGCCACTGTACCCATGCTGATAATGTATTTCAAGGCTTGATCGACACTCATATCCAGCGTGATCACATCTGCTTTTGGCAACATCAGGAAAAAACCTGAAGTCGGATTAGGCGTGGTTGGTACATAAACGCTGACATATTCACCTTGCAGGTGATTGGCGACATCACCACCTGGCGTGCCGGTCAGGAAGGCAATCGTCCATACGCCCTGACGCGGATACTCAATCAACAGCGCCTGGCGGAATGCATTACCGGAATCAGAAAACAGGGTATCAGACACTTGCTTGACGCTGGAATAGATGGATTTCACCACCGGTACGCGGATTAACAACCCTTCCCACAGCTCAATTAATTGCTGGCCAAAAATATTGGTTGCGACCAGGCCGGTCGCCAGCACAATCGCCACCGTCAATATCACGCCAAAGCCAGGGATATCCACGCCCAGCAAGGTTTCCGGACGCCAGGCAGCAGGCAGTAAAAACAAACTCTGGTCCAGCGTTTGCACTAAAGTTTTAAGCACCCACACCGTAATAAATAACGGGACCAGTACCAGCAAACCTGTGATGAAGTATTTTTTCATGATGTCAGCTTTTCGCTTTTAATGACAGGCGCAGCCAGAAGCGCATTTGGCACTTTCTGCAGGGGCAGGCTCGGAAGCTTTACTGGCACTTGAATTACTGCCGCCTTTGAAGTCAGTGGCATACCAGCCACTGCCGCTCAGCTGGAAATTCGGTGCAGAAACTTTCTTTGAAAAAGTCTCTTTTTGACATTGTGGACAGGTATCCACACTAGGGGCAGAAACTTTGCGCATCAGCTCTTGCTGATAACCGCATTCACTACATTGGAAATCGTAGATAGGCATATGTAAACGCAACCCAAAGGACAACTTGCTGAAAAAGATTTATCAAGCGGCAAATTATACATTATTCAAGCTGCAAAACATCAAAACGGCGGCGATGTAATTGAATTAAAAAGACTTTAAGGACAGAAGCATGCAACATACAAGTTTAAAAATGGTAGCACTTTCCAGCCTGTTTATCTTTCTGGGTTTAGTAAGCCGCGACCTGAATGGGCATCATCAACGCCTGACGCTGAATAGTGCGCCGTTAAAAACCCGTACTATTGCAGTACTGACCCGGGATATCTTGTATGCAGAACCTACACTGACTATCCGCCGGATCAAATAACCAGCCGGCAGGCAAACTCATTAAACTTGAGCTTCATAAGTGGTTTGCTCCAGCAACGCTTCAACACCGATAGCTCCTGGCTCAAGCTTGAATAGCCAGGTCGCGTAAGGGTGATCGTTTACTTTCTCCGGTGATGACAAGGCATCATCATTCACTGCCTGCACAACACCAGTCAACGGCGCATGAATATCCGAACCGGTTTTAACCGATTCAATCAGCCCGCAAACCTCAAACTGCGTCACAGCCTGGCCGACTTTTGGCGGGTCGATAAACACCACGTCACCCAGCATATTTTGTGCATAATCGCTCACGCCAATCAGCCAGGTTCCATCCTCTGATTTTGCCGCCCATGTGTGTTCTTTAGAAAAGAGGTATTTCAAGCCTGTTGACATAAGTTTTAAAAAAGAAAGTTTAGGTGATAATGATTGTGCCATAGACTATTATTCCGACCAACGCTTATTAAGGTAGCGCTGGCACATTAGCCGTTTTGACGCTTTAATTTTTTACACTAAAAAATTGCGATAAGTGATTGACGCTGAATAATAACTGGGCAATAATAAAACTGGTTTCTGGAAGGTGGATCATGAGTTTTTTCAAGCATTGTCTTAAAGTTTTACTGGTGAGTTCGATTGCGTTTGCGCCAGCAGGCCAAGCGATTGCAAAATCACCGTCGAAAAAACAAACGGTTTCCAGTAGCCAGAAAAAAACTGGTCCTCGCGTTTCGTCCGAGTACCGGGTCAATCCAAACAAAACCAGAACCATGCGTCCGGCCAAAGTCAGGGCGCACTCAAGAAAAGCCTCAAAAGCTGTTGTCGATGCAGAGATGTTCGATTCTTTTAACGGCAAATCGAGCAACACTAACCTGGCAATTGCTTCGACCAAGGCGCTGGTGATGAACCAGAACACGCACGAAATCATTTATTCCAAAAACCTGGATACGCCTACCCCGATCGCTTCAGTCACCAAACTGATGACTGCCATGGTAGTGCTGGATGCCAAACTTAACCTGGCTGAAGAAGTTTCGATTACCGAAATGGATGTCGATTACCTGAAAGGCACTTCTTCACGCTTGCCGGTAGGCACTACCATGACCAGGGAGGACTTGCTGAACCTGGCATTAATCGCTTCAGAAAACCGCGCCGCTTCAGCCCTGGCAACCCATTACCCGGGTGGCAAGCAGCGCTTTATCCAGGATATGAATGCCAAAGCCGCCAGCCTGGGCATGATGAATACCCACTTCGAGGATTCTACCGGCCTGAACAGTAACAACGTTTCAACCGCGATGGACCTTGCAAGAATGGTGCATGCGGCTTATCAATATCCGACGATACGCCAGATCACCACCACGTCTGACTACGACTTGAACGTACACAGAAGACAACCGCTGCATTTCCATAATACCAACGCCCTGGTCAGGGAAAGTACAAATAGCAGCTGGGAAATCGGGCTCTCTAAAACTGGTTACATCAGTGAAGCAGGCCGCTGTCTGGTGATGCAGGCGACCATTGCTGGCGAACCATTAATATTGGTATTACTGGATTCTGTTGGCAAATTGACCCGTATTGGCGATGCAAGACGTATTAAAAAATGGATGGAGCATAACTCCAATACATTAACTTCACGCAATGATGGTCGCGGGGACATCGTACTGACAGGCTTATCCATGAGCAAAACGCTTGGTGAAGAAGCCAACTGAGCTGATCGTAATCACTTCAATCGCAGCTACAACAAAATAACCAGCAATAAAAAAGCCCGCAACTAATGCGGGCTTTTTTATGTCATGCCAACCTTTAGTTAGGATCAGCGCCGTCAAATTCAGGATCATAGCCTTCACTGGCGGCGGCTTTGCGCTGATGTTCTTTCCATTGTTTACGCAGCGCTTCTTTTTTCTCAGGGCTCAAACTCTGGAACTGCTGATAACGCTTCCTCGCATTTTCACGTTCATAGGGCGTCATGCGGCTCCACTTTACCAACTGCTTCTGAACACGCTGCTGCTTCTGGGCATCCATTTTCGGGTATTGACGAGCGATATCCAGCATTTTTTCACGCTGCCAAGGACGCAACGTATCCCACTCACCTTTCAGTGGCGCCAGTACTGTCCTTTGTTGATCAGTTAATTGTGCCCAGGCCACATTGGCTGCAGGATCATCCGGCGACAGATCATTCTTGATCGCGCCTATATCGGCCATTGCCAGCAAGGCCGGGCCTGAGTCAAGATCACCAGCTTGTGCGGGAAGCGCACTGGCAGCGACTCCCAAAGAAAACACCACACACCCTAATACAAATGAATGATTTCGCATCACTTCTCATTGTTCCAATAATTTAAACCGAATAACCTGATTCAAGTTGAGCCCAGGCTTCAAATGTGTTCTGAATAGTGCCAGGGCTCAAACCCATTATCGACAAACGCTTCCACCGGCAAATCTGCGCTCAGCAACAAGGCATCATCGTTATGCTGGTTGGAAATCACCAGCATGCCGACTACAAGGCACACCGATAAAGCGGCTGCACCCATCATGCGCGGGTGGCCGAATGACGCCCACGACAAGATATCGTCCATCACTTGGGATGTTTGTCTGGTTTCGGCAAAGCGCCTTAACGCACCTTGCCTGGCTTTGGTTAATCCTGCCTCAACCTCAGCGGATAGTGGCGTCACATCATTCTTTAATAAATCCACACATTCGCGTAGAGGCAATGGCAAGTCGTCTTCCGGATGACGTTGATTGCTCATGGCTTTACTCCTCTTTTTTGCAGCTTCTGACTACCGAGACCCGCTTGCTCCAGTAACTGCGACATGGCACTGACCGCACGGGAACAGTGTGTTTTCACACTTCCTTGCGAACAACCCATGGCTGCCGCAGTCTCGGCGACATCCAACTCTTCCCAATAACGCAATACGAATGCTTCTCGTTGACGTGCTGGTAACTTTTCTAGCGCTTTTCCTATTAACACCATGGTTTGAGAGCGCTCAAGCTGGTCAGAAGGGTTATTGCCGGCATCTTCAACATCTATTGTTTCCAGCAGATCAAACTCTTCGTCATCCTGCGGGCCAAAAGAAGAAAATAAAGATGTCCATAAATTGCGGACTTTTTGCCGGCGCCAATAATCACGGGTAGTGTTTTGCAGGATGCGTTGAAATAGCATGGGGTATTCAGCAATTGGCTTGTTGGCATATTTATCTGCCAGCTTCAGCATTGCATCCTGCACTATGTCCAATGCGGCGTGGTCATCGCGTACAGCATACGCTGTTTGCCTGAACGCCCGTTTTTCAATCTGACGTAAAAAATCTGATATTTCTTGCGCACTCGCCACTACGGTTCCCAATCCCCGAGATAATCAAAGTTTTCAACTCGCCAATGCCGATTATTCGCCGAATTTATGATTATTTTTAGCGGTCAAAGAAATAGGCATCGTTTTATCTCCCTGTTGATTGGAGTATATCAGTTTTAATTTTATTACTGATAGAATAAGGCTTGATGGCTGCAAAAGTATGGCTCACCACATGACACTCAAAAAAGAATTACCAATAAAAGACAACATGGATCCGCATGTTTTAATCGCTAAAACATGGCGCCAGGAAACTCCAAGATGGCCACAGCCATGAATACACCTCAGCAGGAAAAAACACCTGACTTGCAACACCTCAGGCTGTACAGCCTGTATCGCCTATGCGCTTCGGGCATGTTGCTCGGTAGCCAGTTGTGGCCGTATTTCAAGCAGACATTTCAACCACCTGCGTTTGTGTTCTGGATACTGGTGGTGTTTTTCTTTTATGCGCTTACTGTCAGCCTCAGCTTCAGGCATCTGCAGTCTAAAAACGGGCTGGCCTTAAAACTGCAAACCAGCCTGGATATCGTATTTATTGTCGTGATGATGCATTTCCTGCAAGACGGTCAGAGCGGTATCGGCCTGCTGCTCATCATTAATATTATCTTCGCCGGGCTGATCAGCGATGGCCGCTTCGCCATGTTTTATGCCGCGATTGCCACTATAGGCATCCTGCTCGAAAACACAAGCCAAGTGTTGAAGCACAGCCTGCAAAATAGCAGTTACAACGATTACAGCAGCTCCGTACTACTTTCAATAAGTTGTTTCGCCACGGCGTGGCTGGCGCAAACTCTGACCACGCGCATGCAAAGCAGTGAGAAACTGGCGAATGAACGCGGTCAGGATATTGAACAGCTGGCACGTACAAATGCACTGATTACGCAGGAAATGCCTAATGGCGTGCTGGTGATCGACCAGCACCAGCGCCTGAAACATTACAATTTGCAGGCTTGCAAATTACTCGGGCTGGAAGATAGCCAGTGCCAGGAGATTGTAAAATCGCAGGCAGCCTTGAGCATGCTCACCCCTGCCATCACTGAGCTATTGCAATCAGCACCGGCCAACAGACTGGTATCTCAGGATGCGACTAAACTGACTATTAACAATCGTGACCTCGGCATCCGCTTTCATGCTATTTCGGAAGATATGGATAATGGCGTGGTGATTTTTATTGAAGACTGGTCACAAATCCAGACGCAGGCGCACCAGGTCAAATTGGCGGCACTCGGCAGACTGACGGCCAATATTGCACACGAAATCCGCAACCCGCTTAGTGCCATCAGCCATGCTACCCAGCTACTGCAGGAAGACTCGGTGGAGCCTGGCACAGAACGCATGCTGCAAATCATCTCGGATAATGTGCAGCGCCTGGACCAAATCATTAAGGATGTACTGGAATTGAACCGCCGTGACAGGACCAATCAGGAACAATTCAACATCAAAAGCTTTATGCAGGAGTTTTACCAGCAATTTTGTGCGGTCGAAAAAATTGATCCGGCAACCTTCACGCTGAGCATCCCCGAAAAGCATGGCATGGTGGTATTTGATCGCAGGCACATCAATCAGATATTATGGAATTTATGTAAAAATGGATGGCGGCACAGCAAACAACAGCCGCGTAGCCTGCAACTCAAAGTCACCGGTGATAAAAGCGGCCAGTTCGTGCATGTGCTGATCAAGGATGATGGCAGCGGCATAGACCCGAAAATCCAGCCGCATTTGTTTGAGCCGTTTATGACCACGGAAAAAACTGGTACCGGTCTGGGATTATTTATCGCGCGTGAACTTGCAGAAGCGAATGGCGCCAAACTGGATTATTCCAGTACTGCAAACGGTACTCAATTTTCACTGACTATTAAGAAGGTAATCGTTTAAATGGCAAACTCCTATCGATGTCTGGTGGTCGATGACGAAACCGATATCCGTGAATTAGTCGTGCTGACGCTGGAGCGCATGGGCATACAGGCAGAGAGTGCGAGCAATGTCACTGACGCCAAACACATGCTGCATTCTTTCAGTTATGACCTCTGCCTGACGGATATGCGTTTGCCGGATGGCCTGGGGCTGGAACTGGTGCAGCACATCAATGCACAATTCCCGGGGTTACCAGTGGCAGTGATCACTGCTTACGGCAGTGCCGAGAATGCAGTTTCCGCGTTAAAAGCCGGTGCGTTTGACTACATCACCAAACCGATTTCACTGAAACAATTACGTCCGCTGGTTGAATCTGCACTAAAGCTGTCTTCACAAAAAGAAGCAAACGGTGCCAATACCGTTGACCTGATTGGTGCCTCTCCGGCCATGAGCTATGTGCGCACCATGATTGCCAAACTGGCCCGCAGCCAGGCGCCGGTGTATATCAGTGGCGAATCCGGCAGCGGCAAGGAGCTCGCAGCCAGGTTGATCCACCAGAACAGCTCGCGCAAGGACCAGGCATTTATTGCAGTGAACTGCGGTGCGATCCCGGAAAACCTGATGGAAAGCGAATTTTTCGGCTATAAAAAAGGCGCATTTACCGGCGCCATCCAGGACACGCAAGGCCTGTTTCAAGCAGCCAATGGCGGTACTTTATTCCTGGACGAAGTGGCCGATTTACCATTAGCCATGCAAGTGAAATTATTGCGGGCAATCCAGGAGAAAAAAGTGCGTGTGGTCGGCAGCACCATTGAAGAAACCGTTGATGTACGGATTATTTCTGCCACCCACAAAAACCTGAACGCCATGATGGAAAAAGGTGAGTTCAGGCAAGACCTGTATTACCGCCTGAACGTGATTCAACTCAAAATGCCATCCCTGCGCGAGCGGCCGGAAGATATTCCGGAGCTCACCGAGCGCCTGCTAGGTAAGCTTTGCCAGAACCAGAGCATCAGCAAACCTGGCATTGCTGCTGAAGCCAAAGTTTATATCCAGCAGCTACAGTTTCACGGCAACGTGCGTGAACTGGAAAACATGCTTGAACGCGCGCTGGCATTGTGTGATGGCCTTACCATCGCTGTTGAGGATTTATCGCTGGAAGACATGCCTGCGGTAGTGTTAAGTGACAAACCGGTATTACCCTGGAATTCCCCTGCTGCTGCGGAAGAAAATATCGATTCGTCCATATACCATTCGCCACGCACTGAAGCGGTATTAGCGGGTGATAGTGCGATTAAACCAGGCGCTACCGGCAACACTATGTTACCGATGGATGTCAGCCTTTCTGATTATCTGGAAGATATTGAAAAGCGCACCATTTTGCAGGCACTCGAGAAAACCAACAACAACAAGACAGCTGCCGCCAAATTGCTGGGCATCAGTTTCCGTACTTTACGTTATCGCCTATCCAAACTTGGCCTGTCAAAAGAACAGGATATTGAAGATGTCGAAAATGAAGAGGATTGAAAAGAATCAAGGTTAAGTTGTAGTAGCAAAACTAGCCGCTTATAAAAGATTAAGGCCCTGCGTAGGGCCTTAATCTTTTATAAAACTTAATTAAACCGTGGTCTTAACTCAGCACAATCGCCAGGTAAATCAGATAGAACAAGCCATTGACCAACAGGTGCCAAACCAGCAAACCCCCTTTGGCAATCCGGAAACGTAACCATACCGCCGCCAGCAGGGTAATCAGAATCCCCAAAGCGACTTCCTGGCGTGGTGCCCAATCTGTCAACATGATGCCGATCGCCGGCAACAGCGTACCTTGAAACACCATGGCACCGGTGATATTACCGAATGCCAGCGTATCTTTGCCTTTGCGTATCCACAGAATACTGTTCACTTTCTCAGGCAGTTCGGTGGCAATTGGAATAACCAGAAGTGACAACAACAGCGCTGATACACCCAGAATCGCTGCGGCGGTTTCCACCTGGTTGATAAAGCCTTTGGCACCTGCAATCAGCAAACCTAAACCAATTACTAATTGCACTACGATAGTCACGATATTGGTAGGCAGGCCCAGTTTGGAAAGCATCATGATATCTTCAGCTTCAGTCGCATGGCCTTCTTCGACCAGGCCTCTAGAAGCTTTAATGGTCATGAGCACATACACAAAATAGATCAGCACCATCAACACGCTGATCGCGTAGCGTACGATGGCCTCGGTGTGCGGCACAAACATGGCAATGGTCGCGAATATAAACGCCAGGATAAAGAAATTCAGGTCACGCACAAGGCCTGTGCGCTCGGGACGGATATGCCCGGTACTGCCACGTCTTTTCCACACGGACAAAGCCATCAGGCTGATAGAAAGTGTCGCCAGCATCAGCGGTGCCCCCAGAATGGCGCCGATACCGATATCGTGACCGGCAGTGCTATCGCCGGTTGAGGAGGTGTAAGAGAAAATGGCCAGCAATGGCACCAATGTTTCAGGCAAAGCCGTGCCCACCGCGGCAAAAATAGAGCCGGTAACGCCTTCTGAAATACCAAGGCGTTCACCCAAGTGTTCCAGCGCGTTGGTAAACACTTCTGCGGCAATCAGTATCACCACCAGCATTAATAATAACTGTAAGAAAACCATGACTCGTTCCTGTCTGGCGGGACACTATTTTCCATGCGGCCTCCGCCAATGCGGCATGGAATGACAAACTTGTGGTTGCGGGCGGAATCATAACGCAATTCGCGTAAATTCACCTACAATGTTGGCATGTCGCCTGCGCTTTCATCCCCAATTGTAATTGATGACCAGGGCATGGCCAGCCCATGCCAGATCATACCCTCCCCCAATACGGATGACCGCCCGCCAGTTACCAGCATAGACATGATTGTCATCCATAATATCAGCCTGCCACCCAATCAGTTTGGTGGACCAGGGATTATCCAGTTATTCACCAACCAGCTGGATGCCACCGAGCACCCTTACTATGCAGCGATTGCGCATTTAAAAGTGTCCTCGCATTTCCTGATCCGCCGTGAGGGCGAATTAATACAATTTGCCAGTTGCGAGCAACGCGCCTGGCATGCAGGCGTTTCATCGTGGGAGGGCAGAGAACGCTGTAATGATTTCTCGATTGGCATAGAGCTGGAAGGCTGTGACGAGTGTGCTTTCAATGCACCGCAATACACTACCTTGCAAGCATTGATTGAGGGATTAAAGCGGCGTTACCCCATCCAGCATATCGTCGGCCATTCACAAATCGCACCAGGGCGTAAAACAGACCCTGGTCCTTATTTTGATTGGCAGAAGATCTCATGATCACATCATCCAGGCACTCATCCTAAACTTCAGGATCAGTCGCCCGTGGTGGCTGCGTTTTCTCCATGCTGACCGCGACTACACCAGCCATCACAAATAGTGTTCCCACGCCTTGTATCCACGACATGTGCTCATCCAAAAACAGGTACGCCAGCAAGATGGTAGAGACCGGCCCTATCGCGCTAATCAGTGAAGCCTTACGGCTACCTAACTGGTGAATACCCAAATTCATCAGCATCGATGGCAACACGGTCGCAATTACCGCCATTACCAAAGCAAGCACGTATACTTCTGACGGCAAAGCAGTTAACTCCACAAAAGAAGCATTCACGCCAAAATGGCCGGCACTCGCCAACGCAGTCAGGCTCATCACGATAGCGGTAAAGCGTGCTGCGCCCAGCTTGGGAATAAAGTGGCCACTGCTCAGCAAATAAGCTGCAAATACAATAGCGCTCAGCAATACCAGCCATGCCCCATACAGTGTGTCGGTTGAGTTCAAGGCAGCAAACTCAATATCGTGCCATACCACCAGCACAGCCCCGGCATAACTGGCGAACATGGCAATCCATTCGCGCCGCGTAATATGATGCTTGAGAAAAACTGCGCTCATGACAACCACTAACGTCGGGTATAGAAACAGAATCACCCTTTCCAGCCCGGCAGAAACATAATGCAGCCCTTCAAAATTCAGCCACATAGAGCCATAGCCACCCGCTACTGCCAGGATCAGCAAACCCCAATCTTTCCTGCTCATGGTGACCGCTGATTTTTGGCGCATGGCCCACCAGCCCAAGCCGACAAAAAACGGTAGCGAAAATGCCATCCGTAAAGTAATCAGGCTGGTTGCATCAATCTGATAAACATAGGCGAGCTTGACCATAATCGCTTTGGAAGAAGCAAAAATGGATGACAACAGCACCAGTATGGCGCCGTAATAAGGGTGTGCAGCGTGTTTCATATCAGCCCTGAATTAGCCGGGCTCAAAGAGGGAGGAATGCATGACCAACCGCGGAGAGCCCGCGGTTGCAAAAGTTTACGACAAGCAGCAACCGCGACAGGATGTGGCGACCAGCCACAATGCCTTTCGGGTCATTGTCACAACAGAAGATGGGGAAAATTGCTTGTGCATAAGATTGCAGAATCTACGCGGAATTGAGGAGATGGTCAAGCAGGCATTTTCATACCTGCCTTGTATGTGATTTAGAACATGGTGGTGTAAGGGTGAGCAATTTTAGAGGTTATGTACTGTCTTATTTCGCCCCTTGGCGACCATTCTTTCTTATGCTTGTCCATAAGAAAGAAGGCAAAGAACAAGACACCCTAGCTTCCGCTTATTTCCTGCGTTGCTCGTCAACGTGGGCGTCCAACGAAACTCGCCCTGACAAGCCACACAAAACGTGGCTTGTTGCGGAACTCGAACAGACGCTGGCCGA
Organism: Methylophilus sp.; assembly: GCA_032153875.1. Classification (GTDB taxonomy): domain Bacteria; phylum Pseudomonadota; class Gammaproteobacteria; order Burkholderiales; family Methylophilaceae; genus Methylophilus. Next base: position 15,710 of record JALDYP010000035.1, read on the forward strand.
CAACTCCCACGCTGACTGCGCTACTCGGCGCGTCAGATAGGGGCCCATGAAAAACACACGCTTTCAATTTGAGTGTAATTCTTCGCACAACATCACGCTCAACCATGGCAAAACTACCAAAAGAATTAGATTTAAGTTTAGCCTTCGAAAAAAATTACTTAGCGCCCGCCGACTTTTATGCAATAAAACTGTTTCATCGTGGTGGTTTTGAACGGGCCCCTATCTGACGCGCCGAGTAGCGCAGTCAAAACAAGGAATAAGGGAGCGTTTGTTTGAGTCCCGCAGCAGCTTATGCTTTTTATAAGCTGCCAGGTCGAGTTTCGCGACCGCTTGGCTATAAGTCCGGCGAAGCAACGGACGAAAGTCCTAGGTCGAGCAACGCAGGAAACAAGCGGAAGCTAGGGTGCATTTCTTTTGGTTACTTATTCTTTGTGCAAGCAAAGAAAAGTAACTCGCCGAGGGGGCGAAAAAGAATGGTGAACGTATGAAGAATGCATTACCCTCCGGCACATCCAACTTGCTCTTCGAACGTTACCAAGCTAAACACTAACCTCGCCTGGATTCTGGCCTCCGCCAGAATGACGGTCTATTACAGAGCGCGTTGGCTTTTGCATAAGCCAGCTGTTACCTATGCTTAGAGTACGCTCTGCAAATCCCGGCGCCATACCCTAGATGGGATTAGTGAACCCACAGCAAAATCACAATACCTTCTGCAACACAATCAACTGCATGTTCTGCACTTGCGCCTGCCACATATCCGGCTGGTGCGGAAACGGCACCGTCTTCCCGGTAGGCCCGTACCCCAGCCGCTGATAAAACGCTATCAACTCCTCACGCAGGCTGATCACCATCATTTCCGCCTTTTCCGCCTTCCATTGCGCCCTCGCCAGCTTCTCAGCGGCGAGTATCATGGTTTTACCATAACCGCGATTCTGTAATAGCGGTGACACGGCGATCATGCCTAAATGCACGGTTTCCAGCTGTTCCGAATGCCGCTCAAGACATATACAGGATGCTACGACCCCACCCGCCTCTTCGCCGAGCAGGATACAGGCATGTTCACTCTCTATCAGCGCCTGTATGGTGCGCTCGCTGGTGCGTACGCCGGTCAGCAAATCGGCTTCTGTAGTCCAGCCGGCGCGACTGGTCTCGCCGCGATAAGCCGCATTGACCAATGCACAAATGACCGGCGTATCTGAAACCTGAGCTATGCGTTGTTCTAACATGGATAAATTCTAGCCTGAAGAATGGGATTCAGTCACGTGCTGTACCACCAGGCTGCCTATCATATCGCCTTCCACGTTGACGGCAGTTCTGACCGTATCGAGCAAGCGGTCTATCGGCAATAATATTGCAATCGCTTCTGCGGGCAAGCCTACGCTTTGCAGCACCATCACCATGGTGACCATGCCAGCGCTTGGGATGCCAGGCGCGCCCATCGCTGCAATCATGGTGGTAAAACAGACGACTAATTGCTGGCCGAGCGATAACTCGATGCCTGCCAGTTGTGCGACAAACAAGGCAGCAGCGGCTTCGTACAAAGCGGTGCCATCCATATTCACCGTCGCCCCTAGCGGCACGACGAACCCGGCAATCTCAGGCTTCACCTGCATATTTTGCGTCGCGCAGCGCATGCTCACCGGCATGGTGGCGGTGCTGGAGCTGGTTGCAAAGGCAGTGATTAAAGCTTCTTTGGCATTGTGCAAAAACCACCACGGGTGCTTGCGGGTGATCAGGAATAATAAGGCTGGCAACACCACCAGCCCATGCAGCAAAGTGGTACCGGTGACCACTAGCATAAACTTGGCCAAGGTCGTAAACAGGCTCAGATCCTGTGTGGCAACCAGTTTGAATAACAGGGCACCGATACCGAACGGTGCCAGGCGCATGATCCAGCCTATAATCTGCATGGATAAACGCATGCCTTCTTCAAACAAGCCAAGCACTTGTGGATAAGGTTCTGAAGTCATCACCAGCGCAATACCCAGCAGCAATGCGTAGGCGACGATGGCGAGAATATTGCCGTCTGCCAACGCTTTGAACGGGTTTATAAAGATGCCATGCAGAAACTGGGTGAAGAACTCCGGCAATGTCATTTGCCTGGATTCAAACTGCTGCATGGCATCGGCAAACATAGTCAGATGCAGACCTTCACCAGGCTTAAAGATGTGGCTGGCACTGATGCCAATCACCACCGCAATCAGGGTGGTGGTCGCAAAGAAATATAGAGTGGTTTTCCAGACCAGGCTGATCTGGCTATGCTGGCGCAGGTTGGCAATGCCGGTCACGATGGCGCAAAACACCAGTGGGATCATGACCATTTTCAGCAGGTCGATAAACAGGGTGCCGACCAGGTTAGCGGCATACAGGCTCCATTCGACGCTACCTGAAGTGGATGGCAAACCATGCAATGACCACCCGCCTGCAACACCCAGCAATGCAGCGATGAGTATTTGCAGATTCAGGGAAAGTTTTTTCATTGCTATGTTTTTAAGAGTTCATGTTGGATAAAGCATAACTCAAAAATGCACAACATTTAAACAGCGCTACTGATCAGGAAGCTTTTACAGCATCGGTTGTTTGACCGGTTTTTTCAAATACCGCGGCAAAGAATCCATCCGTGCCGTGCAAATGTGGCAGCTGTTTCAGATATTCCCCGGCATCCAGCACGATATTCTGCTGCGCCAGCACTTCGCTCGCCGGGATCAGCTTGAATTCGGGATGGGCCTGCAAGAAGGCTTCAGCAATTGCTTCGTTCTCGTCACGCAATACGCTGCAGGTCGCATAAATCACGCGGCCACCGTTTTTGCACAGTTTGGCAGCGCGTGCCAGAATATTGGTTTGTTTTACATTCAACTCAGCTACATCCTGCTCGGTTTGGCGCCATTTCAGGTCCGGGTTACGGCGCAACGTCCCCAGGCCGCTACATGGCGCATCCACCAGCACACGGTCAAACTTGCCATTCAGGCGTTTGAGTTTTAAATCGTTTTCGTTGTTGATCAATTGCGCTTGCAGGTTTGATAACCCGCTGCGTTTCAATCGTTGTCCAAGGTTATTCAGGCGTTTTTCTGACACATCAAACGCATATAAACGGCCAGTGTTTTTCATCAGCGCACCTAGCGCAAGCGTTTTACCACCCGCTCCCGCACATAGATCCGCTACCATTTGCCCGCGTTTTGGGGCAACCAGGTAGCTGAGCAACTGGCTGCCTTCATCCTGTACTTCGATTTTGCCTTCGGTAAACAGAATATGCTTGCCGATATTCAACCTTGAACCCATGCGTATGCCTACTGGTGAAAACGGTGTTGGGGTGATGACATTATCTTTCACGGTGTTTTCCGCGAGCATGCGCGCCATGACTTCTTCTCGGTTGGCCTTGATGGTGTTGACGCGTAAATCCAGGCTGGCTTGCTCAAACATGCTGCGGCATATGGTCATCGCTTCCGCTTCGCCATATTGCTCAACCAGCTTATCCCAGAACCAGTCACGCACATCGGCCAGCACTGCGGGCGCAAAGCCTTCACTGGTTTTGCTTTTGATTTGCACCGCCCATTCTTTCTGGCGCTCATCGAGCATGTCATCTAGGTCGCGTATGCTTTTGCCTTCTACCTTGATCAGCCAGGCCAGGATCAGCTTACGGGTATCTTCCTGCTCATCTGCCTCAGTGTGGCTGATTTCACGCAAATAGCGGTAGCGGCGCAACACGCCGTAAGCCGTTTCGGCCACCCAGGCACGGTCTCTGGTACCCAGTTCACGATTCTGGCGAAAAAATTCGCTGAGTCTGGCATCGGCAGGACTCTCGAATTTAAGTAAATCGTTTAACAAAACCGCCGTCTGGCGCAGGAGTGTGGAATTCATTTTAATCTTTCAAAATATTGCATTATTCAGTCACTAAACGCGTGGCGACTTGCTCAATCACCATGCCGTTTTTTTCCTGTTTTCTGATTTTGACTGGCACATAGCGGTAATCGGTAGCCAGCCATAATTCTATCTTTTCGTCCGTTTCGCCACGCGTGTGGGCAATGTGCACCGTCTGGATAGGCTGGTCAGCGATCACCATTGAGTCTTCACCTTCAAACTCGTACTGGTAGGTGTTCAGGCGTCGGCCGTTGGTTAAAGCAATATGCATTTCCTGCAATGGCGGCACAAACATAAACTGGTACATAAAGCTGAGGATGTCCTGCGTATTGCGTGGCAGCTCCAGCCGTTGCTCGCCTTTGGATGTTTTCAGCGTTATAAAATTGGTTTCCCAATCCAGGTTAGCTTCATATATTTTGTCCGCCTTGCTACCAAATGCATAACGGTAAAATTGCGGCTTTAACCCATGCGGGCCAACCTGACCCCGGCTTTGTTGCTCCAAGGTGGGGTAGAGTAATTTTAACAGGCCACGCCCTTCAACCACCCAGCGCAAGTTGTATTGACCGGTCGGCTCCTGTGCATACTCAATTTTTGCACTGCCTGCGGCCTGCTTTTCGCCATTCACAAAAACCGCATACTCGGTACTCACCCGCTGATAAGGTGGCGGTAGCGCCGCATCTGGCTCAACGATGGCACTGTCTGTTTCATGCCAGGCAGCAATTTCTGCCTGCCGGGTTTCTTCTGCCTGCGCTGTAGCCTCCTCATTTACTTCTGCTGGCTGCGATGCACCGGGAGATTCAGCCACTGGTTCTGGCGGCTGTTCAACGGGAGCGGCTTTTGGCGCTGGTTCAGGTTTGGTGGCAGGTGGCTTTTCTTTGGCGACAGCTTTGACAGGGGCTTTGACCGGCGGCTTGACTGGCGCGGCTTCCAGCTGGGCGCTTAACAAGGTTGATGGCGGCTCTTCAACTGAAAACCAGCTTTGCCAGGCAACCTCTTTCACTAGCAGCACATGCACAAGCAAGGATAGGCATAACGCCAACCCTAATCGCCAGGAAACGTGTTGCTGAATCCATTTTCGCAGGCCCTGTGTGTTAATCACGTACTTTCCCGATGTGGAGAATACCCGTCATTGACCAGTGATGCTGGTGATCACTTGTTCCATGCGCTTGCCATCATCCTGCACGACTAACTTCACTGGCAAGTAACCTTTGTCCTTGGCAAGGTAAAGTGTTTTCTCGCCCTCGCTGTCTTCCAGCTTGATCACGTTAAAGGTGCCAGCCTCGGTTTCCAGCGGTGTTTTTTCTTCAGTCACTACAAATGTGTGTGGAGATAATTTTTTACCATTGTTGATCAGCAATCTCACCTGCTTGCCTTTCGGCGGCTGCCACATCCAGCAGTACAGTATGCTCAATAAATCCTGGGTGCCTTTAGCCAGCTTCTCGGTTTCCTGCTCGCCTTTTACCTGCATATTAAGGACTTTCTTACCCCAGTCAAAATCACTGATCAAGGCTTTATCCGGGTGTTTGGATTGGCGGGATTCAAAATGTGCAGGGCGAAGAGTATTTTCAGCTACATTGCCATGGCTGGAGAGTGTGCGTTCACCCATCAGTTTGTAAACACCTTTACCTTCGGCCAGCGAATCAATCTGGTATTTATTACCGGTCACCGTTAGCTGGTCTTTGACGCTACCTATAGTCACACCTTGCTGAAGCAGGTCATACTTCAACGTAAGTTGTTTGGGAGCTGCCGCTAAACTTGCGGATACAACAAGCAATAGTGCCGCCAGCCCACCGGCTAGCACATGATGAAAGCGTGTTGGAATCATTACACCACCACAGTCGGCGCTTCACCAGCCTGTTGTGCACGAATATGGCCAATGCGGTATACCGTCTCACCAGAACCGGCCAGCACAGCTTGCGCCTGCTCGGCATGTTCGGCAGCCACAATAATGGCCATACCGATGCCGCAGTTAAAGGTACGGTACATTTCTACCGGCGCGATATTGCCTTGCGTCTGTAACCACTGGAACAAAGGCGGCAATGTCCAGCTTGATTTTTGCACTTCAGCGGTCAGGCCTTCTGGTAACACACGTGGAATATTTTCGGTAATGCCACCGCCGGTGATATGTGCCATACCTTTTACCGGCAAGGTTTCCAGTAATTTAAGCACAGACTTCACATACAGCCTGGTTGGCGCCATCACCACATCTTTGAATTGTCGGCCGTGGAAATCTGACTCCATATCGATGCCTGATTGTTCAATCAGCTTGCGGATCAGTGAGTAACCATTGGAATGCGCGCCGCTGGAGGCAAGTCCCAGGATCACATCACCAGCTTTGATGGTAGATCCGTCGATGATATTGGCTTTATCAACGCAGCCAACCGCAAATCCTGCCAGGTCATATTCACCCGCCGGATACATGCCAGGCATTTCAGCCGTTTCACCACCGACCAGTGCACAGCCGGATTCTTCACAGCCTTGGGCAATCCCTTTGATCACCGCAGCAGCCGTGCCAACTTCCAGTTTGCCACAGGCAAAATAATCAAGGAAAAACAGCGGCTCGGCACCTTGCACCAGAATGTCATTGACACTCATGGCCACCAGGTCGATACCGACAGTGTCATGTTTGTCCAGCTGGAATGCCAGTTTGAGTTTGGTGCCTACACCATCGGTACCGGAAACCAGGATCGGCTCCTTGAATTTTTTCGGCATGGCAAACAATGAACCAAAGCCGCCAATGCCACCCATGACCTCCGGGCGCATGGTGCGTTTGGCATATGGCTTGATCTGCTCGACCAGCGCATCACCAGCTTCCATATCCACACCGGCGTCGCGGTAGGTGACTGAAGTTTTATCAGAAGAAGTCGTCAAAGTACTCTCGTTTCTTTCAATTCTATGATTAATGCTACGTTCAATTAATTCACTGTAATTTCATCGATGTTGCAACAAAGCGCGTGACAGCGATGAAATTCAGTATAATTTTAAAATAATCATTATTTTAACGCATCTTGCCAGTTCGACCTATGCCGGATTAAGTAAGTGCGCCCCACGACCATGTCAGATCAATCCAATCAAAAATCCAGTGTGACCCAGTTTGTCAGCGAAAACCGCTGGTGGATACTGGCTGCCATCCTGGTATACCTGTTTTATTTGCTGGAACCGGTGCTGACGCCTTTCCTGGCGGCGATGGTGATTGCTTACATGCTGGACCCGTTGGTAGACCGGTTAAGTGAAACCGGAATCCACAACTGGAAAATAGGCCGCACACTGGCGACCTTGCTGGTGATGGCGGGCGTCATTCTGGCGCTGATTGGTTTACTGCTGGTCATCATCCCTTTATTGCAGCAACAATCCATGCTGATTGTTCAACGCCTGCCGGCATTGGTGGACCATTTTCACCAGCAGGTTGAGCCCTGGCTGCAACAGCGTTTTGGCATACGTTTTGATATCAACCCTAACGCTATCCAGAAACTGGTGACCGATCACTGGCAAACGGCCAGCAGCTTTGTCGGCAGCGTATTGCTTAGCGCCGGCCAAAAAGGGCTGAGCCTGATTGGCATGCTGGCAAATATCCTGCTGCTGCCTATCGTGCTGTTTTATTTCTTGCGCGACTGGGACGATATGATGGAAGAAATCGGTGAATTGATTCCACGTGACTGGATAGGCCGCGTCAAGAAGATCGCGCAGGACATTGACAGCGTGGTCGCTGAATTCCTGCGCGGCCAGTTATCAGTGATGCTTTCACTGTGTGTGTTTTACAGTGTTGGTTTGTGGCTGGTAGGCCTGGACATGGCGCTGTCGATCGGCCTGATTGCCGGCTTGCTCAGTTTTGTACCTTACCTGGGGTTTGCGCTGGCGTTCATCCTGGCCATGATGCTGGCATTATTACAATTCACCTCCCTGACGGAAGTGGTTCCGGTATTGATGGTGTTTGGTATCGGCCAGTTTGTGGAAAGCTTTTTCCTGACGCCTATCCTGGTCGGTGACCGTATCGGCCTGCATCCGGTGCTGGTCATTTTAGCCTTGATGGCTGGCGGGCAACTGTTCGGTTTTGCCGGTGTATTGCTCGCTTTGCCAGTGAGTGCTGCCATTGCGGTTGGGTTGCGTTATTTGAAGAAAAGCTACTTAAGTAGCGACACCTATTTGCGCAGCCAGGCACCTGTGATTCAAATGCCGGAAGAGTGACCCTCTCATTTTTAAGCATCCGCTGTGAAACAATTATTGCTGAATATCCAGCCCCCGGCCGCACCGGGGTTTGACAATTTTATTGCCGGCCAGAACCAGGAAGCGCTTAGCAGTTTACAGGCAGCACTGTCCGGGCACGCACCCTCCCCATTTGTGTTTTTATGGGGTACAGAAGGTAGCGGAAAAACGCACTTGCTGCTGGCAGCCCAGGCGATGGGCGCGCATATTGCAGACGATGTGCACACTCTGGATGAAGAGTCACAAATCATCCTGTTTGATGCTTTTAACCATATCAAAGCCGAGGGTGGTGTATTGGTCACGGCCGGCAACCATGCACCTTCGCAAATGGGTTTGCGCGATGACCTGGCCACCCGCTTAGCGTGGGGGTTGGTCTACCAGTTACAGCCACTCAGTGATAATGAAAAAGCCGATGCTTTGCGTGCGCATGCGCGCGACCGTGGCATGAAATTACCGGATGAAGTGATCGCTTACTGCCTTAAATACTTGCGCCGTGATTTACCGACATTGGTGGCTGTACTAGATGCGCTGGATGAGTGGTCACTGACGACTAAAAAGCCGGTAACAGTGCCATTGCTGAAAAACATGCTGCAGCTTGAGCTGGCAAATTAGCGCATTATTCACCATCAAAACTATAAGAGTTTTTACCGTTTTTCTTGGATACATACATCGCCTGATCGGCAGCATGCAGAAGCTGTTTCACCTGTTTGCCATGCCGCGGATATTCGGCAACGCCTATACTGACGCCGATATTAAGTGCCATGGTCCTGACAATCACCGGCCGCGAAAATAACTGGATCAGGCGTTGCGCAAGTTGCACCAGCTCCATGCGGTGCAGGTAACTACCCACCACCAGCACGAACTCATCGCCACCCTGCCGTGCCAGGAAATCCGTTTGCCTGAGCACCCGCTGGAACATATGGGAAACCTCAATCAGCAGTGCATCACCGATTTCATGACCATACTGGTCATTCACCTGCTTGAATCCATCAAGATCCATAAAGAAGATGGCAAACGGCTTTGACGTGTGTCTTGACCGCTGGAAAACATTTTCCAGATGGTCATCCACGCTGCGACGGTTGGGCAATCCGGTCAGCAGATCGTGATCTACCTGATGGCTCAACTGCTCGGTAACTGCCTGGGTTTTCAGCACCTGTCCTAGCAAATCGGTGGTTCTTCGATATGAAAACAGTAACACGCCAATAATCAGCATACACAGCAAAATAGCACCGATCACCGCCTCGATGACGCGCTGGCGTATCTCTTTTTCGTAATCCGCACGTAACTCCTCCAGCTTGCTATCCATCTCACCCAGCCGGTCATCAATCAACTTCATTAGCTCACGGCTTTTATCCTTGGTCAGTGTGAGATGTGAGGCATAGGAACCCGCGCGCATTTGTACCTGGATGCTGACATCCATGGCATCAAATTTTCGGTTAACTAATTGTTTAACCTTTTCCAGCTCCGGACGCACTTCACCGGCAGCGGCAACCCGCCTATCCAGGCTGGCAAGCACTCTATGCGTGTCTGCACGGCCCTGCTCCATCGTATCGAGAAACAAGGTATGGCCGGTCAGCAAATAACCGCGCTGGCCGCTTTCGGCATTGGTGATGGCTTTACCCAGCGCAGCCACGTCATAACGTTGCCGGTCTACCGAATCTTTCTGCTCGGAAAACGCCACCAGCTGGTACATAGCGATAAATAACCATATCATTGAACCACACAGGATGGTTGCAGCAATGATTAACGGGGTAAGTATTTGTCGCTTGTAATTAAACATAATTCCTATAACGACCAAATTCGACACTAATTAAATAGAACCGATATGAAAATCTACCATACGTTAAGACCGAATGTAATAAAATACGTTTTTGATAGATAACCACTATCCACGAGAAAGTTATGTTGCGAATCACCGAAATCAAATTACCGCTACTGCAAGCGGAAACGCTTAAACATCAGGACGACGAAATCAGGGCCGCTCTCCTCAAGCGGCTGGACATCCCCGCAAGCGATCTGATCCGCTTTGAAATCTTCAAACGCGGTGTGGATGCACGTAAATCACATGCCATCCTGTATGTGTACAACATCGATGCTGAAGTCAAAAACGAAGCGAAAATCCTGGCCCGGTTTAAAAAAGACCCGCATATCAAACAGGCGCCGGATACCAGCTATAAGTTTGTTACTACAAATACCCAAACTTCAGAACACAGGCCAGTCGTGGTCGGCTTTGGCCCGGCCGGTATTTTTGCCGCACTGATACTGGCGCAGGCCGGCTTCAAACCTATCGTCCTGGAACGCGGCAAAGAGGTACGTGAGCGGACCAAAGATACCTGGGGCTTGTGGCGCAAAGGCAAACTGGACCCTGAATCCAACGTGCAGTTTGGTGAAGGTGGTGCCGGCACGTTCTCAGACGGCAAGCTGTATAGCCAGATCAAGGACCCCAAACATTATGGCCGCAAGGTATTGCAAGAGTTTGTCAAAGCCGGCGCGCCGGAAGAGATCCTGTATATCAGCCATCCGCATATCGGTACGTTCAAGCTGGTGAGCATGGTGGAAGAGATGCGCAACGCGATTATCAGCCTCGGTGGCGAAATCCGTTTTAATCACCGCGTGACCGAGATTGATGTGCAGGATCAGCAAGTGCAAGGTGTTACCTTGCAAACAGGCGAATATTTACCTACCCGCCATCTGGTACTTGCCGTCGGCCACAGTGCGCGTGACACTTTTGAAATGGTCTACAACAAAGGCATCTATGTTGAAGCGAAACCGTTTTCAATCGGCTTTCGCATCGAGCATCCGCAAAGCCTGGTTGACCGTGCACGCTATGGCAAAAGCTACAGCGACGACATTCTGCAAAAGTTGGGCGCCGCAGATTACAAGCTTGTACATCATGCGCAGAACGGCCGCAGTGTATACAGCTTCTGTATGTGCCCTGGTGGCACCGTAGTCGCCGCGACTTCCGAGCCTGACCGTGTAGTCACCAACGGCATGAGCCAGTACAGCCGCAACGAACGCAATGCCAATGCGGGCATCGTGGTGGGGATCACGCCTGAAGTCGATTACCCTGATTATCCATTGGCCGGTATCGAATTACAACGCCAGCTGGAAAGCCATGCTTTTGTATTGGGTGGCAGCAACTACTCGGCACCTGGGCAATTGATTGGTGATTTTCTGGCGAACCGCCCATCTACCGAATTTGGCGAAGTCACGCCATCCTATACGCCAGGTGTACATCTGACCAATCTGGAATCTGCCCTGCCAGAATTCGCGATTAATGCGATTCGCGAAGCGATTCCGGCGTTTGCCAGACAGATTCCCAATTTTGATCTGGCAGATGGCATTTTAACCGGTGTGGAAACCCGCACTTCCAGCCCGATACGCATCAAGCGTGACGATGACAGCTTGCAAAGCATCAATACCAAAGGCTTGTATCCATGTGGAGAAGGGGCTGGTTATGCCGGCGGTATCCTGTCCGCAGCTGTGGATGGCATCAAGGTAGCTGAAGCGGTTTCTTTATCGTTAACCGCTTAAATCAAAAGTCTTAAATAAAAAAACCTGCCTAAGCAGGTTTTTTTATTGCTACAACATCTTACTGACGAATCAGGTAATCAAACGCACCCAACGCAGCATTGGACCCTTCGCCCATCGCAATCACGATCTGCTTGTAAGGAATGGTCGTCACATCCCCCGCCGCAAATACGCCCGGCAATGATGTCGCATTATGGTGATTGATTTCAATTTCACCATACTTGCTCAGGTCTATCGTGCCTTTCAACCAATCGGTGTTTGGTACCAGGCCGATCTGGATAAATACACCTTCCAGGGCCACATGCTTGCTTTCACCACTGACGCGGTCAGTATAGGTCAGGCCATTCACACGTGTGCCATCACCGGTGATTTCAGTGGTTTGCGCACTGGTCAGAATAGTAACGTTTTCCAGCGTGCGTAATTTGCGTTGCAGCACGGCATCGGCTTTCAGCTCGGTATCAAATTGCAGTAAAGTCACATGACCAACCACACCGGCCAGATCAATTGCCGCTTCCACGCCGGAGTTACCACCACCGATCACCGCCACATGTTTGCCTTTAAACAATGGGCCGTCGCAGTGCGGGCAATAAGCAACGCCTTTGTTTTTGTACTCTGCTTCGCCAGGCACGTTGAGGTTTCTCCAACGCGCACCGGTTGCCAGGATGACAGACTTGCTACGTAAAGTCGCACCGCTTTCCAGCTTCACTTCAATCAGGCCACCATGCTTATGGTCGGTCTGTTTCGGCTCAGCCAGACCAACTGCACGTTGCAAAGGCATGATATCCACCTCATAGGTTTTCACGTGCTCTTCCAGTGCAGCGACTAGTTTAGGTCCTTCAGTTTCCTTCACGGAAATGAAGTTCTCAATCGCCAGCGTATCGTTGACCTGACCACCAAAACGGTCCGCCACGATGCCGGTACGTATCCCTTTACGCGCAGCATAAATCGCCGCTGAAGCACCGGCCGGGCCACCACCCACTACCAGCACATCAAAGGGCTCCCTGGCATTCAGTTTCTCAGCTTCTTTGGCTACCGCACCGGTATCCACTTTAGCCAGAAACTCTTCCACCAGCATACGGCCGGAAGCGAACATCTCGCCATTCAGGAAAGTCGCCGGCACCGCCATGATGTTGCGCTCGTTAACTTCGTCCTGGTACAAGCCACCATCAATTACCGTCACGTTGATGCGCGGGTTGAAGACTGTCATCAGCGTAGTTGCCTGCACGACGTCCGGGCAGTTGTGGCATGACAGGCTCATATACACTTCAAAGTTCAGGTCGCTATCCAGCGCCTTGATCTGGTCGAGCACATCCTGTTCCACTTTTGGTGGATGACCGCCGGTCCACAGCAAAGCCAACACCAGTGAAGTAAATTCATGGCCGAGCGGAATCGCAGCGAAGCGCACGCCATGCGTTTCGCCTTCTTTGGCGATCACGAATGAAGGTTTACGTGCGTCATCGCCGCTTTCGTCCAGGCTGACTTTATCTGACAATGCAGCGATCTCTTGCAGCAGCTCGCGCATTTTTGCGGCATTGTCGCTGTTATCCAGGGATGCGATCAGACGGATAGGCTGACGCAGCATACCAAGGTAGGTTTGCAGTTGTGTCTTTAAGGTATCGTCTAACATTTTAATTCTCCAAAATTCTTGCTGTATTTTCAGGCGGCAAGAAGCCCTGGCCATGACACATGGCAATTAAAAATGGTTGGGGAAACTCGCTCAGGTAAAACCACGGCCATTTAATAAAAGCTTTGTGATCTTACCTGAGCGCCCTGCTTGCGCAGGGCTAAGCTCAAGCTAATCTCAGAGAGATTAAATCTTACCTACCAGGTCCAATGATGGTGTCAATGTAGCTGCACCGTCATTCCATTTGGCCGGGCAAACCTGGCCTGGGTTAGCTGCAGTGTATTGAGCAGCTTTCAACTTGCGCAAAGTTTCTTTCACATCACGGGCGATTTCGTTGCTGTGTACTTCAGCAGTTTTGATCACGCCTTCGTTGTTGATCACGAAAGTACCGCGCAATGCCAGACCTTCTTCATCGATATGCACGTCAAATGCACGTGTCAATTGGTGAGTCGGGTCACCAACCAGCGGGAATTTCGCCTTGCCAACCGCTGGTGAAGTCTCGTGCCAAACCTTGTGGGAGAAATGCGTATCGGTGGTCACGATGTACACTTCAGCACCAGCCTTCTGGAATTCTGCGTAGTTGTCAGCCGCATCTTCAACTTCTGTCGGGCAGTTGAAAGTGAACGCTGCCGGCATGAAAATCAATACTGACCATTTGCCTTTTAAAGACTCTTCTGTCACTTCGATGAATTTACCGTTGTGAAATGCCTGCGCCTTGAATGGTTGAACCTGTGTATTAATCAATGACATTGTGCTCTCCTTTTAATGATGGTTTAAAACGTTTACTGAATACTGCTATCTAAACTTGGCTTGTTAAACAGCGAATGCATGCATTGTAGACAACTTCTATATATATGCATAATTGATTGTTTTAATTTTATTGATAAATATTACTTATCAATTTTAAAGCGATACTGTCACTTCGCCATGACCGCTTAAACCACGGTTATCCTGCCAGTTAACGGCAATCACATCGCCAATTCTGGCGTCTTTCAAATAAAACGTAAAGTAGGGATTAC
>JALDYP010000036.1:0-28456 GCA_032153875.1 Methylophilus sp.
GGTTGATTGGAGTGATATCTAATCGTGACATTACTGTACGTGCCGCCGCAAAAGGTCTTTGTTTGAACGAGACAAAAGTTTATGAAGTCATGAGTATAGAAACTGGATTCGTGTTTGAAGATCAATCTACCGAATATGTATCCAATTTAATGATAGAGCTTCAGGCGCAAAGGCTGCCTGTGCTTAATAGAGAAAATTATTTGGTAGGAATTGTTTCATTTCACGATGTAAGCTGACATCTAATTGATCAATAGCTGAGCGATTATGGGATGAGCGGTACCCCGCTAAAATCATTGACCGTTATGCAGGCTTGAAGTGAAAATTTTCATTTAGAGTACCGCACTAATAATTCGTTTGTCGTGGGTTCGATCCCCAAACCAAAATACACAGACGGCTCGCAAGAATGTGAGCCGTTTTTCTTTGTGTTTTTCACTACCATCATATAGTTTCTAGCTTATTTAAACTATTGGCCTGTAAATTCCAAATCTCGGCAAACAGGCCGCCATTTGCCCGCAACACTTCTGGCGGACCATCTTCTATAACTTTCCCGTTTTTCAATACGATGATTCTGTCGAATGAGGAAAGGGTTGAAAGTCGATGCGCAATGGCGACAACGGTTCGACCTTGCATCAGGGAAGCCAGCGCTGACTGGATTTCTTTTTCAGACTTGGAGTCCAGCGCAGAAGTTGCTTCGTCAAGTATTAAGATCGGGGCGTCTTTCACAAAGGCCCTTGCTATGCCCAGGCGCTGTCTTTGTCCTCCCGATAGACGTATACCTTTTTCACCTACGATGGTACTGTAGCCTTTGGGCAGGCCGCGGATGAACTCATCGCAATAGGCATTACGTGCTGCGGTATACACTTCCTCTTTGGATGCGTCCGGGCGGCCGTAGCGAATGTTTTCGTATACCGAGCGATGAAACAGGGCAATGTCTTGCGGGACGACGGCTATTTTTGAGCGCAAGCTGTCTTGAGAGACCAGATCTATGGGCTGACCGTCAATGAGTATCTGACCGTCTTGAATGTCATCCAGGCGTTGCATCAGGCTGATGAGGGTTGATTTGCCAGCGCCGGAAGCCCCTACCAGCCCGACGCGGTCACCGGGCCTGATTTCAAAGGTCAGGTTGTCAAACACTTTATGACCATCCGGATAGGTATAAGACACGTTATTAAACTGGATGCCACCGCGCTCGACATTGAGATGGGCGTATTTGTCCGGGTCTTTTACTGAATGCGGTTGGGCAATCACTTTTAGCGTTTCATTGATGACGCCGAATTGCTGGGCGGTGCCGACCAGGGCAAGCGCAAGGTCTCGTGAACCATGCAATATCCTGAATGTAAGCGTGCTGACGATGACTACATCACCGGTGCTGATGCTGCTGGCGCGCCAGAGCAGGATGGACCAGACCAGCATGCCTGCACCAGTGATCACCAGGCACATGTCATGAATCACACGCGCCAGTTCTACATACATCCAGCTGCGCCGGTGGGCTTTGGCTTCCCTGTTCAACTCCCGTGCCAGCCTGTTTTTTTCGCGATGGCGGGCGGAAAAAGCTTTCACTGTCCATACGTTACTCACCACATCAATCATTTTCCCGCTGGCATCTGAAGAACGTCTGGCGTAATTATTGTGTAACCTGCGACCGCGTATGCCGAACAGGATAAGCAGGCCGGCGACAAAAAAGACAGAAAACATCAGGCCCACACTCATTTGCCAGCGGATGGTGGTCAGCACGATGATGGCACCGAGAAAATCAGTGATCGGCGGCAGGATGCGCCAGAACAGGGTAGCAAATATTTCGCCGGTGGCAGATGCGGTCGTGGTGATGCGATTGCCCAGCGCCCCGGAAAAATGCTGGTTGAAATAACGCATCGAGTGGCCGGTCAGATGCTCGAATAAGTCTAGCCTGATGTCCACACCGCTGGCGACGATGGCCCGCGAGCCTTGCCAGCCGCCCAGCCGCCACAACAGGTTTTCGAGTGTGATCAACACCAGGAAGAGAATTAACGGCGCCCAGACCTGAGCGCTTGCCCGGGTCGTACTATCCATCGCATCCACCAACAGCTTCATTGCATATTGCACGCCCACCGCTGAACTGGCGGCGCCCATGATGATGGCGAACACTGAGCCGAATAGCCAGGGGCGCTGCCTGATATACAAAAACAGAAATGGGACCGCAGTCTGGGGGAGTTGAATATTTTTCACGTTTACCAAGTTTACCAATCAGCCTGAGCGGCATTTTTTACGCAGTGTAAATACAATGACTTTTATAGTGAACAACCTTCATTTCTGATGGCAATTGGTGTCGCAGGTTCCTTGCAGGGTTAAGTCTTGTTGTTTAAGCATGACTATCATTCAACTGCAGATAGAACAATTGAATGATTTGGCTGAAGTCCGTCAGCCGCTTCCTACTGAAGAATGCGCTTGTTGCTGATTTATATTAAAGCTGCCCTCAGATTTAATAGAGTCAACAAATCTTCTGAGGAACATATCATGAACAGATTTTTTATAGCCTTATTGATTTCCATGTTCACTTTTACTTTTTCAGCAAATGCTGCGAATAAAAACCGGGCAGATCTGAGAAAATCCCATATCGCACCGGTAGCCAAACAAAAGCAAACTGACGACGTTGTGAGTGACAGACCATTATCAAACAAGAATTACCAGATCCAGGCCAGAGAAGATTTCCAGGTAAGCCCGATTGATTCAAGCCCGCCTAAACCAACGGATGTAAATTACACTCCGCTACCAAGCCTGAATGACCGCAATCCGATCAGCAATTAATGTAAACGGGGAATCATCCTCATCTTATGCAGTCAAGTGATGTAAGTATTCCGATCTATGGAAGGACACATCACTATGAGCTTTGATGATAAGACTACTGAAGAATTACTGAGTGCGGCGAATGCTGGTCTGGGGTTTACATTAAACGTCAACGGTATTCCTGCCAAACATCTTTTAGAGATCACTAATGCTGCCGCCCAGAGTGGCGCGCAGATTACCTTGATTGACGAAGCGCAAAAGATCGCTAAAGAATCCGGCTAGGTTCCAGGCATGCAAATAGTCATTCAGCTTCAATGAGCATCAGCAGTCTGCTTAATTAGAAATCCTGAGTTCCCTGAAAAAATGCTACGAGTATTAAGCAGTCTTATAAATAAAAAGCCCTGCACTGAGCAGGGCATTATGTGGCTGATTGGTCTAGTTAAGTATTCGCTGTTCTGCGTAATAAAGTAATCCCTAATAAGCCCATCAATATCATCGCATAAGCGTCAGGCTCCGGAACGGTGGTAATAGGCGAGAAGCTGTCTCGATATTCCCAGGATAAAAGCTCATGATTTCCCCAGGCTAGGCCGGTACCCGATGTGAATCCCAGATAGGCAGTATCTTGCCCAAGCGTATCAATCAGATCTATGGTGCTTGAAAGTTGTGCTGCGAATGGCCTGCTGGTGGTTTGCGACCATCTCACCTCAAGCAGGTTTGTGGCGCCATTGTAGTCAACCCAGGCGTTCCAGATATTGCCGTTATTAAACAGTGTCGGTTCGCTTGCAGTGGCAACAGATGCAATATTGCCGTTGATATCTATACCCACATGATTGCCGTCCGGATCATTGAAGCTTGCACCCGGACCATTGTCAAAAGTATCAAACTCTATCCCTACACTATTGTTGATCCCGCCGTAGCCGATTGAACCCCCTGAACCGCCAACATTGTTTGAAACGGTCTGCACAACAAATACCAGGCCATCTGCCCCCGGGCCGGACGCATCGGATATGTCTCCGCCGGAGTTTGTGATCCTGAACTGGAAGTATGTGCTGAATGAATTGAGCGAGCCTAGTGCTGTCGCCGTTGTGGTGAACACGCTGCCGCTATTCCAGTATGTAGCGTTGGTAAGGCGCAAAGCGTTACCAGCCTGAGTAGTGGTGCCATTAAGAGTCAGGCCGGAAGTGTCGGAAAAGTCTGTATAAGTGAAGTCTGCATAAGCGGGAACAGAAAGGGCTGCGATGGCGACTACAGCCAGGTTGATAGTCAGTTGCGAGATCCATTTCATATCATTTCTCCTCAGGTGTTTATTTTATAAAACTCAATGAACTATGCACCACTACGAACTACATCAGATTGCACGGATAACGTTAGTGATGCTAATTGACTCGACATTCTTTAGCAATCATTACAGGTGCAAATATTATTGATACAAAGCAGGTAAAGCCTGTCACAGTATTATTCAATTGATAGTATTTTGTATACCCCGTGTTTAGGGGGTAAGTTTTGGAGGTTGTCCCTAGCCCGTGGAGGCAATCATGGAGCGATTCTTTTCTTAATACCAGTCGCTATTTCAGATTTTAGATATGCCTTTTATTATTAGCCAGAAAACACACGTTAGTTCCTGAGTTTGGCAGATGTGCTTATGTGCGAAAGTAAGCGGTCGCGCCGATTGCGCTGACGATAACAATATTAATAAGTGTTCTTGATTGAGCAATAAATCGTTTGTAATCAAAAAGGGGAATGTATGTTTTCAACTTCAACACGTTCTGCGCTGGTGATGACTGTTTTGGCAATGTTATTGATCCCGTTAGCAGCGTCCTGGTTTGCTTATCCGTCTACACATCTGCCGCCTGGTTTTGGCATTTTCCCACCACAGTTTGTTGAGGACCCGCCAGGGTTTAATCTGACAGTGTTTATTGCGGTTGCCCTGCTCGAAGCAGCATTTGCTGTTTTTTTGATATTCCCGCAATGGTTTGGTTTTAAGCCGGTCGCGCCATCCCCGCGGCCAGTACTGAGTGCATTGCCCTGGTGGTTTTGGGTCGGCGCGGTCGTCACTCTGTTTTTCTGGTGGTTGATGTGGACGCGTATAACCCCGTTTGGTGACCTGGTGTATTACGCCTTTACGCCGATGTGGTGGGGATTTATCTTTGTGCTGGATGGCCTGTCGTACCGTTATTCCGGCGGCTATTCACTGTTTGCAAGTCGCCCAAAAACATTTTTGATCAGTGCGGCTGTATCCATTGGTGGCTGGTATTTCTTTGAGTATTTCGATTACTTTGCCTTAGGTAACTGGTATTACCCAAATACCGATATCCAAGGTCTAAGCCATACGCAGATTGTATGGATTTTCATATTTGCCTACTCCACAGTCTGGCCTGCTGTCTTTGAGTGGTATACCTTGCTGAATGCATTTCCTAAAATTGCAGGGCGGTACGCCCAGGGGCCTAAACTGGCCCTCCCGGCAAAACCTATGTTGTACATCAGTTTTGTACTGTTTGCCGCCGTGCCGTTCTGGCCTTACCCTCTGTTCTGGGCAATGTGGATCGCGCCACTGATAGGTATTGCCGGCATATTGATGATGCGTGGACTCTGGACGCCTTTTACCGATCTTGCGAACGGAAACTGGAGCCCGGCTCTTTTGATGGCGCTCAGCTCCTTATTTAACGGATTTTTCTGGGAAGTGTGGAACTATGGCAGCGCGCATCCAACCTTGCCCGTTACCAACCCGAATTACTGGCTTTACGATATCCCTTATGTGAATGTGATTCATATTCATGCAGAAATGCCACTACTGGGTTTTGCAGGCTACTTGCCGTTTGGTGTGCTGGTGTGGGTAGTGTTTATCTGGGCGGGCACGGTGTTTGGTTTTAACACCGATCTCCTTAAGAGTGGCCAAGGCCACTGATAAGTCCTTTTCAATGTGGAAAAGATAAAACGCATAAGCCTTTATCGTGGGTTGAGTCTTCGTTTAATCTATCAAAACAAAAGAACGGCTTGCAGAGATGTGAGCCGTTTTTCATTTCTGTATCCAGGATTAGTTCGGGCGCTGTACTCATACGCCGTCGATGATGTTTACTATTTATAAAGGGCTAACAGTAAGAGAATGCTCTGAATTGTGATTGGTATATAAAAAAAGCCCCGTATCGCACAGGGCTTTTTATTTTTTCCAAATCAGGTTTGGTTAGACTTTTTTGTTGCGTCTAATGGCGATGCCAATTAATCCAAATCCCAGCATCATCAGGGCATATGTTTCAGGTTCTGGAACTGCAGTGACTGAAGGGGTAGCAAATGCTGACGCGGTCATTAAAGTCTGCAACTGTATAACACTGTCTTTATCATCATAAAAAAAGAATTTAATTCTTTTTGAGGTTGAGTATTCTCCTGTAGTGAATAATCCACTTGCTGAGAATAAGTCTGAAGTAATTTCAGTGCTTGAGAAACCACCATCAAATTCAAGCGATGATAGTCGAATTTGCACAAATGAATTCGCGTTATCAGTGCCATTGCTAGTATCGGCATAACCGAAAACACTAGCATCAGCACTAAATGATAGTAGGGTAAAGGCTTTGTAATCCAGTTGCAGGTTGCTAGAAATATCAGAGACGGCATAGCCGCCAGGGGTATAGGCACTCGCAATAAGCGATTGTGATTGCGCTGATCCGGTTGCGAGGCCTTTGGTTGTGCTTAACCCATCTACCGTTGTCAAATCTAGCGAAAAAGGCAAACCTACCGAGTAGATATATTCGTGAGTGTTAGTTGCAGGTTGATTGTTAATATTATTGTTGATGTTGACAGTTAGCGTATCAAGATAGGGAACTACAGCCTCCCCTGAAATGATATCAAGCTGAAAATTGCTTAGTGAAGCTCTCGCAAAGCTTGCCGCACTTGCATTTGTTGATATCAAAAAGAATGCCAGCACCAAAGATAGTCTCTTCATTATTTTTCCTTATTTAGTATTTTTATAAACTGCATCGGAAGCATATTGAAAATAAATAATTTGGCAATAGCCCGGATGGATAAAGTGCTCATTATTTATTGGCTTTCTGAAGTGAAGTTTTGCTGGAAGTAATGAGATTCGACACTGCCATTTTTAGATCAAGCTGAGACCTAAGGTCAACGTCTTTAGTCTTTTTATCCAGGCACATACTATTCATGAATTAAACCTTACATAAAACTCCCAATCGAAGTTAGTATGCTTAACAGATTGCTTGCCTTATTTTTAGTCTGCTTGTTTTGGCCGTTATTACTTAAACGCTTTTCAAGGGGTAGAAAATGAATGATGTTGCAGATGTGATTGAAACCTTTCATGGTGGCTGTCCTCATGATTGTCCGGATACTTGCTCTATGCAGTTCCATGTCAAAAACGGGGAGCTGCTGTCGGTTTCGGGTAATCCCAACCATCCCATGACCCGTGGCGGGTTATGCGTAAAGTTGAAAGATTACGAAAAGCGGCATTATCATCCAGACCGTCTTCTGTACCCCATGAAGCGGGTAGGGCCTAAAGGAAGCAAGCAATTTCAGCAGATTACCTGGGATGAAGCGCTGGATACGATTGTTGACCGATGGCAGGCGCTTATCAAAGAAGATGGTTCCCGCGCAATCTTGCCCGTGAGTTATCTGGGGAATCAGGGTCTGGTGCATGGCCTCAATGGCGGTGATGCTTTTTTCAACCGATTGGGTGCCACCGTATGCGAAAGGACCTTCTGCGGTGAAGGCTCCTGCACTGCCTGGTTACTGACCGTAGGGCCTACCGCCGGGGTAGACCCTGAAAGTTTTATACATGCCAATTTCATTGTGATCTGGGCATGTAACTCTGTTTCCACCAATCTTCATCACTGGCACATCATCAAAGAGGCCCAAAAAAGAGGCGCGAAGGTCGTAGTCGTGGACTCCTTCGCTTCTAAAACTGCCAAAGAAGCGGACTGGCATATAGCACCCAAGCCTGGTACCGATGGCGCGTTGGCGATGGCGATGATGAATGTCATCATCGAAGAAGATTTAGTGGATCATGATTACGTCGAAAACTATACGGTAGGATATGCCGAGCTGGCAGAAAGGGCAAAAAGCTGTACGCCGGAATGGGCAGCTGAAATTACGGGCATCGCCGCAGACGAGATCCGCCTGTTTGCGCGTGAGTATGCCTCAACCCCACCAGCCGCCATCCGTATAGGTGTGGCATTAGAGCGTAGTTATGGCGGCAGCCAGGCGATACGCGCTGTCACATCACTGCCTGCACTGATCGGTGCCTGGCGTCATGTCGGTGGCGGGGCGCTGCAATTCCCGGTCTGGGAGCATCCTTACAAATTTGATGTGATTTGCAGGCCTGACCTTATTCCCGAAGGTACGCCAGTAGTTAACATTTTGCAGTTAGGCAGAGCCCTGCTTGGCGAAACGCTTCTGGAAACGCCTATCAAATCTATCATGGTGTGGAACACCAACCCTGTCACCCAGTCCCCTGAAACCGATAAGGTGATAGCGGGTTTGCAGAGAGAAGACCTGTTTACCATCGTCGCAGATCATTTCATTTCAGATACGGCTTCTTATGCAGATATTGTCTTGCCGGCAGCCATGGGTGCAGAACAGGAAGACATGATTTTATCCTGGGGCCATTTATACCTTACCTACAACACCAAATGTATCGAACCTCCCGGAGAAGCATTGCCGAATAATGAAATCTTCCGCCGCCTGGCAAAACGGTTGGGATTTGAGGAAGACAATTTCAAATGGAGTGACAGCGAGTGCCTTGAGAATTATGTGGACTGGAAATCACCCGCCTGCCAAGGGTTTGATCTCGGCTATATGCGTGAGCATGGGTTTGCGAGGTTGAATGTCGGGACTAAGGACGACCGTGCACCGCATAGGCAAGGCAATTTCCCGACACCGACAGGTAAATGCATGTTCATGGTCGAAGGAGCGAAGAATTTCGTCGCAGGCCCTTTCAGGCAGATGTACGAAGGCTTTCAACCTGGAGAAGATCTGGATCCATTGCCGGCATATGTCGCAAGCAGGGAATCTGCAGATACCAATGCTACGCTCGCAGCCAGGTTCCCATTAAATATTATTTCCCCGAAAAGCCATGGCTTCATCAACTCTTCATACGCGAATATGGAATCCAAAATCCGCGTGCAAGGCGAGCAATACCTGATGATCAATCCGGTGGATGCATTGGCGCGGGACGTCCAGGACGGCATGGACGTGAGGGTGTTCAATGACAGGGGCGCTTTTGAAGGCAAGGCACGCGTCACTACCGACGTAAATCCTGGAATCGTGGTGGCTACGTTAGGGTATTGGCGCCAGCTCAACAATGGCACCGTGAACTGTATCAGTTCTGCAGAGTATGGAGATATGGGGCACTCCAATACTTTCAGTGATAATCTGGTTGAGGTCGAGTTGGTTTAAGCACTGGACTCGAATGTGAGGTGTTGGTCAGTGGCGTTAACATGCATGAATTAACGCAATGATTAGTTACAGCTGCCGATTGCTGTCAGACGGATTGATACTGTTAACCATTTCCTACAGTCATTTCAGAATGATGGGTATGGTGCTGAAATCACACTAAGGTCATGATTAGTTTTGAGTCAAACCAATTTTAAATGGAGTGATACATGGCCTTGAATAAAGACACAAATCCACACAGCGTAAATCATATCGATGAAAGTCGTCTCGACCCTTTGAATCCGGATTCGATTGATCCAGCCAATACAGATCCATCAGATGATTCACGGGGATATGAGAAGAGTCATGCCAACCCTGGTAATCAGGATAGAGGTTTGAACAAGCAAAATACTGATGACAGAAACAAGCAGTTTCCGAACGATTTAAGCAATCCGGATGCTGGCATTTAGACGGTTAATCTTCCTTGGTGCCTGAGCAAATATGGTGCTGGAGTAATTATGACGAATAAAACCTTCAATCGTATCGCAACGATAGTATTTTATTTAGCTGGTGCGATAGCTGCCGGTCTGGTGTTGATTAGTTGGAACGGATCCGATATTCCTCCCGCGGCAGATCCACTGAGTGAGACAGTAGAGTCTATCTCGAAGTCTGAAACTGCAAATCCACTCCCGATTAATGACAGGGAACCGCAAAATTTTGCTCAGCCGACAGTCAAATCAGATTCAGAACACTAGTTCAATCTCCGAGATATAGCCGGTCAAATGTAGTCCGTAGTCAGTTGCGTCCTACATGTAAATGAGAGCGTTACGGATAGGCCAGAGTCCAGATCCGTCATTAAATGACTGGGCAATCCAAAAAGTGATAACTCCAGTAATGACTTCTCAATTTATAGGGACATGGATATGAGCAAACTATTGATCGCATTATTATTCTCGGCATTTGCAATGACCTCATCTGCTGCTGACACTGATAACCAGACAGATGGCGCTGAACTGGGAACCCAGGAAACTCCGCAAGCACAGGATCAGAGCAAGAACAGCAATAAATCTACCACTACCCACAAACATAACAAAAAACGTAACCACAGCAATATGCAAAAAAAAGCCAGGCACAATCATCCTAAAGCCAGCGGCGCTGAAGAGAATCCTTTACAGCCTACGGATTCCGAACCCGCTCCAGGTGCAGCAACCAGGTAAAAAAAAGAGGGATTGCATAGTCAATCCCTTTTTTACTCGCCCATTCCAATAATAATGATGAGAGTCTCATGAATACACCTACTATGCTGAACGGCACCAGCTTGAATCCACTTATTTATAGTCCTGAATATGAAAAAATCCAGGATGATGAAGCAGAAACCAACAAAGAGCTGGTAGAAACCCTGCAGGAAATTTCGGACATTACCTCTAAGGATTATGGCCGGGCTGTGCGTAGTGTTCATGCAAAATCACATGGCTTGATCCGCGGTAAATTAACGATTAAAAGCGATCTGCCAGACTTTTTGAAGCAGGGTGTATTTGCTTCAGAACGGGTATATCCTGCAGTCATGCGATTCTCGACCAGCCCTGGCGATATCATGCACGACAGTGTTTCCACCCCCAGGGCAATTGCCATCAAGTTGATGAACGTCCAGGGTGAGCGTTTAGCCGGTGAGCCCACCAGCAGAACACAAGATTTTCTGATGGTGAATGGCCCGGCTTTTTTGAAACCTGACGCTAAAAGCTTTTTATCTGGCTTGAAATTGCTTGCAAAAACGACTGACAAGGCTGAGGGTTTGAAACGAGCCTTGTCTGCAGCCCTGCGTGGAGCCGAAAAAATAATTGAAAGCATAGGCGGTGAAAGCGCAACCATTAAAAGTATGGGCGGTCATCCGCAAACCAATATTCTGGGCGAGACTTTTTTCACGCAAGTGCCTGTGCTGTATGGAAAATACATGGCGAAGTTTTCTCTTGTCCCCATTGTTCCTGAGTTAACCGAACTCAAAGATGCGCCGCTGGAAGATGGCAAGGAAAACGGGATCAGGGAAGCGGTCTCAGAGTTCTTCAAGACGCACACAGCGAAATGGGAGCTTAGGGTGCAACTTTGTACAAACATTGAAACCATGCCGATTGAAGACGCGTCAGTAGTGTGGTCCGAAGAGGAAAGTCCATTTATTGCGGTGGCCACGTTGGAGGCTGCACCGCAGGTAAGCTGGGATGATGCGACTTTTCCGCAAATAGAAGACAGACTGGCATTTAGCCCATGGAATGGCATACAGGATCACCGGCCATTGGGCTCGGTAATGCGGGCTCGTCGCCGGGCTTATGAAAGCTCCAGCACTTTCCGCAAGCAGTTTAACGGTTGCCCGATGGCGGAAATAAACTCCTTGGAGGAGGTCTGAGCCAACCTGACTCAATCCTGCCAAGCTTTCGAGAAAGTTCGGATCCTGGAAGTGATCTAAATGTCAAAAAAGCATAATCCATTCAAGGTAGTAAGCTACTCGCAACAATATTCACTTTTAGCCAAGAACTTACATCATGATAGTAAATGGATCTAATTCGCCGAACCATGAACCAGAGAGTATCTCTGACCGCATTGCTTTAGCGGTGGTCAAATTCATGCGCGTTTTTGCAGATGCATTTTTTTCTGGCCGCTACGGACACCGTGCGGTGGTGCTCGAAACAATTGCGGCTGTGCCCGGCATGGTGGGTGGTGCTTTACAACATCTACGTTCGTTGCGCCGGATGGAGAACGATGATGGCTGGATTAATATCCTGCTGGATGAAGCCGAAAATGAGCGCATGCATCTGCTAACTTTTGTGCAGATTGCAAAACCCAGCCTGTTCGAGCGGTTGCTGGTCATTGTCGCGCAAGGCGTTTTTTATAATTTATATTTCGTGTTGTATCTGTGTTCTGCAAAAGTCGCGCACCGGATTGTAGGTTATCTGGAAGAGGAGGCAATCTACAGCTATGGCGAGTATCTTGCAGAAATAGACGCTGGCAAATGTGAAAATGTATCGGCGCCTGTTATTGCAATTGAGTATTGGGATTTACCCGAAGACGCCCGATTGCGCGATGTTGTGGAAGTGGTAAGAGAAGACGAAGCCAAGCATAGGGATGTGAATCACGGGTTTGCTAACCAACTTGAAAGTGCTTAAGTAAGCTGGAGCGCGTTCAATCGCAAGTCTTGCTCAATAATAGTTTGTAGATGAATACAGTTAGTGATGGGTTTTTAAAACTGTAAACCACTGCAAACCGGGCGCTTATTTATTCAGATCACAAGGTATCCGGCTTATAATATCAGGTAGTTAAGTTAGCAGTCGGTATTCATGTCTTCCGGTAGTATGCATAGCGCTTTAATAGATACCAATCGTCGTTCCTGGCAAAAGAAATCCCAGTTGGTTGATGGGGCAGGCGGCCAGTACATCGTATTCACGCACGATATTTCTCATACCGGTATGAGTCTTTTTGCTGACAAGCAATACAAGGCCGGGCAACTCTGCAAAGTGAATGTGCCGGTATTTGTTGGCTCATCGCTTCGACAATATAAATTTGATTGCCGTGTTGTGTTTTCTTCACTGTGTGGCATGAAAGGTTTCAGGACAAACCTGGAGTTCCTGGAAGTGCCACCGGAAAATAAAACACTGATTCAATCGGTGATGGCAAGATAGCTTTCAGTTACAAAATAATCTTTATAAAGACTCGGGGTTAACGCCTTGAGTCTTTTATTTTGGTGCGATAGTTAGAGCTACCTTTTATTTCTGCCCTGACCGTTCTTTTTCGTACTCTTCGTAGGTTTTTGTATTTAGCCTCTGCATGCATGCCTCAACTTCGCTTTGTGGCTGGCTTTGACAATTGTTCTTCGCGCCTTCTTTTACTCCATCGTACCAGGCTTCATGAGTACAGCCAGACATGAAAATGGTGAAGAGGATAAGAGAGGCAAAAACCGGAAATTTTTTCTTTCTCATTTAGCTAACTCTCCTCCATCTAAGTGATGGCTAGTATGTTAAGCGTAGTTTATTTCTACTATGCATATTTAATATTAGTTATGCCTACAGCGTAATCAGTGCTATCTCACTTAACGCTGGCCCGGTTTCATTTTAAAGTCGAATTTAATTTTTTCTATGCTTGTTTTTGCATAACAAATCTGGAGATTCCCAATGGACCTGAAGTCAGAAGTAGGCAGTGCCGATAATTCACTGAAAAGCAGCCTGGACCCTTCTGCAACCAACGTCATAGAAACGCCTGAAGATGAGTCTGCGGAAAACTCCGCTGATTATGAAGCTGATCCAGCCGATCCCGATACCATAGACCCCGAGCTGATCAATGCGCCCGGCTTGGACCCGGAAGACGATGATCTGGCTGAGGAGGATGCAGGCCCGGATGCGGATATTGCTGATCCGGTAGAACCCGATTTTGACTTGCCTGCGCCGGATGAGGCGGCCAGTGAAGAAGTTGAATCGGGCGTGCGTGATCCAAATAATATAAATAGTCCTGGTGCTGGTATTTGAGTGGCCGTATTAGCTAAATAGCTTGATACAAATCAGGCTATTCAACGTTGATCGCTATAAAAGATTGGCAAATTTAACTAAACTGCTTTTAATGACTTGGTTACTTTAGCTTTGCTTTTTTTGCTGATCCGTCCCGGATTATCCAGGGCATACATATTGATCAGGCTGGGTGGTGTCCCTTCACATAATTGGAAGTGAACAAGGTAGTTTTTGCCAACCTGGATAAATTGACTGGCGCTGCGTATGTCATCAATCGTAAAAACTGCATTCTCACCAATATTGGTGAGCACCGTAGTATCAGCCTCCTGCCATTTAAACTGCACACTTTGTAAAGAAATGCCGCTTTCACTTAGCCCGACATTCTGAATTTTAGCATGTGCCACATGCTGCGTACAATCTGGCAGTACTTCGTCCATGCTCATCAGCGCGATCACATTATTTTTGGTGCTATTTTTATTCAAGCTTGCCTGTGGTGAACTGCATATGACTTTGGCACTATCACTTGATGCATAACCAAGCAGCGGTGTAAGCAGCGCAGATAAAAATACTATCTGGCAGAGTTTAATGTTGGTTTTATTAAATATTTTCATGGCATTTCCCTTTGATTTTTATTGGTGTTTTTGATTATTCAATTTTATAAACGCTTATTCAATTCAATATTCTGAACGTTCGGCAAGTTGGCATAGGGCGGCTTGTTGAGAAATTGAAATTCATCCGGATTGCCATACTCTTCCTTGAGTGCGGGCAACGGATAACCCAAGGGGAAGATAGTCTGGTTACCAGGATGAGATCCCTACAATTTGCGCGCAAAGTCGATGCTGCTTGTGTTTCCTTGCATCTATAGCCATGACCTCAGAAGCAGCATATTCCATAATCAACGAGGTAAATCATACAATATATTTATAGTCATTTAAATATGCTTTTGCTTCATTAATCCAGTGGGATCTGCTACCGATTTTGGCCTGATTGATTACCTGAACTTAGAGGTTTTTATAAAGTAGCGGGCAACATCCATTTCGCATGAATATCCGCTAAAAATAGTTGGAGGGAGAGGAGTGCGCTTAAGGAGAATGGTAAAGGTTCTAATGAATATCCTTAACCATTCTGCTTGTGGTGTTGAAAGTTCAAACTGACGGTTACTTGCCGCGATTTTGTAGTACGGTTGGCCCTTCCAACACTGCGCGCACTTTTTTAGCCAGGTCTGTCATCTTGTAGGGTTTGGTCAACACTTCAAACTCTACGCCCTGGTCCTGGTCCTTGTCCGGTGAGCCTGCATATCCGGTGGTGAGTAACACTGGCAGGTTGGGGATCAGTTTGCGTAGCTCCCTGGCCAGCATGATGCCATTGATACCGCCAGGCATGATGATGTCTGAAAACAGTAATTGTGGAGGCTGCTGTTTTTCAATCAGTTTCTTGGTGGTATTGATCGCTTCTACCGCACTGTTGGAGACAATCACCTCGTAACCCAGCGTTAACAGCATTTCCATCGCCAATTCAGACACTTCGGGCCTGTCATCCACTACCAATACGGTTTCTCTACCGCCGCGATCAACCTGGGTTTTGCCTCCGATCAGGTCAATATGACGTGTCTGGTCGGTAGCTTTGAAATACATACGCACCGTGGTGCCGACATTCAACTCCGAGTAAATAGTGGCGGTACCTCCGGACTGTTTGGCGAAACCATACACCATGGAAAGCCCAAGGCCTGTGCCTTTGCCTTCTTCCTTGGTCGTGAAGAAAGGATCCATGACGCGGTTCAGGATTTCTGCCGGGATGCCGACGCCGGTGTCGGTAATGGCGATGGATACATAGCGCCCAGGCGGCAAACCTGCATAGGCACTGATATCTTCAGGTGAAACGGTCACATTCTCCGTCACCAGGGTAACCTTGCCGCCTTTTGGCATCGCGTCACGGGCATTGACCAGCACATTGATCAGGCAGGCTTCCAGCTGGGTAGGGTCAAGCTGGCAATTATTCAAATCGGGGTCAAGTTCGCGTTGCAGCGATATTTCATTGCCCAGTGTTTTGAGCACCAGGTCGCTGATGCCTTGCGCCACGTTATTGAGATTAACGATACGGCCTTCCAGGCGTTGCTTGCGGGCAAATGCCAGCAATTGCTGTGTCAGCGAAGAGGCTTTGTTCACCGCGCTGCGTATGCTGTCCAGGCCACGCAACACGGAGGCGTCGTCGGCTTGTTGGCGATCAATCTTCAATTTAAGGATGTCGACATGGCCGGACATCACTTGCAGGAAATTATTAAAGTCATGCGAAATGCCGCCAGTAAGCTGGCCAAGTGCTTCCATTTTCTGCGCCTGGGTTAATGCATCTTCGGCATCACGACGTCGGCTGACATCCAGTTGCGAAGCAAAGTAATACACCAGTTCTTTTTTTTTGTTGTAAACAGGCGAAATAAACAGGGCATTCCAGAATGAAGAGCCATCCTTGCGATAATTCAGGATTTCAGTCGTGATTTCCGTGCGCGAAGCGATGGCTTCACGAATCGAGCTGACCGTGTGGGGGTCTGTATCAGGCCCCTGCAGGAAACGACAGTTATGTCCCATGATCTCTTCTGCCGAGTATCCACTCATGGAAATAAACGCCTTGTTGGCAAACACGATAGGATTGTCCGGCTGTCTCGGGTCTGTCACCAGCATGGGCATGCGCGTGCTTTCAATCGCGGCAAAAAAGATATCGTCTTTATGCTCGGCAATTGCTTCGTTGTGATACTCGGTAACTTCTATCGTGGAGCCTTGCGAATGGGAAGGCTTTTCAGGATGTTTGCTCATAAATGTTAGTAATGCTTATATTTGTTATTAATGGGCATAAATATATTTATTCAACAAAACCAAACGCTTGCGTATACATTCATGCAATTATATTTATCAAGGCGTGATATTACCGTTATAGCCGTATTTTGTCTGTCAGACATTTAATATGGCTTCCTGAAAATCGGTAAGTTCCCATTCGGATGGCTCATCTGCTAGCAACAAGCAAAAAAAACCACTCCGGAGAGTGGGTAGATATAGGGAAAAATAAATCTAGATATAGATTGGCAAAAAGTTTTATTGGTTGCCGTGATAAATATTACCACAACAATTATGGATTGCTTTGAAATTATTTATAAAACTGCCCGGTTAGTTAATGTGCCAGATCAGGCTTACGCTGCGGCTTGAATGTTTCTATAAGCGCTGGCAGTAATTTCATAAGATCTGAGCCGCGCGGCATGATTGAAAATCTGCGACGTGATCATTAGCTCGTCTGCGCCTGTCCTGGCGATAAAAGCCTGAATCTCATTAAGCACTTTTTCACCGTCACCTGTTGCCGAACAAGATAACACCTGGTTCAGAATCGCCCGCTCTGCACCGCCCAGCTGGTTCCATAAATCAAACACCGGCGGCGGTAACCTGGTTGGATTGCCGCTGCGTAAATTGACAAATGCCTGCTGCATTGAGGATGCCAGGAAAATGGCCTCTTCCTCAGTGTCGGCCGCAAACACGTTAAACCCTAGCATGAGGTAAGGTTTATCCAGATATTGTGACGGTTTGAAGGTTTCCCTGTAAATTTCAATCGCCTGCAGCATATAAGCCGGCGCAAAGTGCGAGGCGAATGCGAAAGGCAAGCCCAAGGCTGCAGCCAGCTGCGCACCAAATAAGCTTGAGCCAAGAATCCAAACCGGTATCTCTAATCCAGTGCCTGGAACCGCTTTGACCGGGCGTTTGGGTTCGGCAGAGAAATAATCCAGCAGCTCCATTACATCCTGCGGAAAAGCGTCAGCATCTGAATCAAGATGACGTCGCAGGGCGCGTGCGGTCAGTTGGTCTGAACCTGGCGCACGGCCAACGCCAAGATCAATACGCTTGGGAAATAAAGATTCTAGAGTGCCAAACTGCTCTGCTATCACCAGCGGCGAGTGATTGGGCAGCATAATACCGCCGGCACCGACGCGGATAGTAATTGTGCCAGCAGCAACATGACCAATCAGAATCGCGGTCGCTGCGCTCGCGATACCCGGCATGCCATGATGCTCTGCCAGCCAATAGCGGTGATAACCCCATTGTTCCGCATGCTGCGCGAGGTCCAGCGTGTGCTTGAAAGATTGCCCGGCATAACTGCCCTCAGCAATAGGTGAAAGATCAAGCACGGATAACTTTGGTTTGGTTGTTTGTTTGGTATTCAGCATTTGATAGGTTTGATTACTTAATCGTGATTCGTTCACGGAGTTGGCGAGTTGTGAAGGATTAATTCAACCATTGATAAATTGTAATGAAATGAAAACCCCTGATCGTAAACTGGTTATTTGCGCTGGCTTGTATTAGCATCAGTCATAAATAAGATGGCTATTCATTTAGCTTTAACAAGCAGCAAAGGTGAGAATTTTTAATGAGTTTAGAGGGTCGTATTGACGAAGCGTTGTTTCACCGGCTGATGTCGAGCGCTCATATCCCGCTCATCGGTAGTGCCCTCGGTGGTTTGCTGATCTCCATTTCACAGCTGGATTCTGAAAACCGCCATTTGTTTTTCGCCTGGGCTTTCATGGTGTACGTGGTGATAGCCATACGCTGGTGGCTGACAAATCTTTGCAAGAACAAACTGGCCAGGCAGGGGTTTGACCGCAAGCTAGCCACTCATTATTGCCTGACCCTGGCTTTGTCCGGCGTAGTATGGGGTGCGCTTGGTTTTCTAATTACCGATGCGCCGCCGATGACGGTGATTATCGTCATTACGGCTATCCAGGCCATGGTGATGGGTGGCGTGGTGACCATGGCTTCCTGTATCCCGGCTTTTTTTGCGTTTAGCCTGCCGGCAATGCTGCCGACAGTAGTGATTTATGCGACCGGCGACAGCATGCCGAATGCTGTCATGGCGGTGTTCAGCGTGATTTTCTATGTGTTGATGATAGGGGTCACTTTCCGTTTCAATCATTCTTTACGGCAAGCGCAACGCATCAGCTTCGAGAATGAGGATTTAATCGGGTCACTCAAAGAAGCTTACCAAAAAATATCAGCGCAAAATCTTGAACTAAACCACGTCGCCCACCACGATATTTTAACCGGTTTGCCTAACCGTAAATTGCTGGCTGTACGCATAGAGCAAGCCATCGAAATTGCAGAAGTTAAAAGAACCAGCACCGCCATTTTGTATATGGACCTGAATGGATTCAAAGCGATTAACGACCAGCTTGGACACGAGGCCGGCGATCTGGCACTGATAGAGGTATCACGCCGGTTGAGTAAGGTGATTCGTGGTAGCGATACGCTGGCAAGGGTAGGCGGCGATGAGTTTGTGATTGTGCTTTCTGATCTGCAAGGGCACGCCAAGTCGTCGGTGGAAATGGTTGCCAACAAATGCCTGGTGGTGTTTGAGCAGCAGTTTGTGATTCAGGCGACTGAACTGCAGCTGGGTGCATCCATCGGACTAGCCCTCTGCAAAGAAGGCGACACGATAGAGCAGTTGCTTTCGCTGGCCGACAAGGCTATGTACCAGGCTAAATTATTAGGCCGTGGAAAAGTGCACTGGGCGTCTTGACGGTTGCCTGTTCAGGCACTGTGTTTCAAACTGATTAAGCAGACTTCTTCTGGCAGATAGCCAAATTGCAGGTCTTTCCTTTGCATATTCTGTGCTTTGATTTTTATCCTTTCACTTAAAGTTTCAACCGTGGTTAACAGTTTTCAGTAATAGATTTTCTTTACTTCTGTTAATGTATATCATCGTATTCAGCAAGAAATATGAGCAGTGCCAATGCTTGTCTGTAGGGGTTCAGGCATGTAATTGATTTTACACGCGCTTGAATATATGTTTAATGCGTATCTGTAGCGGAGTGGTTTGATGAGCACGTCGCAAACTGTAAAGCATCATCAGCAATTGACGCAGCTGTATCTGGCATTGAGTCAATGCAGCCAGGCGATTGTGCAGAGCCACGATAGCCAGACGCTGTTTGAGAAAATTTGCCGCATCATTGTCGATTTTGGTCACGCTAAAATGGCCTGGGTGGGCGAAGTGAATCCTGACACCAGGCAGGTGAATGTAGCGGCCGCTTTTGGTATCGGGCTTGAATACCTGAACAAGGTATCCATTTCAGCAGACCCGGAAAAGCCCAATGGCAGAGGTCCTTGCGCGCGCGCTATCATTACAGACCAGCCTTACTGGCTGACAGATTTCCAGACAAACCCCATGGCCACGTTGTGGCATGCTTCTGCCTCAGAATTTTCATGGAAAGCCGCGGCCTTCCTGCCTTTGCATACCGAAGGTAAAGTGGTCGCTTGCCTTTCACTATACGCCTCCGAAGAACACGCTTTTGATCCTGATACCCAGCGCTTGCTGATAGACATGGTGGCGAATATTGATTTCGCGCTGGACCGGTTTGCCGTGCAGCAGGAGCGCACCCAATATCAGCAAAGTCTGCTGGCCAGCGAGCAACGTGCACGCCTGGTGATGGAAAATGCGCTGGATGCCATTATCAATATGGATATTGGCGGTTTCATTATCGAGTGGAACAAGGCTGCCGAGCGTATTTTTGGTTACAGGCGTAGCGATGCGGTGGGTAGAAGCCTGGCAGAGGTGATTGTTCCCGAAGTTTACAGGGAGGCGCACAATAAAGGCCTGCAACGTCTGCAACATTCTGGCGAATCCAAGCTGCTGGGCCGCTCAATTGAAATCACCGCCATGCGTAGCAATGGCACTGAATTTCCGGTTGAATTGACCATTATCGAAATTATCAGCAGTGGCGAGCGCTATTACAGCGCTTTTTTGCGCGATATCACCCGACGTAAAGATTATGAAGCGCGCATAAAATTTTTAGCCAATTATGATGCGCTCACCAGTTTGCCTAACCGTAACCTGTTGAATGAACGGGTCACCAGGGAAATTGAGAATGCGTGGGCGAATGATGGCCAGTTCGCCCTGATGTTCCTCGATCTAGATCATTTCAAGGATGTAAATGACAGCCTGGGACACCGATATGGTGACAGCTTGCTGATTGAACTGACCAAGCGCTTTCAAAAACTGGTCCGTCCGGAAGATACTATCTGCCGCTTGGGTGGGGATGAATTCGTATTTTTGTTGGCAGGTTCAGGGCATGATGCCGCCAAAGAGGTCGTTGAACGCTTGCTCGCAGCAGTTGAACAACCGCTGGTCATAGACCAATACCAGCTCACCATTACCGCTTCGGTGGGGATAGCCATTTATCCTGACGACGGGCTGGATATCGAAAGCCTTCAACGCAATGCCGATGTGGCCATGTATCGTACAAAAAAGGAAAGCCGCAACGGCTACCGCTTTTTCAGTAACCAGATGCAGATCCAGACTACCCGGCATTTGCAATTGGCAAATGCGCTGCGCCAGGCGATCCACTCCAGGCAACTGGAAGTGTATTACCAGCCGCAAATGGACCTCACCACCAATAAGCTGGTCGGTGTAGAGGCTTTATTGCGCTGGCAACACCCGCAATTGGGCGCAGTATCTCCGTCCGAGTTTATTCCTTTGGCAGAAACCAGTGGCTTGATTATTTCCATCGGCAGCTGGGTGCTTGAGCAGGCGGTGCAGCAGATTCAGCAATGGCAGCAGGCGGGTATTAACGATATTTGTGTCTCAGTAAACTTATCCAGCATCCAGTTCCGTGATCCCGAATTACCGGTACTGGTGCAGCGGATATTGCATAGATACCAGGTCATGCCGCAGGCGCTTGAACTTGAGTTGACTGAAGGTGTGGCGCTGGAAAATCCGGAGGGCGCGGTGAGTATGATGGATGCGCTAGACCTGTTAGGTATCCGGTTATCGATTGATGATTTTGGTACCGGCTACTCATCACTGAGTTACCTTAAAAAGTTTAAAGTGTATAAATTAAAAATCGACCAGTCGTTCGTCCGCGATATTTCTACCGATGAAGAGGACAAAGCCATTGTGATCGCTATTATCCAGCTGGCGCGCAGCCTGGGATTAAAGACTATCGCCGAAGGGGTTGAGACATCCGAGCAGAAAGCCTTTCTGCTGGCGCATGGCTGCGATGAAATGCAAGGTTTTTATTTAAGCCAGCCCATGAGCAGCGAGGATGCAACCGCTTTCCTGTTGTCAAATCACCTGGTGGTAAAGCAGTAGTTTAACCATTCCGGCATTGCTGGTTGATGCCTTTCTCAACGCATGTCTATGCCTGAGAATTTTTGCATCCTTCTTCCAGGTTCAAACCTGACTATTCAATAAAAGAGTTGACTTCGTAAATGATAATAATTATCATTTACTTGAAGATTAACCAAAAGGAGAGTGATGATGAAGCGTCAAACTGTAGTGGGCAAGACCATGCTGGCAGGTAAAACGGCTTGTAAAGTGCTTTATCACAAATCTTCAGACACAGTAGAAATCGAAGTCGGCGGTACCACACTGAAGTTCGAGGCCGATAGTTTTATTGTCATTAACGAAATGCTGCGCAAAGCCGCCGCCAGAATCGTAATGCAAACCGAGATAGAAATGAGTATTTGAAAGGATCATCATGCAGGCAACCGGAATAGAGGCCATGCGCTTTGATCCGTCACTGCCGGACGCGGAGTCCGTCATGGCGTCATTGCTGTACATTGCCACCTTATATATTAAAAAGCCAACTTACGAACTGGCCAAGCAAGCCTTGCGATTGGCAGAGACGCTGACCGCGCCTGAATATGCAGATTCAGATCTGATTTGCCGGGTGTCGCGTCGTATGTGTGTGCAGTGGACATTGCTGGTGAATGAGCATGAGCAATCTGCGCAACACCCTGGTCCGATGCGCCACTACCGCTAATTCATCCATTAATTGAACGATACTAACCATGAGCGAACATTCAATGTGTAAGAAAATTTTGTTATCAGGCCAGGCGGGTTTCCGCGTACATTACTGTGAAACCCACCGTACGGTTGAGCTGGAAATAGGGGCCATGAGTTTAAGGCTGGATGAAGATGCGCTGGAGATGATGAGTGAATCTTTAACCGAATCGGTGAGCAAGTTACATGCATTGCAAGCCACCAAAGGTTCATTTGAGGCATTTATGCGTCAGTTGAAAAACGCCTGATAGCGCCCTGTTATATTCATAGTAACCAGTATAGCCATAGTAATTGTTGTTAAAAAAAGGCAGTGACGGTTAAGTCACTGCCTTTAGTTTTTTCAAATTTAAAAATCTAATCAG
Organism: Methylophilus sp.; assembly: GCA_032153875.1. GTDB lineage: Bacteria > Pseudomonadota > Gammaproteobacteria > Burkholderiales > Methylophilaceae > Methylophilus. The sequence continues at coordinate 22,796 of JALDYP010000036.1, forward strand.
CAGATTTAGAGCTGACGTTTCTGGTTAATTCACTCAAAGTTTTATTGAGTGTGTGGAATGCGGCATCAGACAACCCGGTGTCGCAGGCAACGCGTTTTTGCACTTCAGACAATTTACTGCGCAGGTTCAAACCCTCTTCAGTGAGGCTGACAATCACCACCCGCTCATCATCTTTCTGGCGCGTGCGTTTAGTCAGTTTTTTAACTTCCAGGCGTTTAACCACAGGCGTAATCGTCGCCGGTTCCAGCAGTAATTTTTCAGCGATTTCTTTAATTGAAAGTTGCTTGTATTGCCAAAGCGCAACCAGTACCAGATATTGCGGATAGGTTAAATTCAGCTTATCAAGGTCCGGTTTATAAGAGCGGAGTAGGGCATGCGTTGCGGAGTAAAGTGAAAAACATAGCTGATTTTCTAGGTATAAATTCGGCATGAATGGATGTTTAAATTGTCATCAATGGAATCCGAATATTACAGCATCAATTCCTTATACTGTCTAGAGTAGTTTTACGTAGTTATGAAGGTAATTCCGTATAATTGCCTGCTATATGCTTAAAATATTGTCAATCTCCGCAAAGAGCCACTCTGCCTTTAGGTTTGTGACCGTTTTAACGCCCGATAACAGCATATTAATTAAGATAAAATAGTTGGGTGTGCATTACTTTAAGTGCAATGAATTGACTCTTCAGAATTATGCTGCCGTCCATCACTTTTCTTGATCTCGAAACCACAGGTGCAACCCCGTTAAAAGACCGCATCACCGAAATTGCGCTGGTGCGTTTTGATGAAGGTATCGAAACTGCGCGATGGCAAACCCTGGTCAATCCGCAAATGGCTATCCCGCCTTTTATCCAGTCACTCACCGGCATTAACAATTTCATGGTTGAAGATGCTCCCGAGTTTTCTGAAGTAGCCAGCCAGCTGCTGGCTTTTCTGGAAGGCACCGTGCTGGCAGCCCATAATGTCAAGTTTGATTATGGTTTCCTCAAAACGGAATTCAAGCGGCTGGGTATCAATTTTCAGCAAAAAGTGTTGTGCACGGTCAAGTTATCGCGCCTGTTATACCCTGAGCATTTCAGCCATGGTATTGATGCTATTGTTGCCCGGCATAAAATCGAAGGCCTGGCGCGCCACCGCGCGATGGGTGATGTCGAAGCCATACTGAGAATGCTGGCTGATGCCAGGCTGCAACTGGGTGAGTCTGTTATCCAGGCAGCGGCACAAAAACTGATGTCATTACCGGCATTGCCGCCGCATATTGATGCCAGCCTGATTGGTGAATTGCCGGAAACACCCGGCGTGTACCAGTTTTATGGCGAAAACGACCTGCCCCTCTACATAGGCAAAGGGTCGAATATGCGTGCCCGTGTGCTGGCGCATTTCGGCAGCGAGCGCGCTACTGCGAAGGATAAACGGCTGGTGCAGGAAATAAAACGCCTGGAGTGGATACCTACTGCCGGCGAATTTAGCGCCCTGATACTGGAGTCGCGCCTGATCAGGGAGCGCGCGCCGGTCTACAACCGCCAGTTGCGCAGAGAGCGCCAGCTATGTAGCTGGTTGCTGGATCCATCGGCGCAACCAATGATCAGGCTGGTGGATGAAGATGATATTGACCCCAGCCAGATGGGGCGCATGTTCGGCACTTTTAAAAGCCGTCACCAGGCAACAGAGGCCTTGCGCAAAATTGCGCAGCAAAACCGTTTATGCCTGAAAACATTGGGGCTGGAAAATGACAGTACTGGCGCCTGCCTGGCGTATGCATTAAAACGCTGCAAAGGTGTTTGTTGTGGGCATGAATCAACCGGGATGCATGACTTGCGACTGCAACAGGCCTTAATCGCCCACAAACTCAAAGCATGGCCTTTTGCAGGCAAAATCGCGATTGAAGAGTACAGTCTGGAAAATGATATCAGGCAGATTCATGTTTTCGAACATTGGGTTTACCTCGGCATGGCTGACAGCGATGACAGCCTGCACGAGTTAAGCACACAAACCACACCACTCAAGTTTGACCTGGATACTTACAAACTGCTGATTAAAGTACTCGCACAAAAAAAGACCCGCGTGCTGAATCTGCCGTTTTAAGGTGGCAGCCCAGTTTGCGGGTGAAGGGGTAGTCGGATCAACGTGGTATGTAGAAGGTACTGTCAGTCGATACCGTCTCGCCGGAGGGCTGTGCAGTCACTTCAACCGTAATGCGCTGGCTACCGGCTTTGTCTGAATGCGGGATCGCCAGGCTTAACGGTATCAATGCCTCTTCAGTGGCGTTAACAGTGAGTGACTGTTCACTTTCTACCTTGATTTCCGGCAATCCCTTGGCGCGAATGCGGTAGTGTTGTGCTTGCTCGGTGGCATTGATCAGGTGTAACTGATACAGGTTTTGCACACCCTGGCTGGTTTCCCGGTACATGATGTTGCGATCACGCATGATGTCAACTTTGAAGTTTGGTTTATGCAACATGCTGTACGCCATCCAGCCGAATATCAGCGCGAACAGTGCGCTGTAAATCAATACACGTGGACGTAACATATGGCTTAGCAAGCCATGTTCACTGGTATTGCCGCCAGCTGAAAAGCGTATCAGTCCACGCGGGTACTGCATCTTATCCATCACCTCATCGCAGGCATCAATGCACAGGCCGCAGCTGATGCATTCGTATTGCAATCCCTGACGTATATCAATGCCGACCGGGCATACCTGTACACAGATATTGCAGTCTATGCAGGAGCCTAGCCCTTGTGCTTTAAAATCCTGGCCTTTGCTACGGCCACCACGCGGTTCGCCACGTGCGCTGTCATAGGCCACGATCAGGGTGTGATTATCGAACATGGCACTCTGGAAGCGGGCATAAGGACACATATGTTTGCACACCTGCTCGCGCAGAAAGCCGGCATTGCCATAAGTGGCCACGCTGTAGAACCCGAACCAGAACCATTCCCAGCCACTCAGCTGAAAATTCAGCAATGCCGGAGTCAGTTCACGAATCGGCGTAAAGTAGCCGACAAATGACAGCCCGGTCAGCATGGCAAACCCTAGCCACACACCATGTTTGCTCAGTTTGATGCCCGTTTTCCTTAATCCCCAAGGCTGCGCATCCAGCTTTTGCCGCGCCATGCGGTCGCCCTCTATGCGGCGTTCCATCCATAGAAATATTTCTGTATACACCGATTGCGGGCACGAAAAACCGCACCACAAGCGGCCGGCAACAGCGGTAAACAAAAACAGACCCAGCGCACAAACGATTAGTAGCAGTGCCAGGTAAAACAGATCCTGTGGGAGGATCACCATGCCAAACAGGTAAAAACGCTGCGCATTGATATCCATTAAAAACGCCTGGCGCTCGCCGTATTGCAGCCAGGGCAAGCCGTAGAAAACAATTTGTGTCAGCCAGATCATCAGCCAGCGCCAGTTTTTGAAATAGCCATGCACTGTGCGCGGATAAACCTTAGCCGTTTTTTGATACAGGGAAATAGTTTTTTCTGTGGCAGGTGCGGCCACAATCGGAATCACGGTTTTGCTGCGAGAGGCTTGCATAATGACACTCGGAAACAACTGAAGACGAGCGCACTATAGGCTGTTTAAGTTGGATAAAACAGATTCAGTTTTTAATTAAAAAACCATATCAGTTTCGCCTGGCTGTTTCTGTGATCAGGTTGCCCAACGTCTGGATAGCCTGCAGGCTATGCGCATTCAACGGATGCCCATAGTTGAATCTGACGAAATTGGCATATTGTTGTTGTGATGAAAACATACATCCGGGCGCGAGGCTGATGTTATGCGCAATGGCCTGCTGGAACAGCGGCAAGCAGTCGCATTGTTTCGGCAGCTGCATCCAGAAAAAATAGCCGCCTTGCGGCAGGTTAAAGCGTACGTGCTCGGGAAAATATTGGTGAATAGCCTGAGAAAACTGTAATTGTTGCAACATCAGCTGGTGCCTGAGCTGACGCAGGTATTTGTCGTAACCGCCTTTGGCCAGGTAACTTGCCAGTGCCTGTTGGGCGGGGATAGACGTAGCCAGTGTGGTTGAGATCTTCAAGCGCGTAATCTGCCCGGTAAACCTGCCTGCGGACACCCAGCCCACGCGGTAACCCGGCGCCAGCGATTTTGAAAAAGAGCTGCAATGCATGACCCAGCCTTCGGTATCCCAGGCTTTGGCCGGTAACGGCCGTTGCTTGCCGAAATACAATTCGCGGTAAACGTCATCTTCAATCAGTGGCAGTTGGTGGCGCGTGATCAGCGCGACCAAGGCCTGCTTATTAGCTTCTGGCATCAGGCTGCCGGTGGGATTCTGGAAGTTGGTCATCACCCAGCAGGCTTTGGGTTTGTGCTCAATAATTGCTTGTTCCAGTGCCTGTAAATCAATGCCGTGTTCAGGATGGCCGGGTACTTCAATGGCGCGTAGCCCCATCCTTTCAATCGCCTGCAAGGCCGCATAAAAACTGGGCGACTCAATTATTACACTATCGCCAGGTTGTGTGACCGCGGCCAGGCTCAGGTTAAGCGCCTCTAGCGCACCGTTAGTCACTACTATGTCTGTGGCATCCGTTTGCGTGCCATCCAGTTGGTAACGCAGCGCAATCTGGCGCCGCAGTTCAACATCGCCCTGGCCGATATCGCTGACGGTATCGGAAGGTTGCATGCGCCTCACCGCTGCGACCATATGATTGGCGAGTTTTGCCAGTGGAAAATGCAATGGGCTAGGGAAGGCTGAACCAAAGGGAACGTGTTGCGGATCTTTGATACGATCAAGCAAGGTAAACACCAGATCACTGACTTGCAGGGTGGTGGGCTGGCCAGAGTGAGTGGCCCTGACGGGTGCCAGCAAGCGATCTGTGCGCACAGGGCCGGCCACGTAATACCCCGAGCGTGGCCGCGTCACCACCAGCCCGCGCGCTTCCAGTAAATAATATGCCTGGAAAACGGTGGAAGCATTAACCTGCTTGAGCGCCTGGATCTCGCGTATCGAAGGCAGTTTATCGCCGCGCTTGAGCAGGCCTTGCTGAATGGTGCTGGCAATTTCTTCGGCAATGACTTCGTATTTTTTCAATGAATAACCTTTTTACTTGTAACCTTATTACCGGCAACCTTGATTTATACGCGCTGTGTAACTGATATGGTAAATTAAATCCAAACTGAAGCTGTTTTGAAAGTATGGTGACAGTTACGATGCGCGCTTGTATAAATACTTACTATTTCATATGCCAAATTTGAGCGTCAGCCATATCGAACGTTGCAACAAAAAGCATTACTTGCTGTGGTTGAGTGACGGGCAATCCATGCAATTGCTTATTACTGATATGTTCAATGTCAAAGTCATGCACGCAGGGCAAGAAGTCGCTGCTGCCCGTTTCCAGCCATTAAGCTCATTGAATAATATTGAGATGCAGCCGCTATACCGTATCAATCACTATCAGGCACCGTCGGGTGTTTTTTCTTTATTGAACGATGGTTTGCTGAATGCCATATTAAGTGTGTATGCGTTTTACACACACGGTATAATCAGGCCCTGGCGAGCCGGATCGGCGGTCAAATCCTTGCCCGACTGACAGATGCAATTCAAGCATGCAGATAAGCGTGGGAATATACGCAAATGTATTTGCATTCTTGAATTAATTGCGTATAATTGCGGGTTCTTTAAAAGGCGACGTTTAAGGCATTTTTAT
>JALDYP010000037.1:0-28231 GCA_032153875.1 Methylophilus sp.
TTGAACGTTATTTTCCTGAGTATCCCAAGGTCATTTCCCGTTATCTAAAGTAATTCTTCAGTGGTATCGCATGCTAAACATTACCCAAGACACCCAACTTGCAGCTGTAGACCTGGGCTCCAACAGTTTTCGGCTAGAAATCGGCCGTGTGGTCGACGGGCAGATTCTGCGCGTGGATTATTTAAAAGAGGCCGTGCGCCAGGGAGGCGATCTCGATGAAGAGCGCAACCTGAAGCCTGAAGCCATTGAACGCGGGCTGAAATGCCTGGCCCGGTTTGGTGAGCGTTTAAAGGGTTTCCCTGCCGAACATGTGCGCGCTGTAGCCACACAGACGCTGAGGGAGGCGACCAACAGCGCTGAATTTATCAAGCAGGCACAGAAAGTGTTGGGCTACCCGATTGAGATTATTTCAGGTGTGGAAGAAGCGCGCCTGATCTACCAGGGTGTCAGCCGCATGCTGCCGCAATCAGATGACAAGCGCCTGGTAATTGATATCGGCGGACGCTCGACCGAGTTTATCCTCGGCCAGCATTTCAAGGCCAATGTCACCGAGTCTCTGCGCTTAGGCTCAGTCGGCTGGTCACAAAAATACTTTGCCGATGGCCAGTTAAGCGAACGTAACTTTGAACGCGCAGAAATCGCTGCCGAATCCATCATTGATATGATTGCCAGCCGCTACAACGGAAACTGGGAAGTCGCTTACGGTGCTTCTGGCACAGTGGGCGCAGTGGCGGATGTATTGGCAGGCTCCGGATTTTCCGCCGATAAAATCGAACGCAGCCAGCTGGAATGGCTGAAGCAAACGCTGATCAAAGCGAAAACCCCTGACCGCCTGAATATGGAAGGCCTGAAAGATGACCGACGCGCGGTGATCGGTGGTGGCCTCGCTATTTTGACGGCCGTGTTTGATACGCTGAACATCGACAGCATGATGGTGGCTAACGGCGCGCTGCGCCATGGCGTGCTCTACGATATCTTAAGCCCGGCCGATGCCACTGAAGATTTGCGTTCTGCCTCAATCGCCCGCTTGTGCAAACAGTTTGGCGTGGAGCTGGAACATGCGCAGAACGTGAGCAAAATAGCGTTGCATTTTTATGATGCGATGCAAGCCTGCGACACGCAAAAACCTTTGTTGCTATGGGCGGCACTTTGCCATGAAATCGGCTGGGCGATTTCGCATACCGACTGTAACAAGCATGGTGCTTATATATTGGATAACACCGAGCTGATGGGCTTTGCCCAGAGCGAGTTACATACCATCAGCCTTCTGGTGTTGGGGCATCAGGGCAAACTGCGTAAATTGCCGGCGGATTTCGATAATCAGAATCTGGTGTGCCAGTTGATGGCATTGCGCTTGGCGGTAATTTTCTGCCATTCGCGACGGTTACCGGTGATGAAACATTTACAGCTGATGCAAGAAAAGCAGCAGTTTACGTTAGTGCTGTCTGCACAATGGGCCAGCCAGCATCCGCAAACGCATTACCTGCTAGAAGAGGAGTGTCAGTTATGGCAAAAACTCGGCTGGCAGCTTGAAGCGCAGTATGATTAAAAAAAACGGGCCTGTTTGGCCCGTTTTTGTTTCTGCAGATTAACTGTGCTTGTTTAGAGGAAGCAATTAATCTTTTTTCTTTTTAGAATGCTTTTCATCTTCCTCACGCAGTTTGGCAACCTTCTCACGCCATTCATGCAATTGTTCATCTTCGATTTCAAGCTGTAAAGCCAGCGCTTCTTCCTGGGTCAGCTTTTCCTTGATAAAGCGTTTAGGCAATTTTCCGCCCATGCGTGACAACACACGTTCAGCTTCATCTACACTTAATTGTTGTACTTTTTCCAGATACACTGGATTTAACTTGTCTTTCATATGACTCCCTTGACTTGTTACTTTGCCCGTTGCAAGCATTGTTAACTGTTTTGCAAAATCCAGTCGGTGACCGGATTCCACTGTGCGATGTCGACCTCTTTGAGAGAGCCGGACAATTCAAAAATACTTAATCCTTCTTCAGCCGCAGTGACGTAGATCTGCGATGAGCGCAGCATGGATAACACGGCGAACCTTGACTCATCCATAAAGGCCAGCAAGCGCTCGGCGGATTTGGTGCGTGGCATTACGCGCATACCTACCAGCCCGACAAACGTTTTATGCTTGCGCACGGCCTTTTCTTCAGCCAGCAAGCTCAGAAAATCCTGGGTGGCTCCAATATCGAAAGCAGAAGGCGCGATCGGCACCAGGATTAAATCGGTCTCGGTGACCGCATCTGAAATTTTTTTGTCGCGCAAACCACCGGGGGAATCTGTAATGACCCAGTCCGCTTTTTGCAAAGCGGATTTACCAAGGTCTTCTGCATTGAATACAGTGGCTACATGTTGTGGACGGCGCGCCAGCCAGGAGGCTGACGATTGCTGGCGATCAATATCTTCCAGTACAACTTTATGTCCCAATTGCGCCAGATACCCAGCAAGATTGGAGGCGAGAGTCGTTTTACCGCTACCGCCTTTGGTGTTTGCCACCAATACCCTGCGCATCACATGCTCCCTGTTTGAAGGTGTTGAATTTTGTCATGAAAAACAACCTCTATGACACCATACCAATATGAAATTTTTATGACAATTGACGCAAAATGAAAACGGTATAAACTGTTTTCACGCAAAATAAACAGGAGATCAACATGGCCACTAAACCGGCAGCCAAACCTGCGGCGACAAGCAAGCCAGTAGCCGCTAAAACCCCTGCACCAGGCAAAACAGTCAAACCAGCCATTGCCAAGCCCGCTACCGCTGCATCAGCAGCTAAACCTGCCGTTAAACCGGCAGTCAAGCCAACGGCAAAACCGGTAGCCAAAGCCGTTGCAAAACCAGCAACAGCGGTTACAAAAAAAGCCACACCAGCGGCCCAGAAACCAGCAGCAAAAGTAGCGAGCAAACCTGCTGTGAACAGTAGTAAGCCCGTGGCGGCTGACAAATCAAAAACGCCAAAAGTCAAAATGGAACGCGATAGCTTTACCATGCCTAAAGATGAATACGCACAAATTGCTGCATTGAAAAAACGTCTTGAAGTTGCTGGCAAAGCGGTCAAGAAAAGCGAATTATTACGCGCCGGTTTGAAACTGCTGTCCGCTCTTGATGACACAAAACTGAAAGCGGCATTGGCAACAGTACCTACCATTAAAACTGGCAGACCAAAGAAGTAATTTCCCGAGAATTATTTTTTAAGCGATCCGGTTTTAGAATCGGATCAGACAGCTTGAATTGAAGAGCCAGCTCAACAGATAGGTTGAGCTGGCTCTTTACATTTCAGAGTCATGAAAAATCATCGCCCATGAAAAATCATCGTCTTAGTGACTTGGGACAAGCCGGAATTAAACGACTGGTTACTCCACCAGATCTGGTGCCTGCACACTGTAAAGTTTATAAGGCGGGCCGGACTTCGGTAAGCGTAACCACCAGATGGCCCCTTTTTTAATACTTAGTTGCGTATCTTCCATACCCAGGCATTGGGCGGCCAGTTCACCTATCCACGGCTGATGTCCGACCAGCATAATATGCTCGAACGGACTCTGCTCAAGCAACTGCAAAATTGGTTGTAAAGGACGCTCTGGCGCCAGCCGGTTTTCTTCCTGCCAGCCTTCCGCCCAATATGCGGCTGTTTCGCGTGTACGCAATGCCGGGCTGACCATGGCATAGGTTTGTTTAGGCAGGTATTTTTTCAGCCAGGCTGCCATTTGTTTCGCCTGCTTGTGGCCTTTTTTGGTCAGGGCACGCTCGAGGTCAGAATGTCCATGCAGCAAGTCTTCCGCTTCTGCATGCCGCCATAAAATCAGGTTACGTACCGCCATCTCGCAGACCCTATAGTGAATGATATTGCTCAAGCAATATCTGCTGGCAAGAATGTAATGGCACATCGCCTGCGGACTCACGCAAGGCTTTATACACCCCCTGTTCAGTCAACTGCCAGGCATCGAGGTTATCATCCAGGTATAACTGCAAGCCTTCCTGCATGATGCGCACCTGCATTTTAGGGTCAGTGATCGGCCACGCCAGTTCAACGCGGCGTATCATATTGCGGCTCATCCAGTCGGCGCTGGATAGCCACATGTTTACCTGCCCATCCAGATTGAAATAAAACACACGCGAATGCTCGAGCAAGCGTCCCACAATTGAGCGGACGCGTATGCGGCCTTTAATCGCGGGCAAATCTACCGGCAGGATGCAGGCGCCACGGATAATCAGGTCGATCTCGACACCGGCAGCGGCGGCTTTAATCAGGGCTTCCGTTAACGGGATATCAGTCAGCGCATTCATCTTGGCGATCACGCGCGCCGGTTTACCTTGTCTGGCCAGGCGCTGTGCTTTTGCCAACTGTTTGATCATGCCCGAGTGCAAGGTAAACGGTGCCACCAGGAGATGCCGCATACGCGGTAATGGCAACTCACTGGTGAGGTGACGGAACAGCGCTTCCATTTCCCGTGTCAGGTCCGGGTTTGCGGTCAGCATGCTCCAGTCGGTGTATAAACGCGTGGTTTTCGGATTGTAGTTACCGGTCGATAAATGCCCATAGCGATGGATGCTTTTGCCTTCGCGACGCATGATCAATAACATTTTGGCATGCGTTTTCAGGCCTACAACTCCATATACCACTTGCGCACCAACTGCTTCCAGCGCCTCTGCCCAGTTGATATTGGCTTCTTCATCAAACCTGGCTTTCAACTCCACCACCACCAATACTTCCTTACCGCGGCGCACTGCATCCTGCAATAGCGCCAACATGCGCGGGTCTGCACCGGTGCGGTAAATCGTCATGCGGATCGCCAGCACATGCTCATCCTTTACCGCTTCTTCCAGCAGCTGGATGACGACATCAAAACTTTCATATGGTTGATGTATCAATAAATCGCGCTCACGCATTTGCGCCAGCAAAAGAATATTTTTGTTGATGTGTCTGGGCCACTGAGGCTGGAAAGAGGTGAACTTGAGATGATCACCTTTGGCCATATCCGGCAACTGGATCAGGCGGCCCAGGTTGACCGGGCCATTCACGCGGTAAAGCGCCAGTGCAGGCAGGCTGAACTGCTTGAGCAGGAATTCAGCCAGTGCATCATCGCACTCATGCGTGACTTCCAGGCGCACCGCTTTGCCGTATTGGCGATGCGCGAGCTCTTCACGTAAAGCCATGCGCAAATTGCTGACGTCATCCTCATCCACTTCAAGGTCGCTGTTACGGGTGACGCGGAACTGTGAGAAATGCAGGATTTTCGCGCCTGCAAACAGCACATGCAGGTTGGAGCGGATAATGCTGGTCAGCGACACAAAACATTGCTGGCCTTTGCTGATATTACTTGGCAATTGCAACAGGCGCGGCACCACGCGTGGCACGCGCACAATGGCAATTTTTTCTTCTTTATCAATCTCGATGCGCACAACGAAATTAAGTGATTTGTTCGCCACCTGCGGGAAAGGATGTGAGGGGTCCAGCGACACCGGCATTAAAAATGGCAGCACTTCACGCTTGAAGTAATTGGCTACCCAGCTAATTTGTTCTGGCGTACGCACGGTGCCGGATACCAGGTGTATCGCTTGCTGCGCCAGCGCCGGCATCAGCGCGTCATTGAACAGCTCATACTGCTTTGTGACCAGTGCATGCGCCATGCTGGCAATTTGTTCGCAGCCGGTAGCGGTGACCGGGCCATGCGTCACGCCTTGCTGATGCGCCTCCATCTGCAAAGGCATGCGTACTTCAAAAAATTCATCCAGGTTATTGGAGACGATGCATAAAAAACGCAGTCGTTCCAGCAGGGGGTAATCTTCACGTTGCGCCAGGGATAATACGCGCGCATTAAAACTGAGGATACTGAGGTCTCGGTCTAGTAAAACTGAGGGGTTATTTTTCATGTCGACTATTGTAGCGCTTGGCGGCCAGCCATTTATGACAGTTTTATGAAATCGTATGAATCGAAAAATTCCTCACTTATAACTGCTCAATTTGTTTCAGCCGTTGCCGGGCAAATGCCTTGATTGCAGATTGTTCGCTGGCCGTCATTTTGCCCACGTGTTGCACCATCAGGCGGGTGCGCTGGTTATCGGCCAGCAATGTTTCATGCCTGATTAAAAACGCCCAGTACAAGGTGGTGAATGGGCAGGCAATCTCACCGGTTTTCAGTTTGGGGTCATAGCGGCAACTTCCGCAATAATTACTCATGCGGTGAATATAGGCACCGCTGGCCACATACGGTTTGCTGGTGAAGCTGCCACCATTGGCGTATAACGCCATCCCCGCCACATTCGGTAATTCTACCCACTCAACGGCATCGACATAGACAGCCAGAAACCAGTCCGCAACCTGCTGTGGTGACAAGCCTGCCAGGGTTGAAAACAGGCCTATCACCATCAGCCGCTGGATATGGTGCGCATAACCGGTTTCCATGGTTTGCCCTATGCATTGCGACAGGCATTGCATCTGCGTTTCACCCGTCCAGAACCAGCCTGGCAAATCACGCTTATGCTTGAAAAAATTGGCTGACTTCAATGCGGGCATTTCCAGCCAGTACACGCCACGCACAAATTCGCGCCACCCCAGTATCTGCCGGATAAACCCTTCAACGCTGGCAAGCGGCGCCTGGCCTTGCTGGTAGGCTTGCTCAGCAGCGGCAATTACTTCCCGCGGGCTCAGCAATTTGAGGTTCAGCGCCGATGCCAACAATGAATGCCATAGATAAGGGCTGTCCTGCCACATGGCGTCCTGGTAAGTGCCAAACTGCGGTAACTTCTCTGCTATGAAATGTGCGAGCAGTTTGAGTGCCTGTGCACGTGTTACCGGCCATGGAAACTCATCAAGACTGCCAGGATGTTCCGGAAAGCGTTTTTTGACCAATGCGATGACAGATTGTGTGAGCGCGTCAGGCGCAAACCTTAATGGCGGCTTCAGGTTTTGCGGTCCTTCTTTACCTAAATGCTGCCGGTTCTCCTTATCGTAGTTCCAGTCACCGCCGGCTGGCGCGTCGCCTTTCATCAACAGCTTGTATTTCTTGCGCATGCCACGGTAAAAATTCTCCATGCGCAAAGAATTACTTTTTTGCCGCTCTGCCCAACGCTGGAACTGCTGAATGCTGCACATGTAATGCGTGTCCTGCAGCACGTCCAGCGCTATATGATGTTTGCTGGCGGTCGCTTCTAATGCTTTCAGAACCCGCCAGTCGCCTGGCTCGCATACGCGCAAAGCATCGGGGTGATGCTGCTGCAACATGGCACGCCATACCGCAGCCAGGTCCGGGTGATCATGTGATTCGAGCTTGAAATAAGTGAGCGGGAAATGTTTGGTATGCAAGGCCTCGGCAAAGTGGCGCATGGCTGATAAAAACAGGGTGATACGCTGCCGGTGTGACCACACATGCGTACTTTCCTGCATGACTTCCGCCATCACTATATGGTCCTGGGATGGATCAAAGTCTTGCAGGGCAGGATTATCCAGTGTGAGCTGGTCGCCCAGGATGATGACCAGGTTTCTCATGCAGCCGTCAACTTCGCTTGGCGACGGCATCGCTCGGAACAGTATTTGACTGACTCCCAGTTATTCAACCAGGCTTTGCGCCATGTCATGTCCCTGCCGCATTGCTGGCAGGGTTTGCTGGGTAAGTGACTTTTATTGCCTTTAAATGACGAGGTCATGCGACATAGACTGGCGCGGACCTGCTTGATTGCTGTAATGCTTGTTTTTGCTGGTAGCAACGGCTGGCGGTTTTGCAGATATCGACAAAGTCTTCAGCAACCAGTGCCGCACGACCCAACAGCCCACCATCGATATCCGGCATCACCAAGAGGCTTTCAGCATTTTTGGGTGCCATACTGCCGCCATACAGGATGCGGATCTGATCGGCAAATTCGCGGTCGCGCTCAGCAATCATCATGCGGATAAACGCATGCATGCGTTGTGCATGTTCAGGCGTCGCGTGTTCACCGGTACCAATCGCCCATACTGGCTCATACGCAATCACCATATTCAGTTTTTTTGCCAGCGCAAAGGCTTTGTCATCCAGGCCGTAGACCACATTCAGCATCTGGTTGCGCACAATCAATTCGGCCATGCCGCCGTCGCGTTCGTCCAGCGTTTCACCTACACAAAAGATGGGAGTCAGTCCGGCGTGCAAAGCATTGAGCAGGCGTTTGGTCGCCACCTGGTTGCTTTCCAGTTTCAGCGCGCGACGTTCGGAGTGACCGACGATGGTATAGGTGCACCCAAATTCGGCGACCATTTTTGCGGAGATGCAGGAGGTGAAAGCGCCTTCAGTGAATTGGCTGACGTTCTGTGCGCCCCAGGCGATGGCTGAGCCTTGCAGGGCGGATTGTGCCTGGTATAAATAAACATAAGGCAGGCAAACCGCGGCATCCATCCCTTCAAGATGATGCAGTTCCTGCTTGAGCCGGTTAAGCAGCCCCTGATTTTCCAGCAAACTGCCGTGCAGCTTCCAGTTACCTACAACTAATTTTTTGCGCATGATGTATAAACCTTTCTATCATGCCCCCTCGATATGATTATATTTTTGCTTTAACAGCGAGCGGGTTAAATGGCTGATGTCATTTCGGGTGCCAGTGGCTTTTAAACTGTCGTCTTTGAAAACTAGTCTGGCAACATTAACATCTATGGCAGCGTACCGCGTTAACCGTTCAATCATTTTTTAATAAATGGCTGCCATTTTTTCAAGAGAAATGATTTTAATCTTGCCTGCCTGGCCGGCACTGCCAAACGCTTCAAAGCGCTCTTTACACAGCTGTTGTGCCGCATTGGTTGCCTCTTTAAAGTAACCCCGAGGATCAAACTCTTCCGGATGTTCAACAAAATACTCACGGATAGCTGCGGTCATGGCAAGCCGGATATCGGTATCAATATTCACTTTGCGCACACCGCTCTTGATACCTTCCACAATCTGCGAAACCGGCACGCCATAGGTTTCCTTGATGTTACCGCCATAGTGCCGGATCCGCTCCAGGAACTCTTGCGGCACACTGGAGGAACCATGCATCACCAAATGCGTATTGGGGATTTTGGCGTGAATTTCCTGGATACGCTTAATGGATAAAGTATCCGCTGAAGGCGGACGTGTAAATTTATATGCGCCGTGACTGGTACCGATCGCAATCGCCAGTGCATCGACTTTGGTGGCTTCGACAAACGCTGCTGCCTCATCAGGATCAGTCAGCAATTGGGATTCATCGAGCTTTCCTTCGGCACCGACGCCATCTTCTTCGCCGGCCAGCCCGGTTTCAAGTGAGCCTAACACGCCTAACTCACCTTCAACAGAAACGCCTACCGCATGTGCAAACTCCACCACCCGGCGGGTGACATCTACGTTGTACTCATAACTCGCCGGCGTTTTGTGATCTTCTTTTAACGAGCCATCCATCATCACACTGGAAAAACCGCTGCGGATCGCCATCTGGCAAATCTTGGGTGAAGTACCATGGTCCTGATGCATACACACAGGAATGTGCGGAAACTGCTCAATAGCCGCTTCGACCATTTTTCGCAAGAATGACTCGCCGGCATAACCGCGCGCACCGGCCGAAGCCTGCAAAATAACCGCACTGTTGACTTCGTCAGCAGCTTTCATAATGGAGATAATTTGCTCCATATTATTGATATTGAAAGCGGGATAGCCATAGCTGTTTTCAGCTGCGTGATCGAGTAACTGCCTGAGGGAAATCAATGCCATGCAAAACTCCTTTATTCTGTGGCTTGCTGGTGATATTCACGCAAGCGCTGGATTTCTTGTCTGGACCCCAGCAAAACCGGGACACGTTGATGACAGCTGGTAGGTTGTATTGCCAGAACATCTTCAAGGCCATCTATGCTTTCGCCGCCCGCCTGAGCTACGAGCAGGCTCATGGGGCTGGCTTCATACAATAACCTTAAACGGCCCGCCTTAACCGGCTGCTTGTTATCGCGCGGATAAAGAAATACGCCACCACGCGTCAGGATACGGTGTACATCCATCACCATACTGGCACACCAGCGCATATTGAAATCACGCCCGCGCTCACCTGTTGCACCCTCTAAACATTCGCTGATATAGCGCGTGACCGCAGGTTGCCAGTAACGTTGATTGCTGGCATTAATGGCGAATTCAGAAGTCTCTGCCGGAATTTCGACTGTTTGCTGGGTAAGCGAGAACGTGGCGCTCTCGTGATCAAGGGTGAACACATGGGTGCCCTGACCTATGGTCAGCACCAGTAAAGTGGCTGGCCCGTACATGACATAAAGCGCTGCACGCTGCGCCTGGCCAGGCTGTAAAAACGCCTGCTCGCCCTGGGTAGCGACACCGGTATTGGGTAATATGGAAAAAATACTGCCGACCACACCATTGATAGCCAGGTTGGAAGAACCGTCTAAAGGGTCCATGCAGACCAGAAATGGTGCATCCACCGTTTCAAACATAATCGGCTCTTCAACCTCTTCCGACACTACAGCAGCCACCACCGCAGAAGCCCGTAGTTGCTCGATAGCGACTTCATGACTGCGGATATCCAGCTGCATCTGGGTTTCACCCTGCACGTTGGTGCTGGTGGTTTTTTCGGTCACCCCTTGCAGGGCGCCCTGCTTGACCAGCTCAGCAATCTCAATGCCAGCCTGGGCTGCGTGCCATATCAGCACATTCAATGCATGGTTCAGTGAAACCTGTTTGAGAAATACGTCCAATTGCATGGCAGATACCTTTATTATGGTTTTAGCGATACTTGCAGCGAAACTGTAACCCACATTGATGATGGCTTAAGTGAGGAAGACAGGCTGGAAACTCGTGCACTAACTTCAATCAAAAGTCTAATAATCCCATGTCTGTGCCTGTTTTATTCGCTGTTTTCTATTGGGTAGACGTTACATCTTAAAGATTGTTCAACAATCTTATAACAGTAGTGTGTCAATTTACGCCAACTAGCAGCGGAGTGCGGAATTAATTAAAAATTGGTGAAGCGCAAAGTGAATTTAAAAGTGACTAAGCGTAAATGGATTTTTAGCGGATCACTGCGAAAACACTAATTGTTGCAGGGCATGCTGCGCAGCGACAAAGCCGAAACTGGCTGTGACACAAATGCTGGAACCATAACCGGCGCAATTCAAGCCGGTTAATCCTGCCTGTGACTCACAGGCTTCTGCCGGCTTTTCTACCGGTTCATCTGAATAGACCGCAGTAATGCCGAATCTGGCAGATTTTTTGTGATCGCTGGCTTTAGGAAAACCATGATCACGCCGTAACTGGTTACGGATTTTCGCCAGCATACGGTCGCCTTGCACATGCGCCAGATCCGCCAGACGGATACGCGTGGCATCCAGCTTGCCGCCAGCACTACCGACCACAATCAAAGGTATCTTTTGTTGATGGCAATAATCAGCGAGTGCAATCTTCGCCTTGGTATCGTCCATACAGTCAACCACAATATGCGGACGTTTCGCCAGCATCGCCGCCATATTTTCAGCTGAAATAAAATCTTCGATCTCAACCACGTCACAGGCCGGATTAATCTGCATAATCCGCTCATGCATGGCAGTGACTTTGGCTTTGCCAACATTTTCATCGAGTGCATGAATCTGCCGGTTGATATTGGATTCTGAAATATTATCGAGGTCGACCAGGGTCAGCTTGCCGACCGCATTGCGCGCAAGGGCTTCTACCGTCCATGAGCCGACACCACCCAGTCCTATTACCAACACATGGGCTGCTTGCAGTTGCTGCAAGCCTTGCTCGCCATACAAACGACGCACGCCGGAAAAACGGCGTGCATTGTCTTCTTGAGTAATCGCTGACGTCACTTGGTCACGGTTTCCAGCACGACATAAGCAAGCGCCAGGTTCTTTTCGTCGCTGATACTGATATGCGACTGGTGGATATGGTGTTGCTTGAGGAATCCTTGCAAAGTCGGGGCTAACTGCAGCAATGGGCGCCCGAGAGCATCATGAGTCACTGCAATATTATGGAAGCTGACATCACCGCGAATGCCGGTACCTATGGCTTTGGCAAATGCTTCCTTGGCGGCGAAGCGCTTGGCAAGAAAGCGCGCTTTTAACTGGCTGGCCTGGTAATCCGCCCATTCGGACTCAGCCAGAATGCGCTTCGCAAATGGCTCGCCAAACTGGTCCAGCGAGGCTTGTATACGCTCGACCTCCACGATATCAGTCCCTATTCCAAAGATCATTTGACCACCTCGCAAAACAATTTTGCATTGATATTAGGCATCGCCAAACACTTTAACAGACGCATTTGTACTATTTACTAACTGCATGATAAAACTGGAGAGTCTGCATTACCTGGCTGAGAATTCTTTCATCAGCGCTTTCATCTCGCGCACCGCATGATCCCAGCCGACAAACAAGGCATGTGCAACGATGGCGTGACCGATGTTCAACTCTTCAAATCCCGGCAACCGCGCAATACGGTGTACGTTGTGATAATGCAGGCCGTGCCCGGCATTGACCACCAGGCCAGCGGCTTTTGCATGATGGAGGGCAGCTTCTACCCTGCGTAATTCTTCTGTTTGCGTTTTTTCGGTTTCCGCATCGGCAAAGGTGCCGGTGTGGATTTCAATCACTGGCGCACCGATCTTCACTGCCGCATCAATTTGCGCCAGATCCGGCGCGATAAACAGTGACACGCGTATGCCCTGGTCAGACAGTTTTTTGACCGCATGCTCCACTTTGGCGTAATGCGTGAGCACATCTAAGCCGCCTTCGGTAGTGCGCTCTTCACGGCGCTCAGGCACCAGGCACACATCCTGCGGTTTGACCTGGATCGCGATATCCAGCATTTCGTCAGTCACCGCACATTCAAGGTTCATCTTGGTCTGCAACAAGGGGCGCAAGGCAAAAATATCGGCATCCTGCATATGGCGTCTATCCTCACGCAAATGCAAAGTGATGCTGTCAGCACCGGACTGCTCGGCACGTAACGCTGCCTGCACTACACTCGGGTATCTGGTGCCACGCGCCTGGCGGATTGTGGCGACATGGTCAATATTCACACCTAATTTCAACATATATGCTTTCGATTACTTTGGCTGGCTGCCATTTTTTGAATTATAAACTTAGCCAGCGCATGCTCTCAACAGGCTGGCTATTCAATACTTTTTATTTCAGATCAGATAAAACTCAGAATCCTTGCAGATCCACCAGCAACTGGCGCGTATGCAGGGGTTTCTCACCCAGGTAATGTTGCAACAAATAGCGCATCAATTGCTTGCTTTGCGCTTGCGTCGTTGCGTTGCTGTAGCTTCCGCGTGCCATATCCAGCAATGACCTGCCCTGGATCAGCACGCCATTTTTAGTCACGTTTAAGGCACATGCACCATAGTCCGCTTCGAATCGATACGTTTCGTCGGCATAAATAATCTCGCCATTTTCATCATGTGTCAGCGGCACGGCATAGCCCAGTTCCTGCAGCATTTTCAACTCAAACCGGCGCATGATTTCTGCAAGCTGTCCGCTGCCGGTTTCGTGTGTGAGCGTTGAAAGTATTTGTACGGTTTCGGCGTAATATTCAAACAGTTGCGCATGCGCATCATCGCGTGGCAGCAGGCGTAACAGCAATTCATTCATGTAAAACCCGCACATCAGCGCGTCGCCTTTGAGCAGCGTCAGGCCGGTCAGCCATTCCAGGCCGTGTAAGGTTTTGAGTTCATTTTTGCCGGACCATGTACCTGCCAGCTGCTGAAAAGATTGCAACATGCCGCGCATGGCGGAAAGGGGCCGGCGTGCGCCTTTGGCGACACCGGCGATGCGCCCGAAGTCGCGGCTGAACATCTCAACCACCAGGCTGGTTTCTTTGAAAGGATAGGTATGGAGGATAAAGACTGGCTGTAAAGATTGTTTAAGTGCAGCAACGTTAGGGATGCTCACAGCCATGATGCGACCGCCAGTTCAGGCGACTAGAAACCCAGACTTTTTAATGCCCGCTCGTCATCTGCCCAGCCACCTTTAACCTTGACCCAGGTTTCCAGGTAGACTTTGGAGCCGAACAGTTTTTCCATATCCTGGCGCGCTTCGGTGGAAATTTGCTTCAGCTTTTCACCACCCTTGCCAATGATCATCGGCTTCTGGCTGTCTTTATCGACAATAATCACGGCAAAAATGCGGCGCAGTTTTTTGACAGTTTCAAACTTCTCTATTTCTACCGTCATTGAGTAAGGCAACTCGTCGCCTGCCAACCGGAAGATTTTCTCTCGTATCAATTCTGCAGCTAGGAAACGCTCATTTTTGTCAGTCAGTTCATCTTCACCATAGATGGCTGGCTGTTCAGGCAAGTGCTCACGTACTGCATCGAGCAAACCATCCAGGTTCTGGTTCTTTTTGGCGCTGACAGGGATGATGCCGGCAAACTCAAACAGCAGGTCAAAGTCCTGGATCAAAGGCAATAAATTACCTTTATCGCCCATCAGGTCTGCCTTATTCACTACCAGCAGAACCGGCTTGTTTTTAGGTAACAGTTTCAGGACCAGCTCATCCGCTTCACCCAGTTTCATCGGTTCAATCACGAACAGCACCACATCGACTTCAGACAATACCTGCGTCACGGTTTTGTTCAGCGTTTTGTTTAAAGCATTGATATGTTTTTGCTGGAAGCCAGGCGTATCCACAAACAGGAACTGCGTGTCTTCAGTGGTATGGATGCCGAGTAAACGATGGCGTGTGGTTTGTGCCTTGCGTGAAGTAATGGCTAACTTCAGGCCCAGGATATGATTGAGTAAAGTAGATTTACCAACGTTAGGCCGGCCTACGATAGCGACGGTGCCGCAACGGAAATCTTCAGTAACTTCTATATGTTCTGTCATGATTGGATCTTTTCCATGGCGAGCTTGGCCGCCTGCTGTTCTGCCACGCGGCGGCTAGTGCCGGCACCCGTGGTAGTGATGTTTAGTTTTTTGATAAAGCATTGCACGGTAAATGTCTGCGCATGCGCTTCGCCTTCAATAGACGCTACCTGGTACTCAGGCAAATCCATCTTTTTACTTTGCAGGTATTCCTGCAATTGCGATTTGGCGTCTTTATCAATCGCTTTCGGGTTAATGGTGGTCAGTGTTTCCCGGTAGAGCAGAGCCACCACTTGTTCGGCGGCGGCAAAGCCGCCATCGAGGTAGACTGCGCCGACGATGGCTTCCAGCGCATCCGCCAGTATGGAAGGCCTGCGCCAGCCAGCGCTTTTCAATTCACCTTCCCCCAGCTTGAGTGCATCGCCAAGATTGAGTGAAATGGAAATCTCGGCAAGGCTTGCTTCTTTTACCAGTTTGGCGCGCAAACGACTGAGGTCGCCCTCGGGTATGTCAGGGAACAAATTAAATAACTGATGCGCAATAATGAAGTTGAGTACACTGTCGCCTAAAAATTCCAGGCGTTCGTTATTGCTGGCAGAAAAACTGCGATGTGTAAGCGCTTGCTGCAGCAACTCAGGCTGCGTGAAGCTGTAACCGATGCGGGTCTGTAAGACTGGAAGCGCGCTCATCTCACCTACTGTGTTGCTTTGCTTGCTGCATCAAAATCAATCAGCAAACTGATGGTATCTGTGAGGGGAATCGTTTTTTGGTAACGTACGGCCACTGCACCACTGGCGATGCTTAGATCACTGCCTTGCACGGCCTTGATCATATCCACATGCATCTGGCGGTCAAACGCGGCACGGATATCGGCATCACTTTGCAGCATGGGGTCATGCGCCAGGCGGTTAACGGTAGATTGAATCGAGAAATATTCCATATAGGATGGCAACGCCTTGAGTCCCACCATGCCCAGAATACCGATGGCGGTTAATACCAGCAGAAACCCGATCAAACCTAGCCCGCGCTGTGACCTTGATGGAATCTGCGCTGCAATATCAGAACGTTTCATATGCCATCTCTCCAAAAATGGTGATTGCCTAAACGATGTCTATCCACTAACCGATACTTTGCCCGATACGGCGCCACTGGTCAAAGTTAAACCAGATGAAAAACGCCCGGCCGACCAAGTTTTTCTCGGAAACAAAGCCCCAGACACGGCTATCAGAACTATTGTCGCGGTTATCGCCCATCGCATAGTACTGACCTTCAGGCACGGTGATCGCTTCGCCTTGCATTAAACGGTCACCCAAACTGCCAGAGCTATACTGGTTCATGATGTCATGGATCAGTACATCATGTTTGATATCGCCCAATTGCTCCCCAAGGCGTGAAGCCGTCACATCCACCGCACGTGAGCTGCCGCTTTCGTCGTTAACATTCAATGCGTATTTATATGGCTCAATGAAATCCAGGCTGATCACTTTGTCGTTGATTGTCAGCTGTTTGTCACGGTACTGGATTTTATCGCCAGGCAAACCCACTACACGCTTGATGTAATCAATCGAAGGGTCAGGCGGGTAATGAAATACGAAGACATCGCCGCGCTTGGGTTTATCCACCGGGTAAAAAACATTGTTCAGGATAGGTACGCGCAGGCCGTAAGTGAATTTGTTGACCAGGATATAGTCACCGGCCAGCAAAGTAGGCATCATGGAACCGGAAGGAATCTTGAATGGCTCTACAATGAACGAGCGTACGGTGAATACCAGCAAAATGACCGGGAAGAAGCTTTTGCTGTATTCCACATACCAGGGGTCGGCAGCATCCCCGAATCCATTGGCTTGACGTTTTTTTCGCAGGATCAGGATATCCAGCAACCAGATAGCGCCGGATACCAGCAAAATCACCAACATAAAAATTGCAAAATACATGCTCTTTCCCTGTAGAAAAGCGGGGTAACCCGTTATTTATCTTCAACGCGCAGAATTGCCAGGAAGGCTTCTTGTGGAATTTCCACATTGCCGACCTGCTTCATGCGTTTTTTACCTTCTTTTTGTTTATCCAGCAACTTGCGTTTACGGGTGATATCACCGCCATAACACTTGGCAATGACGTTTTTACGCATTGCTTTCACGGTTTCACGTGCAATGATGTTGGCACCAATCGAGGCCTGGATAGCGATATCAAACATCTGGCGCGGAATCAGTTCACGCATTTTGGCGACCAGTTCACGGCCACGGTAAACACTGTTTGCGCGATGCACGATCAGGCTTAAGGCATCGACACGCTCACCGTTTACCATGATATCCAGTTTCACAAGGTCGGCGGCACGGAATTCGAGGAACTCGTAATCCATGGAGGCATAGCCACGTGAGACTGACTTCAATTTATCAAAGAAATCCAGCACCACTTCGTTGAGCGGCATTTCGTAGCTGAGCATGACCTGGCGGCCCATGTACTGCATATTGCGCTGGATGCCGCGCTTGTTGTTACACAGCGTCATCACCGGCCCGACATAATCTTGTGGCATCAAAAGGTTGACCACAATCATAGGTTCGCGGATCTCTTCCACGCGTGAAGGCTCAGGCAGACGGGACGGATTCTCAATCTGCACCACTTCACCACTTTTGAGCAGCAGCTCATAAATCACGGTAGGTGCGGTGGTGATCAGGTCCATATCGTACTCGCGTTCCAGACGCTCTTGTACGATCTCCATATGCAGCAAACCTAAAAAGCCGCAACGGAAGCCGAAGCCTAACGCGGTCGAATTTTCAGGTTCAAATTGCAGGCTGGAGTCATTCAACCTCAGCTTTTCCAGTGCCGTGCGCAGGCCTTCAAACTGGTTGGATTCAACAGGATATAAACCGGCAAATACTTGTGGCTTCACTTCTTTAAAGCCAGGCAGTGGTTCGGAAGCTTTTCTACCGGCCAGAGTAACTGTATCGCCGACTTTAGCTGCTGCCAGCTCTTTGATCCCGGCAATAATAAACCCTACTTCACCTGCACTTAATTGCGCGCGTTGCAGCGACTTGGGCGTAAACACACCAACTTGCTCGCACAAGTATTCCGCACCGGTCGCCATCAGGCGGATTTTTTCTTTGGCGCGCAATACGCCATCGACCACGCGCACCAGCATCACCACGCCGACATAGTTATCAAACCAGGCATCGATCACTAATGCTTTTAATGGGCTATCGACATCACCGGTGGGTGGCGGCACTTTGGCAACCACCTCTTCAAGTACGTCGCGTACGCCTTCACCGGTTTTGGCTGAGCAACGCACGGCATCGGTGGCATCCACGCCAATCACATCTTCAATTTCCTGGGAAACACGTGCCGGATCTGCAGAAGGCAGGTCGATTTTATTCAGGACAGGCGTAACTTCAACACCCAGATCGATCGCGGTGTAACAGTTGGCGACACTTTGCGCCTCGACCCCTTGTGAAGCATCGACTACCAGCAATGCACCTTCACAGGCTGATAACGAGCGGCTGACTTCATAGCTGAAATCCACATGCCCCGGCGTATCAATCAGGTTGAGGAAATACGTTTCACCGTTGTTGGCTTTGTATTGCAGGGCAGCCGTTTGAGCCTTGATCGTAATACCGCGCTCACGCTCGATATCCATGCTATCCAGCACTTGCGCTTCCATTTCGCGCGCTTCCAACCCACCGCACACTTGAATGATGCGATCAGCCAGTGTCGATTTGCCATGGTCAATGTGGGCAATAATCGAGAAATTACGAATATTCTTCATGTTCTGCTATAGGTTGATTACAAGCAAGAAAGGCGCTTAACGCGCCTTTCCAAATTTGCTGGCATTTTACAGCAAACGCCTATTTATCAGGGATTTATTTTAAAACACTGAATGTTTGCGGTGCTTTAAAACCACGCTTTACTTGCTGACCTTGATAGGAACATATAGGGTATTTTCGCCTCTCAGCACCAGCACAGCCACCGTTTTACCGGAAGGCACGGCGTTGATCTGCTTATTGAACAGATCCACACTTTGGCTTTCATTGTTGTTCAATCCAAGAATCACATCACCGCGGCGGATACCCGCTTGAGCTGCTGCACCAACGCTTTCAATCACCAGCAAGCCATTTTTGCCATTCAGCTTTTTCTTTTGCTGAGGGGTTAACTCACGCAAAGTAAGGCCGATTTTGTTGGATTCCGGCTTAGAAGGCTCTTTGCTCGTAGCCGGCGCTTCAGCCTGTTCGTTAGGCATTTCACCAACACCCAGCTGCAGCGTCTTGCTGGTGCCTTTACGCACGATTTCTACCGGCACCACTTTGCCTGGCTTGATGGAAGCCACTACACGTGGCAAATCACCGGAAGTCACAATTGGCTTGCCATCAAACTTGAGGATAATATCGCCAACTTCGAGGCCGCCCTTGTCTGCCGGGCTGTTTTTCTCTACACCGGCAATCAGGGCACCACTGGTTTGTTTCAGGCCAAAAGAATCCGCCAGGTCTTTAGTCACTTCCTGGATACCAATACCTAACCAGCCGCGTGAAATACGGCCAGTCGCTTTCAACTGGTTGGAAATATCAATCGCGACATCGATAGGGATACTGAATGACAGCCCCATGGAGCCACCACTTTTGCTGTAAATTTGTGAGTTCACGCCGACTACTTCACCGCGCAGGTTGAATAACGGGCCGCCGGAATTACCTGGGTTAATGGCGACATCGGTCTGGATAAACGGCACATAGTTTTCTTGTGGCAAGGCTCGGCCTTTAGCACTCACAATACCGGCAGTCATGGTGTTTTCAAGCCCGAAAGGGGAGCCAATTGCAGCCACCCATTCACCGACTTTTAATGCACTCGGGTCACCCAATACCACTTTAGGCAAACCAGTCGCTTCAATTTTAATCAGGGCCACATCGGTACGTTTGTCGGCACCAATAATTTTTGCCTTGAATTCACGCTTGTCAGACAACTTCACCAGCACTTCATCTGCTTCACTCACTACATGCGCATTGGTCAGAATATAACCGTCGCTACTGATGATAAAACCAGAACCCAATGACTGGGTCTTGTAATCCTGCCCGCCTTCTTGCCCGGGCATTCCAGGCATGCCCGGAATGCCAAAACGGCGCAGTAATTCCTGCAGATTCTCATCATTTGGCATACCCGGAAAACCCATGCCTCCACCACCGTGAACTACCGAGGTAATACTGATATTGACCACGGTTGGCCCTTGCTTTTCTGCCAGCTCAGTGAAATCAGGCAAGTCCTTCGCCTGCGCCGGTATGACAAACATACTCATTGACATGGTGCATGTCAGAAACACTGCAGAAATCCATTGCTTCATCATGATTTTTCCTATTATTTAATCAATTAATTCAATATTTTCAGATACTTATTCATAGCAGCCAACAATCAACCCGGGCTGCTGTTAAAACACTTACTACATATGGTGTTTACACACATAAAAACAAAGAGGCTTGACTCACAATCGCTGAATAAAATACGCCAGACACGACCAGCTCACCCAATATTGATTGATTAAAGGAATTAGCCATGAACGGAGGGTTATCAGGGACGAATATGATTTTGTATGGACAGGGAGCAGGCAGAATAGGTAGAAATCATCAAGATCGATTATTTCTTAAATGTCACCTGTTGCGCAATTTGCTCAACAGTTTGTGCAGGCACTTCACCTACGACTACCAGTTGATAGCCATTTAAAACATGGGCATACACATTGGTAGAGCCCATGGTTTTTTTGCCTATGCGCGGTTGCATGCCTTTGATTACCGGCTCGACAAACAATGACACTGATGCGAGGCCATCAGAAAAAATTAATTGTTGTACTGGCACGGTACGGCCAGGTACATTTAAGCGGATCTGGTCCACCTTTTTATAACCGGAAGGCAGGTTTGCGATCACCAGGTTATTTTCCACATGGGTCAAATCGGTGGTGTCATCCATAACATAAGGTTTGGAGGCATCAATTTTAGGCTGGAACCAATCCAGGTCTTTGGTTTGCAGCATGGAAACCTGGTTGAAACCGATCTGCTCAAGGGTATTGCCTTTCACATCGAGCATGCTCATTTTCAGCAAAAGCCCATATTCGCTATCTGACCACACCCGGTATTGATAACGCAGGTTGTCATTTGGAATCATATCAATGACTTGTGCCAGACGCCCGGCGATACGTTCCTGGCCGACAAATTTCAACTTGTAGTTTTGCTTGAGAGGGTACAACTGGGTCGGCAACATGGCCGGGAAAAGGTTTTGGCCACGGCGTTTTTCGATCACTACCTTGTCATTTTTTGCATTGAAAATGACAATATCATCACCTTCGCTAAACACTTCACGAGGGCGGCCATCAAGGACTACATTGCGGGTAAATTCCCGTCCGGCTTCGTTGATATGGGTAATTTGAACGGAGCGAATAATCGCTCCATTATGATAGATGAACAATCCTTGATAATTAAGCTCTCGGGCCGCAGAAGCTGTCTTCTGCATAGTGGCCCATAAGTCTTCATCTGCGCATGCCTGCTGGCAAATCACTAACGCAAATACCGTACGAATTACAAACTGCACAGACATACCAATCACAGCTAGAGCTATTCGCCAGCGTAGGTTACATTGTGGATATAGTAAGTCGCACTATTAGGTGAGTAATTGTGATGCGCCATGACATATTGATCAGTTTCGCTATCAGCAATTTGCACCGATTCAACCGCTGCAGGCTGGTTGAGCACAAACATACCGACAAAAAAAGCAGCTGCTACTGACGCTGCGATCGACCAAATTACTTTACTGGGTCGTGGCTTTATTTGAACCACCGGTTTCGCAGTAGCCCTTGGCGCCAGTACGACAGGTTCGTCATTCAGTTCTGCCATGATGCGGCTTGTCATGTCGGGTTGCACCCAATACTCTTCACGCATCACATCCCGAATCACATGATAATCCTGCCAGGCTTGCGCTACTTCACCAGTAGACTTGGCTGCGAGGAATATATGTTCACAGCGCTCAATATCGCCTTCGCCGTCAATTAAAGCGGATAATTGCTGCTTCATAGTAACCCCGAAATTATTGACCCTAGGTCGATCAATGTTTTTATATTAAAACTTAACAGATTGTTTGTCATAACACCCATTATTTAAAAGTTTACATTAAATGGCTGCATTACAAGTGTTGCAAGATTACCAACGTTTATGATTTGGTGTATCCAGCAATGGTCTTAATTTTGCAGCAATAGTCTCACGTGCACGGAAAATACGTGAGCGGACAGTGCCAATCGGACATTGCATGACTGTCGCAATGTCTTCATAGCTTAAGCCTTCAAGCTCGCGCAGCGTAATAGCTGTGCGCAACTCTTCCGGTAACGCGGCAATCGCATCATTCACGGTTTGCGCGATTTCTTTAGTCATAAGGGAAGTTTCAGGCGTCTCTAACGTACGCATGTCCTGACCCTCATCGAAATTTTCCACGTCTTCGATTTCGACGTCCTGCATCACTTGTGGCTTACGCCCCATGGATACCAGGTAATTCTTGGCAGTGTTAATGCCAATACGGTATAACCACGTATAAAAGGCACTATCCCCACGGAAACTATGCAATGCGCGATACGCTTTAATAAAGGATTCCTGCACCACATCCTCTACTTCAGCCTGGTCGCGGATCATGCGCGACAATAGCCTTCCCAGCTTACGATTGTACTTTTCGACCAGCAGGCCAAACGCACGTTTATCGCCCTGCTGGGCACGTTCGACCAGCAACTGGTCGAATTCTCTATTCTCAAGCTGTTTGGCGTTTGCCGCCTGAACAGTCATATCGCGATGACTCCCTTGGGTAATTTTATGATTGGGAGTAGTATACGCTTTTGTATTGCTTTCGACGAACCCGGTGCGCGTTAACGCCTCTAATTTTGTTGTGTGTAACATCGTCTCATCCCTTATTTTCGCCTGCAATTGCAACATGCAATACAGACAAATTTCTGACACGGCTTTTTCCACAAAAGTTCCTCTGACTTCACAACAATATGAATAAAGTATTTGATGTCCTGATCATTGGCAGCGGATTAGCTGGTCAATCCCTGGCCCTGCGGCTGGCCGATGATTACCGCATTTGCATATTGAGTAAACGCGAGCTTTCAATGAGCGCCAGCAACTGGGCGCAAGGGGGTATTGCAGCGGTACACAATAGTGAAGACTCGATCGAAGCGCATATTCAGGATACTTTGGACGCCGGTGCCGGGCTGTGCGACAGCGAAGTCACACGCATGGTGGTCAATAATGGCCGCGCCAGTATCGAATGGTTATTACAGCAAGGCGTGAACTTCACCCGCGACGCCGAAGAGGATCTGCACCTGACCCGCGAAGGCGGCCATAGCCACAGACGTATCGTGCATGTGGCAGATGCGACCGGCCAGGCGGTACAAACCACGCTGACCGACCGCGTGCGTGAACACCCGAACATCACCGTTCTTGAGCACCATATTGCGGTTGACCTGATCACCACGCACAAGCTGTTCCAGCAAACCGCCAACGATGGGCCCAACCGCTGCCTGGGCGCTTATGTTTTGAATAGCCAGACCGGACATGTGACTACACTTTCTGCGCAATATACTGTAGCGGCGACTGGCGGTGCCGGCAAAGTGTATCTTTACACCACCAACCCCGACATCAGCACCGGCGATGGCATAGCAATGGCCTGGCGGGCAGGCTGCCGCGTCGCCAACATGGAATTTGTGCAGTTTCATCCTACCTGTTTGTACCATCCGCATGCCAAATCTTTCCTGATTTCGGAAGTTCTGCGTGGTGAAGGCGGATTGCTCACCTTGCCGGACGGCACCCGCTTTATGCATCTGCATGACGAGCGCGCAGAACTGGCACCACGCGATGTCGTGGCGCGCGCGATTGACTTTGAGATGAAGAAGCGCGGGCTGGATTGTGTTTACCTGGATATCAGCCATAAACCGCTGGAATTTATCCAGTCGCACTTCCCCAATATTTATAAACGCTGTTTGCAGCTGGGTATCGATATCAGCAAACAGCCGATTCCGGTCGTCCCTGCTGCTCACTACACCTGCGGTGGCGTGATGACAGATATGCATGGCCGCACCGATATTGATTGTCTGTATGCGATAGGCGAAACTGCCTGTACCGGCTTGCATGGTGCCAACCGCCTGGCCAGCAACTCGCTGCTGGAGTGCCTCGCATTTAGCGAAAGTTGCGCGCAGGACATTCAGGCCTCAGGCCAGCAACCTACCATTTCGCTGCCGGACTGGGACGAAAGCCGCGTGACTGATGCCGATGAGGAAGTGCTGATTACGCATACCTGGGATGAATTACGCCGGTTCATGTGGAATTACGTAGGCATTGTACGCACCAACAAAAGGTTAAGCCGGGCATTGCACCGCATTCGCATGTTGCGCGACGAAGTGCACGAGTTTTACAGCAACTTCAAGGTCAGCCATGATCTGATTGAACTGCGTAACCTGCTGCAGGTGGCAGAACTCATCGTGCGCTGCGCGATTGAGCGCGAAGAAAGCCGTGGCCTGCATTACAGCAAGGATTACCCGGAACTACTGCCTGAAGCAATCCCCACCGTATTAACGCCGGAAAATTACACCAGCCTGCTGGATTAACATGCCAAACATCTGGCTGTTATTCATGCTTTTTGCACTTGGCATTCAAGCGCACGCAGAACCGGTTTTGAAAAAAGTCATCGATGGTGATACCGTCATTATTCTAGACCAAGGCAAAACTTACCGCCTGCGGCTGCTGGATATCGACGCCCCTGAATCCCAGCAAGCCTTTGGCAAACAATCGAGACGTACCCTGATGGCGCTTTGCAATGGCAAGATCACCGTGCAAGCTACCGGCACAGACCCATATGGACGCACGCTCGGCCACTTGTACTGCAATCACACAGATGCCAGCCAATACCAGGTTGCGCAAGGGATGGCCTGGTATAACAGCCGCTACTCTTCCCGTGCAGAATTGGCGTCACTGCAACAAAAGGCACAGCAACAATCCTTGGGGCTATGGCAGCAAGCCGATCCGACACCTCCCTGGCTCTGGCGCAGGCATTTTGGTCAACATTATCAACAGCGAGAATGACACCATCCGGCAATATCCTTTAGAATAATGCTTTATTACCGAACAACTTAGGACATTTCACATGCAAGTAGCAATGAACACCGTAGTCAGCATGACTTACAAACTACAAAACACTGATGGCGAAACACTGGAAGAAAGCCAGCAACCGGTGGCTTACCTGCACGGCGGTTACGACAATATTTTCCCTAAGGTTGAAGAAGCCATGCACGGTAAAAATGTCGGTGACGTGATTGAAGTGAGCCTGGACCCTGAAGATGGTTTTGGTGAGTACGATGACGGCCTGGTGCAAATTGAGCAAGCCAGCGCTTTCCCGGCTGAAGAGTTGAAAGTCGGCATGCAGTTTGAAGGTGAAGACGAAACCGGCGATGTGATTTTGTACACCATCACCGATATCGCCGATGGCAAAGTGGTGGTTGATGGCAACCATCCCTGGGCTGGTCAACGCCTGCTGTTCACCGCTACGATTAAAGATGTACGCTCAGCAAATAAAGAAGAAATCGAGCACCAGCATGTACACGGTGCCGGTGGTCATCACCACTAAATAAGGTTTTAACCCGGCTGGCGCAATTTCCCTTGCGCCAGCACCAATACCTGATTGGCAATTCCCGCTACTTCTTCCCGCACATGGCTGACATACACAGTCGGCAATCCAAAAGTAGTGATTACTTTTCTGATATAAGGCAGTACCTGCTGCTTCAGGGCATCATCCAGGCCACTTAACGGCTCATCCATCAGCAATACCACAGGCTGGCTCAGCAAGGCGCGGCCAAGCGCAACCCGCTGTTTTTCACCGCCGGATAACTGGCTGGGCTTACGTTTGATGAGCGTACCTATCTCCAGCACTTGTATGACTTCTTCGAGGGAAATAGCATTTTTGCCTTTTGGCATGCCATACAGCAGATTCTGCTGCACATCTAAATGTGGGAACAAGCGCCCATCCTGGAAAACGATCCCTACCTGCCGCTGCCAGGGTGGTTTCTTAATAGCTTTCTTTGAGTCAAACCATATCTGCTGGTCGCTTTGAATAATGCCGGAGGCAGGCATTAACAAGCCAGCGATATTGTGCAGCAAAGTGGTCTTGCCGCAACCGGAAGCGCCCATGATGCCCATGCAATCCCCTGGCTTTAAATCAAACCTGGCTTCAAGGGCAAAGGCAGGTTCTGATGCCGCGACAACATAAGGCTGCCTGATCTGAATATCGACATGCAGCATCAGCGCTGGCTCCTGATCAACCGTCTTTCCAGCCACTGACTGGCAAGCAACGCAACAATAGAGACTAATACGCTTAGAATCACCAGCCTGAATGCAGCGGCATCGCCTTCCGGAGTTTGCGTCAAACTGTAAATCGCCAACGGTAAAGTGCGGGTCTCGCCTTCCAGATTACCGGCGAAGGTAATTGTTGCACCAAACTCGCCCAGGCTGCGGCTGAATGCCAGAATACTGCCCGTCAGCAGGCCATGGTAAGACAATGGCAATGTGATAGTGAGAAATACCTTGATGGGAGACGCACCCAGGGTTTGGGCGGCCTGCTCCAACAAAGGATTCACCTGGAGCAGTGCTTGCCGGATTGAGCGCACCATTAACGGAAACGCCATCAGCGCTGAAGCAATCACGGCGCCCCACCAGTGAAAGGTGAATTGGATATGAAACTGTTCATACAACCATGCCCCGACCCAGCCACGGCGGCCAAGCAGCACCAGCAACATATAGCCCAAGACCACTGGCGGCAATACCATAGGTAAATGCACCAGCGCATCCAGCAATGACTGTCCCCAGAAACGCTTTTTGGCCAACAACCAGGCCATCGCCATCGCCGGTATAAGCAAAATCACCACGCACCAGGCCGCCACTTTCAGGGAAAGTAGCACAATGGAAATTTCGGCGGGCGATAGCGTCCACATGGTAAAACTCAGAGCAACGGTTTACTCAGCAACGAGTGGTTTAAAGCCATAAGAAGCCAGTAACTTTTTGGCCTCTGCAGATTGCAGATACTGGTAAAACGCAGTAGTTGCAGAAGATGCCTGCGGTAATAAAGCCATCGGATAGACAATTGGCACATGGCTGTTTTCGGGGAATTCACCGGCCAATTTTACCTTGTTTGAAGATTGTGCATCACTGGCATACACAATGCCTACATCGCATTCATCACGCTCGACCAGGTTTAATGTAGCGCGTACATCCTGGGTACTGACCAACCTGCTTTTGAGCTTTTCCCACCAGCCCAGGCTGGTCAGTGACTGCTTGGCATATATCCCGATTGGCACAGACAGCGTGTCGCCGGTGCACCAGTATCCAGGTGCCTGCTGGTTCACATCGACAGAGGCTTCGGTTTTGATGTTCAACGGCTTGGCTAAAGGCGTGATTAATACCAGGCGGTTGCTTAACCATGGCTTGATGGTCGCATTTTGCAGCAACTGCTTGTCCTTCAGGTATTGCATCCACTTTTCATCGGCAGAAATAAACAAATCACCGGGTGCGCCCTGCTCCAGCTGCTTGGCGAGCGTGCCTGAACCGCCATAGACTGGCACGATTTGCACACCGGCTTGCTGGCTGTATTGCTTGGCCAATACATTCATGACATCAGTCAGGCTGGCTGCGGCAAATACCTTGATCTTCCCCTCTTCGGCATACGCCAATGCGCTGACGAAATAAAGTCCTGCCAAAACGCTTACATAAGCCAGGTGCAGCCAACCGCGTTTTTTCATATTTTCCTATCCTGTTTAATCATCAAGAAACTGCTCTTGCACAAAAATTCGTTGAAACGCAGTTATGCTACCATCGTTATATTCACACATGCATTACGACGCTCAAAAAAATTATGTTTTTTTCAAGTGCTTGGTGATCAGGTCAAGCTCATCCGCGGCTGCCTTTGCCGACTTTTGCAGAATCTGCTGATATGCCTTTATAAGTGATTTCCCGAAATCCGTGACTTGCGCACCACCACCATGGGTGCCGCCGGCAGAACTCAGCACGACCACCTGGTCAAAACAGCGATTCATGACATCCACCAGCTCCCACGCCCTGCGGTAAGACATCTGCATTTGCTTGGCCGCGGCTGAGATAGAACCATGCTGCTCTATCATCTGCAACAATTCGATTTTGCCTGGCCCAAGCGCAGTATTGCCTGCATGGCTGATGCGAATTTTAAGTAATGGATCCTGCATAGTTGAATTATTCCAGTGGGATTTCCGCCTGCGCAAACGCTTCGAACGGCGGCAGTTCTGCCAGCGAGCGCAAATCCAGGTCATCCAGGAAATGTTTGGTCGTGGCGTACAACGATGGCCTGCCGGGCACTTCACGCTGGCCGACCACGTCTATCCAGTCGCGTTCCTGCAACTGGCGAATCACATTAGGGTTTACCG
>JALDYP010000078.1:0-5580 GCA_032153875.1 Methylophilus sp.
CTTCAAACACGCGCACCAGGAATTCAATCTCGGAACGCACGGCATCTTCAGCAGAGAATTCGACGTCTTCAGTATATTCAAGTGCCCATTTCACTGCCTGCACCGCACGCTCGACCACCTGGTCCTCACTCATGCGCAGCTTGTTTTCCATATGGATCTTGCTGGTGGCAATAAAGGTATGGATACGGCCTTTAGCGGCATGCCTGATCGCTTCACCGGCACGGCGCACATCATTTTCACTGGCGCGGGCCAATGAACATACAGTTGAAGTTTTAATCACTTTGGCGATTTCTGAAATCGCATCAAAGTCACCTGGGCTGGCAGCAGCAAACCCGGCTTCGATCACGTCTACGCCCAACTTTTCCAGCTGGCGCGCAATGCGGATTTTTTCTTCTTTGGTCATCGCGGCGCCAGGGCTTTGTTCCCCATCACGCAGCGTGGTATCAAAAATAATTATTTGTTCCATGAATTTATCCTAACCTGGTAGCCCGAATTTTACCTGCTTGGTTAACAATTGACCATAACGGCGCGGCAGGATTCCTGGGTCTTAATATAACGACTTAAAAACGCTACCAATAAAAAACGCGCCTGATTGGCGCGTTTCAGTTTTTAAAATAACTCAGGCTTTATTTTTGGCAGCCATTCTGTCGCGTATCCATAAATAGTATCCGGATAAGGTATATACAAATACCACACTGAACAACACTTCCGGCGGGCTATATGAAATCAGCACAAAAGCCAGCATCACCGCCAGGATAGCGACGAAAGGCACCGAGTGCCGCAGGTTGATATCCTTGCCGCTGTAGAACTTGAGATCAGACACCATGGAGCCGGCAGCAAAAATAGTCAGGCACCAGGCGATCCATTTCACCTGCACCGCACCAAAGAAGATTTCGCGGCCATCGATATTGTATTCATAGGAAACCCAGACAAACCCCGCCAGCAATGCTGCCGCCGCCGGGCTAGGCAGGCCCTGGAAATAGCGCTTATCCTGAAATGGATCATCCAGTTTGGTATTAAATCGTGCCAACCGCAAAGCGGCACAAGCACAGTAGATAAAGGCCGCAATCCAGCCCAGCTTGTTCATAGGCTGCAGCGCCCAGACATAAACGATCAGGGCTGGCGCGACGCCGAACGACACCATGTCAGACAGGCTGTCATACTCCGCGCCGAATGCGCTCTGTGTCTTGGTCATGCGGGCAACACGGCCATCCAGGCCATCCATCACCATGGCAATGAAAATCGCAATCGCAGATTGCTCAAAATGCTGGTTCATCGCCTGCACGATGGCATAAAAACCACCGAACAAAGCAGCAGAGGTGAATAGATTAGGCAACAGGTAAATGCCTCGCTGGCGCAAACTGGTATGTTCTTCGCGGCGTGACAAGCGGGTTTGTGGTTCAGCCATAGGAGCTTTTTATAAAGGAATATGCGCATTGTTGCGGGCAATCACAAAAAATGCAAGCACAGCCAGGTAACGAAAAAGCGTTTATGCCAAGGCCGGACGCCTGACCCCGCTGTGCTAAAATACCGGTTTATTTCAGCTATTTACCGTCATTTTCATGCAGTTTTCCTTACACAACACCGATGGTCTTGCCAGGCGCGGAACCGTCCACTTACCCCACGGCGAAGTACAAACCCCGGCATTTATGCCAGTAGGCACTTATGGCACGGTCAAAGCCATGTCCCCGCTGGAACTGGATGATATTCAGGCCCACATCGTACTCGGTAACACTTTTCATCTATGGTTGCGTCCGGGCCTGGAGGTAGTGGCCGCGCATGAAGGCCTGCATAAATTCATGGGCTGGGATAAACCTATACTCACCGACTCCGGAGGCTTCCAGGTATGGAGCCTGGGTGACCTGCGCAAAATCAGTGAAGCTGGCGTTAAATTCAAATCTCCCATCAACGGCGACAGCTGCTTCCTGACACCGGAAGAATCCATGCGTATCCAGCGCGTATTGAATAGTGACATTGTCATGATTTTTGACGAATGCACGCCCTACCCGGCCACTCACCACGAGGCCAGGCAATCGATGGAACTCAGCCTGCGCTGGGCCAAGCGCAGCCGGGATGCTTTTAATGTTTATCAACAGCAGTCAATTCCGCACGCAATGACTATGCTCGGTGGCGAGGTAGAAGTGAAGCAGTTGGTAGAACAAGGTCTCCAAGGTGAAGTAGAAAACAATACCGAAACAGGCGATCAGAAAAACGCCCTATTTGGCATTATCCAGGGCGGTATGTTCGAAGACCTGCGTGATATCTCCCGCCAGGGACTGGAGGCCATCGGCTTTGACGGTTATGCGATTGGTGGGCTTTCCGTTGGCGAGCCTAAAGAAGATATGTTGCGCATCCTGGCGCATACCGCGCCGCAAATGCAAAAAGACAAACCGCGCTACCTGATGGGTGTTGGTACGCCGGAAGACCTGGTCGATGCGGTCAGTTACGGCATTGATATGTTTGACTGCGTAATGCCGACGCGCAATGCGCGTAATGGCTGGCTGTTTACGCAATACGGCGATGTCAAAATCAAGAATGCCACTTATAAAACGGATACGCGTCCTTTGGATGATGAGTGTGAATGCTACACGTGCCGTAATTTTAGTCGTAGCTATTTGCATCATTTGTATCGTATTGGCGAGATTTTAGGGGCGCGTTTGAATACTATTCATAATCTGCATTATTACCAGTTTTTGATGCAGGGGATGAGGGCAGCGATTGAGGAAAACAGGTTTGAGGAGTTTAAAGCAGAGTTTGCTCGGAAACGGGCGGAAAAGCGTTAATCTAAAGCTATAAGCTACTAGGGTAAATAAAACTTTCCGTTAAATATTTTAAGTTTCTATTTCGCCTCTAGGCGACCCTCTTTCTTATGCTTGTCCATAAGAAAGAAGGCAAAGAACAAGACACCCTAGCCTCCGCTTATTTCCTGCGTTGCTCATCAAAATAAGCAGTCACGAAACTCAACCTGGTAGCTCACACAAGACGTGAGCTACTGCGGGATTCGGACAGTCGCTCCCTTCTTCCTTATTTTGCCTGCGCTACTCGGCGCGTCAGATAGGGGCCCGTTAAAACCACCCGCCTTCATTTCTTTACTACTTTTTTTGCATCGAATCACGCTCAATCACTGTGGCAAAACAAACAAAAGAATTAGATTTGTTGGAATTTGAGTTTAATCTTCTTAGTTTAAAACTCACTTAGCGCCCGCCAACCTTTATGCACTAATACTCTTTCATCGTAGTGGTTTTAAACGGGCCCCTATCTGACGCGCCGAGTAGCGCAGTCAGCGTGGGAGTTGTCGGCCAGCGTCTGTTCGAGTTCCGCGGTGGCTTGCGTCTTTTGCAAGCCGCTAGGGCGAGTTTCGTGGGCCGCCCACGGTGATGAGCAACGGAGGGAACAAGCGGAAGCTAGGGTGCCTTTTCTTTTGGTTACTTATTCTTTGGGCAAGCAAAGAAAAGTAACTCGCCGAGGGGCGAAAGAAAATCTCCAATACCCATCTCAACACATCACTCAAAAGAATCCATTTCATAAGCATACCTACCCCTAACTCTCCCTCACGTTCATTCTTCACCCGCCTGTGCTAAAATCGCGTGTTATTTCGTAGATTGATCCAGGAAGAAAAAATATGTTGATTAGCAATGCCTATGCAGCCACTGCAGCAACCAGCGACATCATGAGCTTCGTGCCTATGATTGTCATTTTCGTGTTGTTCTATTTCATGCTGATCCGTCCGCAAGTCAAACAGGCAAAACAACACAAGTCCATGCTGGAAACACTTAAAGCAGGTGATGAAGTCGCGACTAACGGTGGTATCGTCGGCAAGGTGACCAAAGTCGGTGAGAGCTTTATCAGCGTTGAAATCGCGGCAAACACTGTCGTCAATGTACAAAAACATACCGTACAGACTTTGTTGCCTCCTGGCACCATAAAATCCATTTAATTCAAGTGGCCATTTCCCAGTCCTTTATTCCGTATAAGAGTTTTTTATGAACCGTTATCCATTATGGAAATACGTGCTGATTGGCACAGTCATTCTCATTGGCTTGCTATACACCATCCCCAACTTCTTTGGTGAATCGCCAGCGGTGCAAATCAGCCCGGCGAAAACATCGCTCAAAGTTGATGAGACCCTGTTACAAAAAGTGGAAGGCGCTTTAAAACTGGCGAACATCTCGTTTGACGGGATTTTTCTGGATGCCAGCGGCGTGAAAGTGCGCTTTGCCAATACAGATACCCAGTTATTGGCGAAAGACAAGCTGGTATCAACCCTGGGCAAAGATTACACCGTGGCACTGAACCTGGTGCCGCAAACGCCTAACTGGCTGCAAAGCATAGGCGCCAAGCCTATGTATCTGGGCCTGGATTTGCGTGGTGGTGTGCACTTCCTGTTGCAGGTAGATATGAAAGCGGCGCTGGATAAAGCTGCTGAAAGTACTGTCGGCGATTTCCGCATGTCTTTGCGTAAAGAGAAGATCAATTACTACGGGATTGAGCGCCAGGGCCAGGTGGTAGTGATTAAATTTGAATCGGAAGCGGAAGCGACTAAAGCTCGCAATCTGCTGGCAAAAGACTTTTCTGACCTGACCTATAAAGTCAGTGGCAGCGACAAAGACTTCAGCGTGACGGCCAGCATGAGCGCCATGGCGCAAAAACGCATCCAGGAATTTGCACTGAAACAGAACCTGCAAACTCTGCATAACCGGATCAACGAACTGGGCGTGGCAGAGCCGATCGTGCAACAACAAGGCATAGACCGTATTGTGGTGCAATTGCCTGGTGTGCAGGATACAGCGAAAGCCAAGGAAATCCTGGGTCGCACGGCGACGCTGGAAATCCGCATGGTAGACGAAGAAAAAGCTGACATGGCGACCTTGCAGAAAGCACAGAATGGCCAGGTACCATTTGGTGACGAGCTGTACTTTGACCGTGACAGCCGCCCGGTACTGGTCAAGAAAAGCGTAGTGCTCACCGGTGACCGCATCACCGATGCTGGCCCTGGCGTGAACGGCCAGAACGGTTCTTCTGTCGTTAACGTGACCCTGGATGGCCGTGGTGCCGGCATCTTCAAGAACGTCACCCGCGAAAACGTTGGTAAACGCATGGCGATCCTGCTGATTGAAAAAGGCAGTACAGAAGTGGTGACCGCACCAGTGATCAATGAAGAGATCGGCGGCGGACGCGTACAGATTTCCGGTATGGCGAACGCGCAGGAAGCCACTGACATTTCATTGCTGTTGCGTGCCGGTGCACTGGCAGCGCCGATGGAGATCATCGAAGAACGTACGGTTGGACCAAGCATGGGTGAAGAAAACATCAAACGCGGTGTGCACTCAACCTTATGGGGCTTTGCTGCGATTGCAGTGATGATGATCATCTACTACATGGTATTCGGTGGTGTTTCTGTCATGGCACTGGGTGTAAACCTGTTGCTGCTGGTAGCGATTCTGTCCATGCTGCAAGCAACGTTGACCTTGCCTGGCCTGGCTGCGATTGCGCTGGCGCTGGGGATGGCGATTGATGCCAACGTACTGATCAACGAACGTATCCGTGAAGAGTTGCGCAATGGCAATACGCCGCAAGCCA
>JALDYP010000079.1:0-5365 GCA_032153875.1 Methylophilus sp.
AATACCATGTAGATACATGGTGCCATGGATAATGCCGTTGACCCTTCCTCAAGAAGGCGCTTACAGGCGAACTACTCAACTCAACATTTCCACGGCCCCATGCCGTCGGAACTTTGGGGAAATATCCCCGATTTAATGCGTTTGATTCAGCTGATATGCGCCTTGCTGTCAGCTGGGTGTGCGGCTGGCTGAAAATCAACCACGAATCGATACTGCTTGCCGCAATCAATGATCACTTCTTTTTGGCCACGTTTTAACAAACGTATGTCCACCCTGATATTGCCAAAGCCATCATGGGCTATCAGCTCATCGACTAACTCAATCAATTTTTTTTTAACAGCTAAGCTGGCATCTGACATGAAGGTTTAACCACTAGTGATCATTTTATTTTTTAAATGATAACAATTATCATTTGGATTATCAATGCCAAATAAATAACTTATTGTAATCAATTGAGTTTTTTACACTATTTAACGCGGAGGTTTTATTACAGAGAGACACAATTGTGTCTTGCAGCGCAGCCGCAAAGATTATTGCAGCTAAAATGTATTGATCTTTTAACGCAGCTTTTCTGAGAGTGAAAGCTGTTAATGCCCTGTTTAAGGCTGTGGCATGGTCTGCTTAAAGCTTGGGCGCTTTACCAGCACCCCATAATGCTTGGCCAGGTTGGGGAATTTTTCCTGCCAGTATTTACCTTCCCAATGCGCACTTTTGAAACGCAAATCAATGTAGCCAAGCGTAGTACCCAACGCGATATCGGCAAGGCTGAATGTCTCGTCCACACACCATTTTTTCTTGAGCAGATCATTATCCAGCGCGCTCAGCCCAGCGGTAACCTTAGCCAATTGTTTTTCGATCCACGCCGGATCTTGCTGAGTCACTTGTTTGCGTTGCTCAAGCATGACTGCTACTGCTGCATCACAAACCCCATCGGCTAAGGCTTCCCAGCGGCGCACTTTGATTTTTGCCAAATGGTCCTGCGGAATCAAATGCGCCACCGGGGTGCGGTGATCCAGATACTCGACGATTACGCGGGAATCGTACAATGCCTCACCATCATCCAGCACCAGCACAGGTACTTTTCCCAGCGGGTTGTATTCTTTTACCGGGCAATCCGGCGCTGCGAGCACCACGCTGGTTAATGTCAGATCCACATGTTTTTCGATAGCGACAATGCGGACCTTACGTGCGTAAGGACTGTTTACCGTATATAAAAGCTGCATATTGAGTTTGCCAGAGTGAATGGTGATTGTGTTTTTTGGAAAAAGCCCGTCACGAAAACTGATGTTTTGGGTCGCTATTTATTATAATAGCTTTTGGCATGGGCTTAAAATGGTCATATGCCGATTTTTTTCAAATCATGTAGATACCTTCATGGCACAATCCGCGTTATATCAAACCTTGCCAGCTTACTTAAATGCCAGCTTAATTGAGGCCCAAGTTAAAGCTGTCTTAGAAGAAGATGTGGGCAATCGCGACCTGACTGCTGTGCTCATCCCAGCAGGTACGCGCGCGTCAGCCACTATTATCAGCCGCCAGCAAGCCGTTGTTTGTGGCTGCGCCTGGCTACAGCAATGCTTTGAGCAACTGGACCCTACTGTCACTTTGGATTGGCAGGTTAAAGACGGTGACCTTGTACAGGCTGA
Source organism: Methylophilus sp. (assembly GCA_032153875.1). Classification (GTDB taxonomy): domain Bacteria; phylum Pseudomonadota; class Gammaproteobacteria; order Burkholderiales; family Methylophilaceae; genus Methylophilus. The sequence continues at coordinate 1,647 of JALDYP010000079.1, forward strand.
CCAGCCACTGGTCAAGATTAATGGCGATGCACGCGCGATGCTTAGTGCCGAGCGACCGGCTTTGAATTTTCTGCAGACACTCTCTGCCGTAGCCACACATACACGCCGCTATGTGGATGCGATTGCCGGATTACCGACACAGATACTGGATACGCGCAAAACGTTGCCTGGCCTGAGGCTAGCCCAGAAGTATGCAGTGCTGACCGGTGGCGGTGCCAATCAGCGGCTGGCGCTTTACGATGGCATTCTGATTAAAGAAAACCACATCGCCGCTGCGGGCTCTATCGCGTCTGTGCTGAAGGCCGCATTTGAAATAGGTGAAACAGAAAATATCCAGATCGAAGTCGAGTCGCTCAATGAATTGCAGCAGGCGCTGGATGCGGGAGCGATAAGTATTCTTCTGGATAATTTTGCGCTGGATGATTTGCGCCAGGCGGTGACAATCAACCAGAAACAGGCTCTGCTAGAGGCCTCAGGCAATGTAGATTTAACGACGGTACGCGCGATTGCTGAAACCGGCGTTGACCGTATTTCGATTGGTGCCCTGACCAAGCATATTCAGGCGATTGATTTGAGCATGCGCATTCAAATGCGACTCTGAAAGGTATCTCGCCATGCCATGCAAAGTGACCATTATTGCCAGATTTCAGTGGCATGCTTTTTGCACCTTAGGCTGATACTTAGCTTAAAGATGTCATGAAAAGTCCAGCCCCCTTTGCACTTCCCAAATCCTTAGAAACCTTACGCCTGGGCGATTTGCTGCGTATGCTGGTCTCTGACGGAAGTATAGAGAAGGCTTTGGCAGAAAAACTGCATCAGGACCGCAAGCGCGATAGCTCCAGGACACACCCGATAGTGGTGGTCGCCGAACAGAAATGGCAAGACCAGCGCGAGCCCGGAAAACTATTAACTGTAGATCATCTCAGCCGTTATGTCGCTTACAAAGCCAAAGTACCTTTCTATCAGATAGACCCCCTGAAACTCGACTTTAGTTCGGCTACCCAAATCGTATCCCAGGCATACGCCGAGCGTTTGGCTATCATGCCCATTTCGGTCAAGGATGGCGTCGCAAAAATTGCCACTGCCGACCCCTTCAATCAGAATTGGGTGTTTGATCTGGAGCGCATACACAATCTGCGGATTGAAGTGGTCATGGTCAACCCGCTGGATTTGCAGCGGTATTTGCCAGAAATATACAAATTGTCATCGGCCATCCAGTCGGCCAATACAGCAAAGGCCGGGCAAATTGTCGGCGTACAGAATTTTGAGCAACTTATCGAGCTGGGTAAGGACCGCCAGCTGGATGCCAATGAACAGCATGTTGTCAATATTGTGGATTGGCTGTTCAAATATGCTTTTGAGCAACGCGCCAGTGACATCCACCTCGAACCCAGGCGCAATATCGGCTTGATGCGTCTACGTATCGATGGTGTCATGCATCAGGTTTACCAGTTACCCAGCAACATCATGAACGCCATCACCAGCCGCATCAAGCTGCTGGGCCGTATGGATATGGTAGAAAAACGTCGTCCGCAGGATGGCCGCGTCAAAACCGTGGACACCGATGGCAAGGAAATCGAATTACGCCTTTCCACCATGCCGACTGCCTTTGGTGAAAAACTGGTGATGCGGATTTTCAAACCGGATGTACTGGTACAGGACTTCCAGTTGCTCGGGTTCTCCAAACGCCAGAGCGAACAATGGGCGCAATGGACCAGTCATCCTAACGGTATTATTCTGGTGACGGGCCCGACCGGTTCCGGTAAAACCACCACGCTGTACACCACACTCAAACAGGTGGCTACCGATGAAGTCAATGTGTGTACGGTAGAAGACCCGATCGAGATGATAGAGCCTGCATTCAACCAGATGCAGGTCACGCAGAATATCGGCCTCGGTTTTGCCGAAGGCATACGCACACTGATGCGCCAAGACCCCGACATCATCATGGTAGGCGAGATCCGCGACCAGCAGACGGCCGATATGGCCATACAGGCTGCATTGACTGGCCACTTAGTGCTTTCAACCCTGCATACCAACGATGCACCGTCTGCCGTCACACGTTTGCTTGATTTGGGCGTACCCGCCTACCTGATCCACTCCAGCCTGCTGGGTATCATGGCCCAACGCCTGGTGCGTACCTTATGCCCGCATTGCAAAACAGAAAGTACGATCACAGACGCCGAATGGGCCAGCATTACACGTCCATTCAAAGCTGCCAAACCAGCCAAGACTATGAAGGCCGTAGGCTGTCAGGAATGCCGCAAGACAGGCTATCGTGGCCGTACCGGTATCTATGAAATGCTGACACTGACACCAGCCCTGCGCAGACTGATCACCCCGGAGACAGACCTGCTGCAACTACGCCAGGCGGCTACCCAGGCCGGCATGCAGCCGTTAATGTTGAACGGGGCGGAAAAAGTCGCGGCCGGGTTGACCACTGTCGAGGAAGTGCTAAAAGTCGCACCACCGATCGAGATGGATTGATTTCAGGTCAAGCCTTGTGAGGGTTGAATTGGGAAACGACTGCCAGGTATTTACTGATAACGCAACGCTTCGATCGGATTCAGTTTGGCTGCTTTTCTCGCCGGGTAAAAGCCGAAGAAGATACCAATGGTGGCGGCCACGCTAAATGCGATCAGCACTGAATCACTGGAAACAATCACTTCCGCCTGGGTAAGTACGCTGACCAGTATCGCACCGCCTACACCTATCACAATTCCGATCAGGCAACCTACGATAGAGATCATCACGGCTTCCAGCAAAAACTGCAGCAGGATATCGCGTTCTCGCGCACCAATCGCCATGCGTATGCCGATTTCACGCGTACGCTCAGTCACCGACACCAGCATGATATTCATAATGCCGATACCGCCAACCAGTAATGACACAGATGCGATCGCGCCCAACAGTAGCGACATGGTTCGCGCTGTTTCGGCAGCGGAATTGGCGATGGCCGTCAGGTTACGCACAGAGAAATCACTGTCTGCGCCTTCACGGATATTATGCCGCTGGTTCAGCAGGCTGTTCATGGACTCTTCTACCATGCCCATGACCTTGTCCGAATCGGCTTGCACAATGATCTGGCGCACACTCCCCGGTAGCTGATTACCAAACAACTTCCGTTGCGCGGTGGTCAGCGGCACGATGATAGTGTCATCCTGGTCACGGCCATCCAGCGTTTGCCCTTTGCTTGCCAGCACCCCCAGCACGACAAAAGGCCTCTGGTTAATACGGATGGTCTGGCCCAGCGGGTCGATATCGTCCCCGAAAAGATTCTGCACCACTGTTTGGCCTATCAATGCGACCCGTGTCGCAGACCGCACATCAGAATCGGAAAACGCATAACCGGCAGCCATATTCCAAGCACGTACATCAAAATAACTGGGCGTGGTGCCTATGATATCGGTGTTCCAGTTATTGCTGGCATAGACGATTTGCGCTTTGCCCATCGTCACCGGTGCAACACCAGCCACATCGCCCAGCTCGGCAAGCGCATTGGCATCTTTCACATTCAGGGAAGGTGCGTTGCCGGTGGCAGAACGTACCCCACCCATGCGAGGAGGGCCGGACAGCACCACGAACAGGTTGCTACCCATGGCATTGATGGAGCGCTTGACGGATGCTTCCGCGCCCTGCCCGATTGCCATCATCAGCACTACTGCACCTACGCCTATCACCATCCCCAGCATGGTCAGGAAAGTGCGCAACCGATTGGC
>JALDYP010000080.1:0-5361 GCA_032153875.1 Methylophilus sp.
AGTCGTTGTCAGCCTGCTGGTCAAAAAAAGAAATATTGTCTGCAATCGAGCCGGCGAACAATGCATCATCCTGCATGACTGCGCCTACCATGCTGCGCAACTGCTCAAGCCCCAATCTGGATAAAGGCTGCCCGCCTATCAGAATTTCGCCCTCGTTTGCGACGCGGATACCTAGCATTACATTCAACAAAGTGGATTTGCCGCAGCCGGATGGGCCAACAATGGCCACCGATTCCCCTTCATTCACCTGCAGGTCTATGCCATTCAGCACCCAGGGTTCAGCATCTGCATATCGGTAACGTAAGCCCTTGATGTGGATGCTGGCGGGTAATCGCGCCAGCTCATGCTTGTTAAGCGTATCCAGTGAAACAGGCTCCGGTTCAGCCAATGCAATATCTGCCAGCCGTTCGCCTTGCAAGTGCAACATGCGCATTTCCACCAAGCGATCAATCAAGCCATTCACGCGTGAAACAAACTGGTCTTTGTAAGCAATGAATGCGAGCAATGCACCAACGGTAAAATCCCCCGCAATCACCAGCTTTGCACCTAGCCAGATGATGAGTACCCGTTCGGCACCAAACAGCAGGCCATTGATTAAACGGTATAAAACCTGCAGTTTTTGCGTGCGCAGGTCCGCATTCACTTGCTCGATAAACAAGCTTAGCCAGCTGGTCCGGCGTTCGTCCAGCCTTTGAAACAGCTTGATTGCCCGCACACCCCGCACCGTTTCAATAAAATGGGTCTGCTGTTTGGCGGCATGTACGATTTGCTCCTCGGTCGCATTCCTCAACGGACGAAACCACAGCCAGCGGCCGATGGCATAGAGTGCCATCGCGCCGATGGCTATCCATGCCATTTGCGGGCTATACAAAAACATCATCACCAGTGTTACTGTCGTCAATAAGCCATCCAATATGGCTTCGACAAAGGTACTGGTCAGGGTGCGCTGTATCTGGTCAATGGCGCCAAACCTTGAAACCACATCCCCGAGATGGCGTTTCTCAAAAAAATCCACCGGCAGGCGGATCAGATGGGAAAAAATATTGGCCCGCCATTGCACATTGAGATTAGTCGCCATGTGCATAATGACCCATGCCCGCACGGTGATAATCGCCTGTTGCATCAACATCAATATGCCAAAACCAATCGCCAGCGTGGTCAGCAAATCGTAATCAGCCGCTACAATCGCGTGATCCACAACCCACTGCATATATAAAGGCGACACCAGCGCAAACACTTCAAGCGCAAGTGCCAGCAGCAGAATCTGGCCGAGTGATCGATACAAACCGGTGACATGCCCCATCATTTCCCGCAGCTTGATGGTTTGTTTAAAGGTCACGCGTTTAAAGCCGGGGTTAGGCCACAGCTCCAGGGCTACGCCCGTGAAACTGGCAGATACTTCTTCAAATTTAAGTTTGCGTAAACCTGTTGCCGGGTCATGGATCACTATATGTTTGGCACCAACCTCTCTCAGCACAACAAAATGATTGAAGTTCCAATGCAGGATACATGGCTGGCGCAAATCCCTCAGGTCCTCCAGTTCGAGTTTCACCGGGCGGGTGGTAAACCCGATGGATTGCGCCATCGCCATCAGGTAGTTCAGCGTCGTACCTTTGATGGAGATCAGAAATAACCGACGCAATGTCGATAAATCTGTGCGGAAACCATGATAGTTGGACACCATGGCCAAACAGGCGAGGCCACATTCACTCGCCTCCGTCTGCAAAATAATGGGAATCTTGCGGCCAAACCCGAACGACAACTGGCTAAGGAGAGACATGGCTTACTTTCTTATGCATTATTAGAATTTGCCCGTCAGGCTGAACAAAGGCTCTAGCACCCATTCGTACAACCGCCGCCGCTCAAGCATGATGTCGGCATCCAGCAACATGCCAGCCTGTAATGGCTGCTGTTTGCCATAAGCCGTGATGGATTGCCTCTCCAACGCAACGGTGATGCGGTAATAAGGCTCGCTGTTCTGGTTGTTAGAAGATGGATTGCCCATGGTGAAGATTTCGCCGGCAGGCAACGCTGTTCTTGAGACGGACTCGACGCGACCACTTGCCTGGCCGAATTTTTGGTAGGGGTAGGCCTGGTATCGCAACCTGACCGGCACCCCTTCGCGCACGAAGCCAACTGCCCGGCTGGGTGCGAACAAATAGGCTTGTAACGTCGCGCCTGTCGGCATAATGCTGACCAGCGGGCGACTGCCTTCCACAGCGGTACCGGCATTGGCAACCACGGCCGTCGCGATGCCGGATTCAGGCGCGCGGATCACCAGCCTGCGCTTCGCTTCGCTTTCGGTAAGCTGCTGATTGACACTGGAAACACTACGTTCCAATTGGGAGATCTGATTCTGGTGCTTGGCGCGCAGACTTGATAATTCATCTTGCCTCGCCACCAGCTCACGCTGCATGCGCAGCTGCTCACGAGTCATGGATTCAAGCCGGGAAGATTGTTCTATCCATTCTTCCTGTTTTTGCTGGGTTTGCTCACGGGAAATATAATTCTTTTCCAATAATCCCTGATACCGTTTGTGCGCTTCATCACTAAGCTGGACACGGGTTTGCTGGGCATGGAATTGCACATCCAGCCGCTCCAACTCATCCTTAATACCATCCAGGCGTGATTGCAGCGCCTGCTGCTCATCCCGCTGCTGCAACCTGGTTTTAGAAATTTCATCCTGCAGCGATTGCCGCTGCTGCCTGTGCTGCGTGCTGATAGAAACTTGTATGGAACTACGATCGTCAGAATAACGTTCACTGGAAAGCACAAACAGTACATCATCTTTTTTAACGGTTTGTCCTTCCCGTACCCGTTTCTCGACCACAATACCAAATTGCGGCGCATACACTTTAACCAGGCCGGTTTCCGGTACCAGTTGGCCGACCACCGCGCTACGCTTGGTGTAAGTACCCCATACCATAAACGCCACTACCATAACCGCAAACAGAACTGCCATCAGCGTTAACAAGCTGTAGCTCAGAGGCCGGATCAGTATAATCTTTCCCAGCCAATGGTTTTTATGCGCATTAAGCGCTGCATGACGATAAAGAGGTGGGTTTGCCATGAATTAAGAAACCGTTTACATTGATTACAATTAATTAAAGTTACTAATTTTTGTTAACAAGACGGCGGATTATAAGAGGGCTTTAAATTTAAAGTCAACCAACCATTAGAGCCATGCCCGTAACTATCACTTAAATATCGGGACTTAATATCGGATGGCAGGCGCTAGGCACCTTATCGCTCAGGAACACCCAAGAGGATTGTGTGCTGACAATTCCTAAGGATAAAAAATATTGACTGTCGCTGGTGTGCAACTTTCAGATAGCTGTCCGTGATGACTGTTGGCATGCCCGCAACTTAAATCAGGCGATCATGAATGCTCAAGACCAATCATGCATTATTAAAGCAAATAAGCTTTAATAATGTGTTCGGGTAAGTTTGGACGGTACTTCAGAGTGACGAATGTGCTAGCAGGGAGGATTTTTTGTATTTGCTACTTTTGCATTCAAGCGCTTGATTATTCCACGTAAACTGTGTTCTATTTCCTGTTTTGAATTTGATTGCGTAATTATATCCGGCTGTTTTCCGGCAGTGATTGGGGCAATCGTTTTTTGCAATAATCCCTGTAGTTCACACTGCACCTGGCTTAGTATTTTCTCATCCTGAACTGCGGGTATATCGAATTCGTTTGTACCGCCGTAGGCATCAAATAGCAGTGTTTCCAGCCCTACAATGAATGCGAGAATATGATCGCCCGTGAATTCAGCATCAAATACAAGTGCAATCGCTTGCATCTTTTTCTGGCCACGTATCCCATCAAACTTCCAGTTCGCTTTGCCATCAAACACCCATTCTGTCATTTCGCGCGCGCCCACTTGTGTACTTTTGGCAAGCTCCTCAGGGTTAAAGGTATAGAGCTTCAACATAAGCGCACGCAAATCTTCCGTATGCTCACTCATCTCCTGCTTGGCTGTTTTACCGGTTTTTTCTACCCGTAAAGGCGCTTTGTCATATGTTTCAGCGAATGCAAAATCCAACAATCCCGATAAAGAGGAAATAAATAGGATAACTAACCAAAATTTATGATGCCGTTTCATGCCCACTCCAGGATAGAACCAATAAAAAGCCCGAAAAACTTTCGGGCTTTAGATGCTAACTTGTAAATGCGGTTTTTAGAATGGGATATCGTCATCAAAATCGTCAAAATTACCAGCTGGTTTACTCGCTGGCTGACTAAATGCATTGCGATTGCTACCCGCATTATTTGATGCAGGCTGACGCGCCGGTGCCTGGTTGTAATTATCGGATCCGCCGCTTTGATCCATGTCACCGCCATCGTATGAGGTACTACCGCCATCACGGCCTGAACCCAGCATTTGCATCTGGTCTGCCACGATCTCGGTGGTGTAGCGGGTGACACCATCTTTTTCCCATTTACGGGTTTGCAAACGGCCTTCGATATACACCGGGCGGCCTTTTTTCAGGTATTCACCGGCAATTTCGGCCAATTTACGGTAAATGACGATGTTATGCCATTCGGTTTTTTCCTGCTTAACGCCGGACTTGTCTTTCCAGTTTTCGGTAGTTGCAATACTAAAGTTAGCCACTGCTTCGCCATTAGGCATAAAGCGTACTTCCGGGTCGCGCCCGAGATTGCCCACCAAAATCACTTTGTTCACTGATGCCATGACAACTAGCTCCCTATCCTGTTCATGATTGCTTGCGACAATGCCGCCTGAAATTCTTTACTGCGCTGATTCTCTAACTTTACCATGAGCATCGTCTCTGAGGGAATGGCAACGGCCTCATAAACGCCTTCCATAGCCCGTACATCTTGCGCCAGCTTAGAAGCCTGATCGTCGTTGTAGCCTTGTATGTGAAACATCTTGGTCTTTACGCTTGGCGGCGGTTGCATGCCTAGCGCCAACCCAAACCAGACCAGCATGGCGATTGCGCAGATTAAAAATACCGCGCCGCCAGCACTGCTGCCAAAATAATTGGATAAACAGCCGCCCATGGCTGCGCCCAAAAACATGCCGAACGATTGCGCGGTGTTATGCACGCCCATGGCAGTCCCTTTGGCAGCTACTGGTGCCATTTTTGAGATCAGTGAGGGCAGGGTAGCTTCAAGAATATTGAACGCCAGGAAATAGCTGAACAGGGCAAGCACAATCCCCGATAACGAATCCAGGCTGAAAATAAAGGCAATCTGGGTCAGCATCATTAACGCCACCGCGCTGACAAATACGGGTTTCAATTTGGCTTTTTTTTCTGCATAGATAATGACAGGCACCATTAACAGGAAAGACACGATCAGCACTGGCAAATAAATCTTCCAGTGCAGATTTTCAT
>JALDYP010000081.1:0-5344 GCA_032153875.1 Methylophilus sp.
TGACCACAGCCTTTGTCGGTAGTGCATCGGGTGCGCGTTCATAATGTACATGCACCCGGTTGAATAGCTGCATGGTTTCCGATTTTTTATCGAAACGCATACCGGTACCTGTAATCACCGTCGCCGGTTTCTGGTGGATAGTAACCAGCGAATCGGTGTAAGCAATATCCGTATCAGGCTCCACAAATAACTTCTCGGTAAGTAATCGCATTTCCCCTTTTTCAGCCGTTGCTTGGCGAATCACTTTGACCTGTTTGTCAAACTCGACCAGTTTACCATTGCCGGATATTCTGCCGCGCTGGCCATGAATCTGTGTATATGGAGTATCTAGTCCAAACTGGGTAAAACGTGGCCTGTCCAGTTCAGTGTGATCACTATCCGGATAATGGCGCATTTGCGCAGCAGCCAGTACATATTTGGTTTTACCAGTAGCGTCTGTACGGGTGCTGACAAAGTTGTACAACATATAGTCGGGTGCATGGCGACTCAAACCAGTGACTCGCGCGGCTTGCTCTTGCACCGTTTGGTTAATCCAGAAAGTCAGCAATGCTAAAAAAAGCATCAAACCAATCGGCAGCAGAATCGGGTATTTAAGCATGGGTATAAATCTCTAATTCTCTAGCCTAAACAACTTTCGCCTTCAGCAAATCATGCATATTAAATGCGCCAACCAATTGCTGTTGTTCATTCACCGCCAGAAATCCGTTAATTCTATGTTGCTCCATCAAACTGACTGCTTCAACAGCCATTTGCTGGGTACCTAATAGCCGGGGCTGCTTACTTATTACATTTAAAATGGGCGCCTGTTGATCGGTGAGTCCCTGTACAAACAGGCGTCTTAAATCACCATCGGTAAATATGCCAATCGGTTTTTGCTCTGAATCCACAATGGCAGTAAACCCCATGCCTTTGCTGGTGATTTCCTGGATTGCCTGCTGCACAGTAGCTTGTTCGCTGATGCTGGGGATGGCATCGCCAGTGCGCATCACATCTTTAATCCTGACCAGTAAGCGGCGTCCCAGGCTACCACCAGGGTGTGAGCGGGCAAAGTCTTCTGCGGTAAATTCACGCAGGTCCAGCACGCATAATGCCAGTGCATCACCCAATGCCAGTGCCGCAGTTGTACTTGCGGTAGGTGCCAGGCCTAGCGGGCAGGCTTCGTGGCCGACAGCAGCACTTAGATGCACTTCCGATTCACGCGATAACGTTGAATCCTGAGTGCCAGTGATGCTGAGAATGCGGGCGCCGATGCGGCGAATTGCCGGCAGGATATTGATGATTTCATCACTCTCGCCGGAGTTTGAGAGTGCAATGACCACATCTTCAGCGGTAATCATGCCGAGATCACCGTGGCTGGCTTCAGCCGCATGCATAAAAAATGCAGGGGTGCCGGTGCTGGCAAAGGTAGCTGCAATTTTGCCGCCGATATGGCCGGATTTTCCCATGCCGGTGACCACGATGCGGCCACGGCAATCAAGGATCATGTGGACCGCCGCTTCGAACTCCGCACCCAGGCGTCCGGCCAGTTGGCGGATCTCGTCTGCTTCGTGCAGTAACACATTGCGCGCTTTTTCCACGATGCCAGAACTTTCAGCAAGTTTGACACCTGATTTTGCTATACTCATGGACAGTAAGTATAGCAAGTGACGACCCCGGCAAGAAAGCGAATCTAGGCTTTTTTACCGTTTTTTTAATATCAGGCACATTTTTTGCATTAAACTAAAGTTTTGTGGCAGCATAATCAAGCTGACATAATACGGTTTTATAATAAATTAACGACCGCAAGCGGCGTATTTGCTTGTATGAGCAATGTGGTCTAAATCAGTAGTTTAATTGTTGCTTAGAATTTTTTTGCATGTTTGATTCCCTAATCCATTTACTTTTATTACTCACCAGTTCGGTATTTGCCGTCGGATTGTTCCGCATATTGGGACTGCCGGCAATATTGGCCTACTTTATGATCGGTATCATCCTTGGTCCGCACGCACTGGGCATGCTTGAGGATGAAGAAACTGGTCGCCAGGTGGCAGAATTCGGTATTGTGTTCCTGATGTTTAGCATAGGCCTGGAATTCAGCCTGCCTAAATTGTACGCCATGCGTAAAACCCTGTTCGGCCTGGGCGGCGGGCAAGTGATTCTCACGCTGGTTGTCAGCCTGGTGCTAGGTAAAATGGCCGGCTTAAGCCTGACCACTGCGTTTATTATTGGTGCGGCGTTGACCATGTCATCCACTGCTATCGTTTCAAAAATCCTGATGGAACGGGTAGACCTCAGCTCGCGTCATGGCCGCCTGAGTATAGGTGTGCTGTTATTCCAGGATCTGGCAGTCATCCCGATTCTGGTGCTGATTCAAACCCTGGGTGCACACAGCAATAACTGGCTGGATGTACTAGGCCTGACGCTGCTCAAATCTTCAGTCCTGCTATTCCTGTTATTTAAATTTGGTAAAAACATCCTCAATTTCTGGTTTGAGCTGGTAGCCAAGCAGCGTTCACGCGAATTGTTTGTATTGAACGTGCTGATGGTGACTTTGCTGATGTCGGCAGCCACTAATTTTGCCGGCCTGTCTTTCGCTCTGGGCGCATTTGTCGCGGGCATGCTGATCTCAGAAACCAAATTCCGCTACCAGGTGGAGTCAGATATCGCGCCTTTCCGCGATATTCTGCTGGGCCTGTTCTTTATCAGCGTCGGTATGCTGCTTGATGTAAGAGTGATTCTTGAACATGCAGGCTTAATCGTAGTGCTGCTAGCGGTCTACCTGATGTTCAAAATAGCGCTGATTGCTTTCCTGACCAAATTTTATGGTTTTGAAATGGGTGTCGGTGTGCGTACCGGTATTATCCTCGGCCAGGCAGGCGAATTTACTTTCGTGATTCTGGCTTTGGGTTTGCAAACGCATCTGATTGATGGCGAGGCATTGCAACTGGTGTTGTCCGTAGCCATTCTTTCGATGCTGGTGGCGCCATTTATTATTCAATACAACGGCCGTATCGCACGCTACCTGGTGAAAAGTTACACCCGCAATAGCATCAAAGGCGTTGATATCATCCAGGAGCACAGCCAGGAACTTAGCAACCACGTCATTATTTGTGGTTATGGCCGTAGCGGCCAGTATCTGGGCCGTTTTCTGCGTGAGGAAAATATTCCCTACGTTGCACTGGATATGGATGCCAGCCGCGTGCAGGAAGCCGCGGCTGCCGGTGAAAACGTCATTTATGGTGATGCAAGCAGGCGGTCAGTGATGGAAGCCGCCGGCTTGGGTCGTGCCAAGGCCGTGATTATCAGCTATGCCGAAACGCGTGCCTCCATGAAGGTGCTGGATGTGATCAAGGAACGTCATCCTAATCTGCCGGTCATTGTACGTACCCATGATGACAGCGAAATGGATGATTTGCGTGCTGCCGGTGCGGCTGAAGTAGTGCCGGAAATTCTTGAAGGTAGCCTGATGCTGGCCTCGCATGCGCTGGTGACTTTGGGTGTGCCGCTCAACCGGGTGGTCAAACGTATCCGCCTGTTCCGCGAAGAGCGCTACAAAATGTTCAAGGGATACTTCCGCGGTGTCAGCGATGCGGATGCATCAACTGCCTCCTTGCCGCAACTGCATTCGGTGGAGATGTATAAAAACTTCTACGCGCAGGGCTTGCGGCTGGATCATGTGCCATTTGAAGATTTCGCGGTTGAAGTCAAGCAACTACGCAGGCCTAACATGCCGGAACCTATTGTCCCGCGCGCTGATATCGTGCTGAATGAAGGCGATGTGCTGGTACTGCTGGGTAGCAATGCCGCCCTGATTGCCATGGAAGTCTATTTGATTTCCGGCCGCAAACCCTAACAAAATCACGCTTCACTTCTAAAACAGGCAGCCAACGGTGTACAGTTGGCTGCCTGTTAGCTTTTTTACTGTTGGATGCATTCATTTTTTTCCTGAAAACTCTTTATGGCAAACACTTCGGTTATAGTCGTTGGCGGCGGCATTGTCGGCTGCCTCACCGCCATGCAACTGCGCAAGCATGGCTATGACGTCACGGTAGTCGAGCGCAATATTATTGCGGCGCAAACCTCGGGCGAAGCTTCATGGGCGGGTGCGGGCATCGCTTTTCCTTTATTGCCGTGGTTTTACCAGGATGTGGTCAATGAACTGGCGTTGGCCGGTGCCAGGGCGTACCCGGAACTCAGTGCCGAACTGTATGCCGAAACCGGCATTGATCCTGAATGCGCCCGCAACGGCATGTTGATACAGCCGCCATTTGAGCGCGAACAAGCAATCGCGTGGGGTGTAAAGTTTGGCGTGACTATCGAAGAGCAGGGTGAAAACCTGCTGATTCCTGAAGTCGTGCAAATCCGTAATCCACGCCTGTTGCAGGCGTTAAAAGCCTGGCTGATCAGACATGGCGTCAAATTGCGCGAGCAAACCAAACTGATTCCTCTGCAGGAGGGCCAGTCGCCGGTTCGAAGTTGGCAGACTACCGGGGGTGAAACATTGACTGCAGATGTTTTCGTCGTCACTTCCGGTGCCTGGAGTTTTGAGTTACTTCAGCAAACAGCATTGCATCTTGATATCAAACCGATGCGCGGCCAAATGTTGCTATACCAGATGCCCACTGGCCTTTTGCCGCAGATTGTTTACCGTGACGGTTTCTACATGCTGCAGCGGCGAGATGGGCATTTGCTGGCCGGTAGCAGTCTGGAAGATGTAGGGTTTGATACCGGCGTCACCGACAGTATGCGTGACGAGATGCAGGCGAAAGCTGAAGCCATCTTGCCTGCTTTGCGCGGGCAGCCAGTTATCAAGCACTGGAGTGGGTTGCGTCCGGGCACTCCGCATAATATCCCGACGATAGGGCGGCATCCGCAGATTGAGAATTTGTATATGAATACCGGGCATTTTCGCTATGGGGTGACGATGGCACCGGAATGTGCGAAGAGGATTGTGGAGTTGATTGCCTGACAAACTGATTGCTAAGTGGCTTGTTGCTTTATGTTTGTGCTCCACCTCACTTTGCGAAAGAATGGTGCAATAGGCAGTCATTCTGGCGGAGGCCAGAATCCAGACTAGGTTAATGCTTAGCTAAGCCACTTCAAGTAGCTGGCATTAATTTTTGGTAGTTTTTAATAAATATTTCTTAGATCATTCACCGTTGCTTTTCGCTTCTCAGCGAGTTACTTTTCTTTGCTTGCCCAAAGAATAAGTAACCAAAAGAAAGGGCACCCTAGCCTCCGCTTGTTTCCTGCGTTGCTCATCAAAATAAGCGGTCGCGAAACTCGACCTGGCAGCTCACATACTTCGTGAGCTGCTGCGGGACTCAAACAAACGCTCCCTTCCTCCTTATTTTGCCTGCGCTAC
>JALDYP010000082.1:0-5338 GCA_032153875.1 Methylophilus sp.
AGTCTTTCGAGCTTTCCAGTTGCGCCGCAGCTTTGGTCGGGCCAAAGATTTTCAGATTGGAGGCACGGAAGGCATCAACTACGCCTTGTGACAGCGGTGCTTCTGGGCCAACAATAGTCAGTGCGATTTGTTCGTCTTGCGCAAACTTCACCAGTTCATCAATCTTGGTGATAGGCACATTGGTCATGGCTGGATTGGTGGCAGTACCTGCATTGCCAGGCGCGACAAACACATGGCTGACTTCTTTATTGTGGGATACTTTCCAGGCCAGGGCGTGTTCGCGGCCGCCAGAACCAATCACTAAAATTTTCATATTAACTACCTAATTAAAGTTATAGCTACAGAGATTACAGAGAAGAGCTAAGATACTTCAACTTCTCTGTGCTCTGTGGTGAAATCAAATTAAATCAATGTCTGAAATGACGGATGCCAGTGACGACCATCGCCAGGCCACGTTCATCTGCTGCCGCGATCACTTCTTCATCGCGCATGCTGCCACCCGGGTGAATCACACAGCTGGCGCCAGCATCAGCTAACACATCAACTCCGTCACGGAACGGGAAGAAAGCATCGGAAGCGACGACTGAATTTTGCAGGCTCAGACCGGCGTTTTGCGCCTTAATGGCGGCAATCTTGGTGCTGTCTACGCGGCTCATCTGGCCTGCGCCCACGCCCAAGGTCATGCCATTGCCACAGAACACGATGGCATTGGATTTTACGTATTTCGCCACATTCCAGGCAAACAGCAAATCTTGCAATTGCTCCGGGGTTGGTTGCAGCTTGGTCACGACTTTGATATCCGGCAGTTGCAGTTCGTGGTTATCTGCTGATTGCAGCAGAATGCCAGAACCTACACGTTTTGAATCCACCGCATTACGGCCTTGCTCCCAGGCGTTGTTGCCACCTTTAGGTAATGCAATTTTTAGTACCCGTACATTGGCTTTGGCAGTGAAAATGGCCAAGGCTTCTGGCGTAAAGTCTGGCGCAATCAGCACTTCAACAAACTGTTTGGAAACGGCTTCAGCGGCTGCGCCATCCAGAGTGGTGTTAAACGCAATAATGCCGCCAAATGCAGAAGTCGGATCAGTTTTTAATGCTTTGCTATACGCTTCCAGCGGGTTGATGCCCAACGCCACACCACACGGGTTGGCGTGTTTCACAATCACACAGGCAGTGGTGTTGAATGATTTCACTGCTTCCCATGCGGCATCCGCATCGGCGATGTTGTTATAACTTAATTCTTTGCCCTGTAATTGCTGGGCGGTGGCCAGACTGCCAGGGGCAGGGTAGAGGTCGCGGTAAAACGCTGCTTGCTGATGGCTGTTTTCACCATAGCGCAAGTCTTGCACTTTAACGAAGCTGCTGTTCATCTGGCCTGGGAACTGGCTTAACACCGGTTTGCCGGCAGATTCTGTTTCAACAAAATCAATGGCTGACAGGTAGTTGCTGATTGCTGCGTCATATTGTGCAATGCGGTTAAATGCAGCCACGGATAATTTGAAACGTGTCGCTTTGGAAACTGAACCGTTGCTGGCTTTCAGTTCGGCGGTGACTTCTGCATATTGCGCAGCGTCTGTCAGAACTGCAACGTCGTTCCAGTTTTTAGCCGCAGAGCGCACCATGGCCGGGCCGCCGATATCGATATTTTCAATCGCGTCTTCCAGCGTACAGTCAGCTTTGGCGACCGTGGCTTCAAACGGATACAAGTTCACCACCAGCAGGTCGATATTTTCAATACCGTATTCCTGCATGGCAGCCACATGTTCCGGCAGGTCGCGACGGCCTAGCAAACCGCCGTGTACTTTCGGATGCAGCGTTTTTACACGGCCATCCAGCATTTCCGGGAAACCGGTGAAGTCACTGACTTCTTTGACCGGAATCTGGTTGTCACGGAAAAGTTTGGCGGTACCGCCGGTAGAAAGGATTTCTACGCCCAGTTGCTGTAAGGATTGTGCCAGTTCAAGCACACCGGTTTTATCGGAGACACTGATAAGCGCGCGTTTAATTTTCATGGTATTTAATGTGAGAAGTAACTTGATCAAAAAATTCGGGGCTTAATCGTTAAGCCGGATAGGGAGTTTTCACTCAAGGCCGTAGGCGGCCATTTTTTTTCTTAAGGTATTGCGGTTGATGTCCAGCATATCTGCGGCTTTGCTCTGGTTGCCGCCGACCTTGTTCAATACATATTCCAGCATGGGTTTTTCAACACAGCTTAATACCATGTCATAAATGGCATGTGGCGGTTGGCCATCAAGATGGGTGAAATATTCATCTAGAGACTCGCGCACGGCGAGACTTAATTTACTATCGGTTTGCATTATGCTGCCAGCTCCTGGTCGCTTTCTTGTTCGTTTTCTTCTGCGTATACCAGCCTGTCATTTTTAGCTCTGAGTTCGGCGAAAAATTCATTGATGGCGTTAAGTTGCAAATCAATGGTTTGCAGGGTATTCATGTTGTGGCGGAAAGCGGCAGAACCTGCCAGGCCTTTGGTGTACCAGGAAATATGCTTGCGGGCGACACGCATGCCGGTCAATTCACCATAAAAAGCATACAGGTCATTCAGGTGTTCCAGCATGACCTGGTGGATCTCATCCACGGTAGGCGGCAGCATGTGCTCGCCGGTTTTCAGGAAATGCTCTGTCTCGCGGAAAATCCAGGGCCGGCCCTGTGCGGCACGACCTATCATAGCGGCATCGGCCTTGGTGTAATCCAGAACGAATTTCGCTTTTTCAGGAGTGGTGATATCGCCATTGGCGATCAGCGGAATATTGATCGCCTGTTTAACGGCGGCGATGGTGTCGTACTCAGCATCACCATGGTAAAGGTCATTACGGGTGCGGCCATGAATAGTCAGCGCTTGCACGCCAATATCCTCCGCGATTTTGGCGATCATGATGGCATTTTTATTTTGCCTGTCCCAGCCAGTGCGGATTTTAAGGGTGACCGGTACATCCACAGCATTCACGACGGCTTTAAGGATTTGCGCTACCAGCGGTTCGTCCCTGAGCAAGGCAGAGCCCGCCATCACATTACAGATTTTTTTGGCCGGACAGCCCATGTTTATATCGATGATCTGCGCGCCATTATCTACATTGTGTTTGGCGGCTTCAGCCATCATTGCTGGTTCGGCACCGGCAATCTGTACCGAGATCGGGCTGACTTCGCCTTCATGGTTGGCGCGGCGTTTGGTTTTTTCACTGCCATACAATAAAGAATTGGAAGTGACCATCTCGGACACGGCCAATCCGGCGCCCATTTTTTTGCATAACATGCGGAATGGGCGGTCGGTAACGCCAGCCATAGGCGCGACAACCAGATTATTCTTTAAGAGGTGGGGTCCGATTTGCATGAGAATCAGTAGGCTCTGATAAGTCAGTGAAAAGACTGACTATTTTAACTGCAAATCGGCAGGGAGGGAATTGTTTACATCAAATTTGCTTATTTTTTACGCAGTTTGATATGTGTGTCTATCAGTTGCAAAGCGTTATCGCGGAATAATGAGCCTCCGGTATCCTTGACCCACATATGTAACAGGCCGGAGAAAAACAGGTGCGTATCCATTGCCAGTTCAGCAGCAGTCAGTTGCTTGCCAACCTGGCCCATTTCCTGTGCCTTGACGTATGCCAGCTCTATTTTGTGGATTAATTCGCTGCAATTGCTTAGAATGGATTTCAATACGTCGGCAAACTCGTCCACGTACTCGCATTTGGTCATCATCACTTCATATGTCTCACGCATAGTTTGATCCTCGCTGAGCATTTGAACGGTGTTTACCAGATGTTTGCGGATCCGGCCTAGAGGATCCGGGCTGCTGCCATCATTACCCAATAAGGTATCGTCCATGCGGTCGATCAGGGGCAGGTAAACTTCTTCACGCATGGCGTGAAATAACTCAGCCTTATTGGCGAAGTGCCAGTAAACAGCACCACGTGTTACGCCAGCGTCTGACGCTATATGTTCCAGGCTGGTGCGGCTAACGCCTTTTTGCAGGAATACTTCACGTGCCGAACTGATAATACGCTGACGGGTAATTGCAGCGTCCTCTTTAGTTTTACGTACCATGCTTAAGCATCACTCCATAATATAAATTACTGCTGTTAGGCTGCAGAATAAGGCATGTGTAAATATGAATTTTTTGCGTCACCCATTTACATACATTCTTGTTTGTATATAATATACATCCAAGAATGTATGTAATCAAGTTTATTTTGAAAATTATTAAGGGATAACATGTTGATTTCACAGAGTATCCAACCTCATCGTGCATTAGTTTTACTGGCTTTGGGTGTTGTATTAAGTGCTTGCGGAAAATCTTCCAACCAACAGGCGCCTGCTGCCGGCGCCATGCAGGCCATGCCGGTGACCGTACAATCGGTGACTGCAGAAACAGTCCCTATCCAGACTGAAGTTGTGGCGCAAACCGAAGGTGCCAAGCAGATTGAAGTGCGTCCACGCGTTGGCGGTATCGTGCTGAAACGTTTGTATCAGGAAGGTGAATCAGTCAAGGCCGGCCAGGATATGTTCCTGATCGACCCGATGCCGTTCCAGTTGCAAGTTGACCAGGCCAGGGCGATGATTGCCCAGCAAAAAGCCAGGATCGAACAAACGGCACGTGAAGCGCAAAGACTGAAAGGTCTGCTGGAAACTAAATCGATCAGCCAGCGTGAATATGATAATGCGACTTCAGATAACTCAGTAGCCACTGCCACCATGATGCAGTACCAGGCGCAGCTGCGTGAAGCTGAGTTGAATCTGTCTTATACGCATGTGAAAGCCCCGGAAAGCGGTATCGGCGGCCGTTTTATACTTTCTGAAGGTGCACTGGCAAGTGCCAATACCACTTTGCTGAGCACGATTGTGCAAGTGTCGCCGATCTGGGTACGTTTCAGTTTGTCTGAATCTGATCTGTTAAGCCTGGGCGGTCATTTAACCCCGGGTAAAGTGCAGGATGTGCGTCTGATCCTTGCTGACGAGACTGAATATCCATTGTCAGGAAAAATCAACTTCTCAGCCAGCCAGATCGATCCGGCACTCGGCACTCAGCAATTGCGTGCAGAATTCCAGAATCCTGATAAAACCTTGTTGCCAGGCCAGTTTGTACGCGTGCGCTTGACCACTGGCAAGCGTGATGGCGTGTTCCTGATTCCGCAGACTGCGGTGTTAACGGGCCAGCAAGGCAAGTTTGTGTTTGTGGCTGAGAAAGACAAAGAAGGCAAAACCGTTGCGAACCCAAGACCGATCACTGCAGGTGGCTGGTTCAAGGATCGCTGGAGCGTGCTTGATGGCTTGAAAGCGGGCGACCAGGTGATCCTGGATAACCTGATCAAAGTACGTCCTG
>JALDYP010000038.1:0-26533 GCA_032153875.1 Methylophilus sp.
CTGCGTTGCTCGTCAAAACAAGCGGTCACGAAACTCGACCTGGCAGCTCACACAAAACGTGAGCTGCTGCGGGACTCGAACAAACGCTCCCTTCTTCCTTGTTTTGCCTGTGCTACTCGGCGCGTCAGATAGGGGCCCATGAAACCCACCACGATGAGGCAGCCGTGAAACATAATCGACGGTGGGCGCTGAGTTACTCTTTAAATCATTGCTAACCTGACAATCTATTGTTGTTTTACCTCACAACTGAGATTTTTAATGTTTGCTTTTTTATTCAGCAGGCAGAATGAAATTGTTTTAGCGCTGTCATATCCCCATATTTAATCATCCAGATAAGCGTTGGATTCAACCTCATGGAACTAGTGGTAGCCAGACCCGAAGGCTTATATTGCCCGCCCGGTGACTTTTATATCGACCCCTGGCGTCAGGTGGAACGTGCCGTGATCACGCATGGGCATGGCGATCACGCCCGCACCGGTCATGCACATTACCTGGCAGCTGCAGCCGGTGAAGGTATTTTGCGCAAACGCCTGGGTGAAGACATCAACCTGCTGACGCTGGAATATGGCGAGGTCATTAATCATCACGGCGTGAAACTGAGCTTGCACCCCGCCGGGCATGTGCTGGGTTCAGCCCAGGTACGACTGGAATACAAAGGTGAAGTATGGGTAGCTTCCGGCGATTACAAAGTGGAGCCTGACGGCACCTGTGCGCCGTTTGAAAGTGTGCGTTGCCATACTTTTATCACCGAATCCACCTTTGGCCTGCCAATTTACAAATGGCAGCCGCAGGATGAGATTTTTGCCGACATCAACCAGTGGTGGCAAAGCAATGCCGATAACAATCGCGCCAGTGTGCTGTTTTGCTATTCGTTTGGTAAAGCGCAACGTTTATTGTCCGGGCTTAATCCGCATATCGGGCCTATCCTGGTCCATGGTGCGGTTGAGCCGTTGAACAAGGTTTATCGCGAAGCGGGGGTCAACCTGCCTGCCACGCAGTATGTCGGCGACATGCAGGATAAATCGCAGATAGGTAAAAGCATCGTGCTTGCCCCTCCCTCAGCGCAAGGCACACCTTGGATCAAACGCTTCGGCGATTATTCGGATGCATTTGCCAGCGGCTGGATGCAGTTACGCGGCACCCGCCGGCGCCGTGGTGTAGACCGCGGTTTCATTATGTCTGACCATGCCGACTGGCCGGGCTTGCAGACGGCGATCCAGGCTACCGGCGCTGAACGCGTGTTTGTCACGCACGGGCAGGTACACCCTATGGTGCGCTGGTTGTGCGAGCAAGGCCTGGATGCGCAAGGGTTCGTCACCGAATATGGCGAAGAATCTGCCGAGGCAGAAACTGACCTGACACCTGAATCTCCAGAAAGAAGCCAGGCTACCGAGACTGATTTACCACCTGAAGCCGAGCTGCCGCCTGAGACTGAAGGCAGCGAGCATATGAATATCGCAAAGGCGACCGTTTGAAAGCGTTTGCCGATTTATATAGCAGGCTGGATGCCACCACCAGCAGCAATGCCAAACTGGCTGCGTTACGCGATTACTTCCTGGTTGCCACCCCTGCCGACGCAGCCTGGGCTGTGTATTTCCTGGCTGGCGGCCGTCCGCGCCAACTGGTGCCTACCAAGCTTTTGCGTGAATTGACGCTGACTGTATCCGGCCTGCCGGAATGGCTGTTTGAGGAAAGCTACCATGCGGTGGGCGACCTGGCAGAAACCATGGCGTTGCTGTTGCCGGAATCTGAACATACTTCTGCAGAAGGCCTGGCGACCTGGGTAGAAAAATTGCTGCCATTACGCGGCCTGCCACCGGAAACATTGACCACTCAGTTATTACCCCTGCTACAGCAACTGGATAAGCGTAGCCAACTGGTGTGCATCAAACTGATCACCGGCAGTTTCCGCGTCGGCGTTTCGCGCCTGCTGGTCACGCGCGCGCTGGCTGCGGTGGCAGGCATAGATGCCAAACGTATCGCCCAGCGCCTGGTCGGCTACACCGACCTTTCCGCCCGCCCGACTGCCGAGCATTATCTGAGACTGGTTGCACCGGTAAATGAAGAGGGTGACGAGCGTAGCGAAGGCCAGCCCTACCCGTTTTTTCTCGCACACCCTTTGCAGTTGCCGACTGACGAATTTGCGGCGGCAATCGGCAGCCCGCAAGACTGGCTGGTGGAATGGAAATGGGATGGCATCCGCGCGCAACTGGTCAAGCGTGATGGCCAGTTATGGGTATGGTCGCGCGGTGAGGAACTGGTGACTGACCGCTTCCCCGAATTGAATGTACTGGCCGATGCCCTGCCGGATGGCACAGTGATCGATGGCGAGCTGGTAGTCTGGAAACATGCGCCTGCGCCAGATATTGAAGTCGATCCCGAGCAGATCAAAGATCAGATTAATGATCAATTACCCTCGAAGCAATCTCAAGGACAAGTACAACCGTTTGCCTTGTTGCAACAACGTATAGGCCGCAAAACCCTGACTGCCAAAATCCTGGAGAACCTGCCGGTAGTGATACTGGCTTACGACCTGCTCGAATGGCAGGGTGAAGATTGGCGTGAAAAACCGCAATCCGCCCGCCGCGAACAGCTGGAAAAGGTGGTGCTTGGCTGCGACCTGCCGCAACTGCAAATATCGCCGCTGGTCACCGGTGATAGCTGGCAAGACCTCGATCGCCAGCGTGAAGCCTCGCGTAGCCTGGGCGTGGAAGGTTTTATGCTCAAGCGCAAGGATGCGCAATATGGCATAGGCCGCACCAAGGATGTAGGGGTGTGGTGGAAGTGGAAGATAGAGCCATACACAGCAGATGCGGTACTTATCTACGCGCAGACCGGCCATGGCCGCCGCGCCAGCCTGTACACCGATTACACGTTTGCGGTGTGGGATAGCGCCGAGAATAATCCGGACCGCAAACTGGTGCCGTTCGCCAAAGCCTATTCCGGACTTACCGACGCTGAAATGCGCGAGGTGGATGCGATTATCCGCAAGACTACTGTCGAGAAATTCGGCCCGGTACGCAGCGTGAAACCGACACTGGTGTTTGAGCTTGGCTTTGAAGGTATTTCTTTGAGCAGTCGCCACAAAAGCGGCATCGCTGTGCGCTTCCCGCGCATGCTGCGCTGGCGGCAGGATAAGCCAGTGGCAGAAGCCGATACCTTACAGACTTTGCAGGCCTTGTTACCACAGGTTTCGCGTCCTGAAGCTAAAGAAGAAGTGGCTTTGCCATGACCATGGAAGCCACCGCAGAACTGACGCTGCCTGCTGAAGCGACTGAAAAGCCAACACGTGGCGCTTTCCAGTTGAGCCGGAACTGGTTTGCTGCGCATCAGTGGCAACCGTTCCCATTCCAGCAGCAGGTTTGGCAAGCAGTGGCTAAAGGCCAATCCGGTATGCTGCACGCGACCACAGGTGCCGGTAAAACCTATGCGGTATGGATGGCGGCGATTGAGCGTTTCGCCCTAAAAAAACCAAAAGCATTAGCAAAAAAGACTATTGCTGAAAAACCTGCAAAACGCAAAGTGGTGATGCAGCCACTGACCATATTATGGATCACTCCTATGCGCGCGTTGGCAGCCGATACCGAACGCGCATTGATCACGCCAATCAATGAGTTAAACCTGGATTGGAGCATAGGTTTACGCACCGGCGACACCAATAGTGCCGAGCGTACACGGCAATCCAAACGCCTGCCGACCGCGCTGATCACCACACCGGAAAGCCTGACCTTATTGCTGACCCGGCCGGATGCCGCCGAAACGTTTGCCGGCCTGAAAATGGTGGTGGTGGATGAATGGCATGAGCTGATCGGCAACAAGCGTGGTGTGCAGTTGCAGCTGGCATTGGCTAGACTGCGCCGCTGGCAGCCGGCATTGATCACCTGGGGATTATCGGCAACACTGGGTAACTTGCAGCATGCGATGGAAGTGTTGATTCCAGGCACATCCGATAAAAGTATAAATGATGCTGACACATCGCATCCGGTACTGGTGCAAGGCAAGCTGGCGAAAAACCTGATCATAGACACCCTGTTACCGCCTGGTATTGAGCGTTTCCCTTGGGCCGGGCATCTGGGTTTGCGCATGTTGCCGCAAGTGGTTGAAGAGATAGCATCCAGCCCCAACAGCCTGATTTTCACTAATACGCGCTCGCAATGCGAGATCTGGTATCAGGCCTTGCTGGAAGCGCGCCCTGACTGGGCGGGTTTGATCGCGCTGCATCACGGCTCGCTGGACAGGAACGTACGAGAATGGGTGGAGATCAACCTCAAGGAAGGCACACTTAAAGCAGTGGTGTGTACCTCCAGCCTAGACCTAGGTGTGGATTTCCTGCCGGTGGAGCGCGTATTGCAGATCGGCTCACCCAAGGGCGTGGCTAGACTCATGCAACGTGCGGGCCGTTCCGGCCATGCGCCCGGACGCGCTTCGCGCCTGACCGTGGTGCCTACGCATAGCCTGGAGCTGATCGAATCGGTAGCCGCTCAGGATGCGATCGCGGCACGCAATGTAGAGCCACGAGAATCTCCGCAGAAACCTCTGGATGTCCTGGTGCAGCACCTGGTGACGATCGCGCTGGGTGGCGGCTTTACCGAAGATGATTTGCTGGCGGAAGTGCGCAGCTGTTACGCCTACCAAAAATTAACCGATGAAGAATGGCGCTGGGCATTGGCGTTTGTGCGGCATGGCGGAGAGTCGCTTACCGCCTACCCGGATTATCGCCGTGCGATTCCCGACGAGAACGGCATCTGGCATGTACCGGATACCATCCTCGCCCGACGGCACCGCATGAGCATAGGTACGATAGTCAGCGATTCCAGCATGGTGGTTAAATTCTGGAGTAAAGGCGCATCCGGTAAAAGCTTGGGTTCGGTAGAAGAAAACTTTATCGCACGGCTTAAACCGGGTGACCATTTCCTGTTTGGCGGACGCCTGCTGGAACTGGTACGCGTACATGAAATGACTGCTTTTGTGCGTAAAGCCACCGGCAAAAAAGCGGCCGTGCCGCGCTGGAATGGCGGACGCCTGCCACTCTCAACCGAGCTCGCCAATGCGATGGTGGCGCGCATGGATGCGGCGGCGCACGGTCACTTCGATGGCACGGAAATGCAGATGATCAAACCATTGTTGCAGGTACAGAGCGACTGGTCTGCATTACCGACTAACAGTAACTTGCTAGCGGAAGCCATGCATTCGCGCGAGGGTTGGCATCTGTTCCTCTACCCTTATGCCGGACGCAGCGTCCATCTTGGGTTAGCTAGTTTGCTGGCCTGGCGTGCGGGCAAGCATCAGCCGAATACCTTTTCCATCGCAGTGAATGATTATGGCCTGGAACTGCTTTCCGCCACACCGGTGGATTGGGATACAGTATTAACCAAAGATATTTTCACTACCGATAACTTGCTGGCGGACGTGATCGGCAGCCTCAATGCCGGAGAGCTGGCACAAAGACGTTTCCGGGAAATCGCACGTATTTCCGGGCTGGTATTTTCAGGTTTTCCCGGTGCCCATAAAAGTGCTAAACAAGTGCAGGCATCATCCAGCCTGTTTTTTGATGTATTCCGCAAATACGATCCCGATAATTTATTGCTAACGCAGGCGCAGGAGGAAGTGCTGCAACAGGAGCTGGAAATTGCACGCTTATCTGCCACCCTGCAGCATCTGCAGAGCAAGCAGATACAATTAATGCATATTAAAAGGCCGACGCCGTTTGCTTTTCCTTTACTGGTCGAACGTTTCCGTGAAAGCAGCAGCTCAGAAAAACTGGCCGACCGAATTGCACGCATGGTCGCCGACCTGGAAAAAGCCGCCGGGGCAGGCGGTTATATTCCGCAAGAAAGCGTGAATGCGCAGGCAAAGTTTAATGAGCAGGAAGAGTATAAAAAACGTGAACGCGTGCGTAAAACAGGTTTGCCCATGGAGCCGGATAGTGAAAGCTCAACGCATCCAAAACGACGCCGCAGCAGGATTATTCCACCAAAAGCGCGACATGGATTTTAAGGACTGTTTTCCGTTCGTCATACTGGTGAAGACCAGTATCCAGGCAAGCTGCTTATTGAGCTCGCTGCAACAGTACTTACAAGGCAAATAATTTAAATGCTTTAGCTATGGACTAATCCGTGGCTCTATACACTGCCTCGCCTGGATTATCCCTTGCAGAGCGCACTGGCTTCTGCATAAGCCAGTCGTTACGCTGGCGCACAGCTTGCTGCACGAAACCCCAGCTACACCCGACGCCAGAATGACCATTAAGAATAACGAAGTTAATAATGAAAAATGAACACCCTTTAAACATTCGCTCTAACAATCTGCTGTTGCTCGCCGACAAAGCCATCTACTGGCCGCAGCAAAAAGCGCTATTGATCGCAGATGCGCATTTCGGCAAGGCAGCGGCTTATCGCGCATTAGGTCAACCCGTGCCACAAGGCACCACCAGCCAGAACCTGCAGCGTCTAAACGCTTTGCTATCTGCTCATGCCACAGAACAACTGATTTTCCTGGGGGATTTCCTGCATGCACCCAAGTCACATGCACCAGCCACCTTGACCGCTTTACGTCAATGGCGCGCGCAACATGCATCCGTAAATTGTATTTTGGTGCGTGGCAATCACGATAAAAATGCCGGTGACCCGCCAGCAGATTTAAAGATTGAAACAGTAGATGAGCCTTATTTGCTGGGCGATCTGGCGCTGCAACATATTCCAGCACCGCACCCGACACATCATGTGATTGCCGGACATATCCACCCCACTTTCCGCCTGGTGGGAAAAGGCCGGCAGCGTCTGATTTTGCCGTGTTTCCATCACCAGGCCGGCATGACCTTGTTGCCCTCTTTTGGTGACTTTACCGGCGGGTTTTTAATGGAAAATAAACCTGGAGACTTTATTTGCGTGACCGATGGCGAATGCGTTTGGCCGGTCACTACCTTGATATCACATGATTTACGCTCTTCAAACTTGCATAGCATGTGATTGTCGGAAATACGCAATCCCCGCTTTCAGACTGCTTAGCAAAGGACGTCAAAGCATCATTACCTTGCTTTGAGCCTGGCTGGAATGACTTGTCACCTCCTTTTCCATTCTCAATTACGTACCTAAATTATGTTAAGTAATACTTATTGTTTTTGAGGATTAAACTGATAGTTAAGGCTGAACCAAACTCCTCGCGGTGCCCCTGGAGATATAAAGTTTGTGCTTCGCCAATCGTTCGAATTATGGTTATAACCATCGGGGCCAATTGCACCATTGATTGATGGTGAAAACGGATTGCGACCTAGTCGTCCTGCAGTAAAATACTCAGTATCAAATACATTGTTAATTAGCATAGTGGCAGTCCACTCAGAGTTAAATTTATAGCTGGTTTGGAAATTGAAAACTGCATAACCTGGCACTGTACCTGGATTAGAAGTAGGTAAGCGGTACGTTGGGACACCATTTGTATTTATCCTAGAAACAACTGCGATACCTTTTTCATGTTCGTTGTTTTCGTTGCCACGTACAAAACTCTCACTGTGAATTACTGCACTCATGCCTACTTTCCATCTATTAGAAATTTCGTAACTCACACTAGTATTTAAATTATGTAGTGATACGCCTGGAATTCGGCTACCACCCTTAACATCGATGGCTGGACCAAATCCATCATTCTTGTCTGTAGCACTACTATTGTCATCACTAATCATTCTAAAGTTATCCTCAAATGTAGCGTCAGTTAAACTGTAATTAACACTGAAACCCCATTTGTCTTTTCTTCCCGACAAGCCCGCTTCTAATCCGCGGCGTCTTGTTTTTCCAATACTGTCAAAGAATCCTGCACCATTACCCACGGCAACAAAATAAATATCATCTTTCAAATCGGTTTGATAAGCGCCTAAATTCCATTGCATATCAATACCACCTAAAAAATTAATTAATGTACCGCGCATCCCAACATCATAAGTAGTCGCCTTAATTTGCGGTAGAAATGGATCACCAGATAATGCCGTAGGCAGTGTACATTGGCGATTTTCAGCTAAACTTTTAGGGCGTATTGTTCCACCCCAATCTGGAGTTGGCGTATCGTCGAAGGCGCAACCTAACTCTATTACGCTAGGGGTACGAGTACCTTTTGCCCAATTTACATAAACATTTAAATTTTCTTTTGCTTGCCAAGCAGCACCAAAGGAAGGGTTAAATGAATAAAAGCTAAATTTCTCAGTTTCAGCAGGATCCAGCGGACTATCTAAAAATCTTGATCGCCTGTAATTCACTGGCGGTCGATTTACTGAGCAATCACCCTCACAAGTATTATAAAGATCCGGGCGTCCATCCAAGTCACCTATAGCAATAGATCCTAGCCCATATCGTGCAGCAATTTTATTTTTTGTCTTGGTTTGATTATAACGTCCAGATGTAGTGATATGTAGTGATTCAATCGGACTCCAAGTCTCACTAAAATAAATACTCTTTGTCGTTTGAGTGCCCTCAAAATCATTATTAGGAATAGGTTGCATAGCGCCGATAAACTGTGGATTAGCCTGCAAGGGATCCAAATAAGCTTTGCGATTAATATCTAAGAAGCCGAGCTGGCTGGTGTTACTGTAATCGGCATTTGCTGCATCAATTGAAGCTCCAACCATGAACTTATGCTGTTCAAAATTCCAATTAAATTGGATGGATGCACCATCGGTCATTTGTTTGATCTGGTTATTATTGAGAATTGCTGTAGGTGTGCCTACTACTACACCAGGCAAACCAGAGCCATTAGCTCGAGCACCATTTGCGCCATCAATAAAAGCAGGGTTTCCTTCAGCATCAGTAACAATATATGGATCGTTCGGATTAAGTTCTCCTGCTCTCGCAGCATTGCAAGCCTCTAAATTTGTAGGGCTTGTAAAAATAACAAAGTTCTTAATTAAATCGCCATTGGCTGCTGTCGTGTAAAAATAAGTATCTTCGTTGTAAAGAATGTTATCCCCAGAACCAAACAAGGGAGAATATCCTCCGCTGGAAAATATTGTTCCGCCATTAGTATAAGAAGGGACACGAGTTCCAAAAGGATTGGTTATATCAGGCCCTGTATTGGGTGGAAACTGATTTTGTTGTTGATAAATGATGCTTTCAACAGGATTTCTATAAAAATCATGATTTAACTTGATTAAATTAGCATACTGCGTCGGTGTGATACTGTTAATTGTAAAAGGTGTGTTTTTGTAAGCATCATAATCAGAACTTACAAAACCATTTGCAGAGTAATCCTCAGCAAAGCTAGTTGCGCCACCAAGTAAGTTAACATCACTTAAGGCCTGACCAGCAGTTTCATTGGTCGGAATGACGTAATAGTCTGGAATACCTAAACCGTTATTGCTTTGAAACAAACAGGTGTATTCCTCTGCTGGTATACCATTTGCGGGATCACCTGGCTTTGGTCTACGGCGTGATATTAATTCATCATTGTAGTCAGTAAAAACATCAGCACCGACTTGTTTTCTATCGCTATTTCTTCTGTAGATTTGACCGGTGATTGTAAAATTATCGTTGACGAAGTAACTACCACTTAATTGAAATTGTTGCAGTCTGTTTTTAGTAGTATCAGGACTTGTAAATACACTATTACGATCTCTTGCGTACTCTTCACTTGGTAATAAACCATTTCCGGTTAAATCAGTCCCTACAATTAACGTACTGAGATTCAAGTCTAATTTGTCACCTCTATAACTCGCCTTTCCAAAAAACTGATTCACTTTACTTGGTGAGTTTACTCTCCAGCCATCTTCTAAAAAGAAGTTACCTGCGGCAAATAACCCAATACTGCCATTGTTCAAACCACCTTCCACTTGTAGCTGTTTACGTCCAAAAGAGCCCGTAAGAACATCGGCGTCGAAACCTGCATTATTGAATCCATCTTTTGTTTTTAATGTAAAAGCGCCACCCAGAGTATTTAAGCCAAAAATAGGGTTAGATCCAGGAAAAACATCTACCCCAGCTAAAGCATTCATTGGAATCATGTCCCAATTCACAACATCCCCAAAAGGCTCATTTACGCGAATGCCATCAAAAAATACACTCAACCCTTGGGGAGTACCAATCTGAGGACCAGCTGTAAATCCACGGTACTGAACATCCATTTGGAACGGGTTGCCTTGGTAATCATTTACTGTCACTGATTGAAGTTTTCTATTCATCAAGTCAGTAATGCTTAGCGAATGCGATTCTTTGATTTCTTTTGCTGAAATGCTTTGCACGTTACCGGGGATTTCTTCTTTGGTCAGCCCTAAGCCAGGTAAGGGACCAACTTCATAAAAACGTTTTGCCCGCACTTCCACCCCTTCAAGCTTCACGCTTTTGGAAGTCTGATCCGGCTCTGGCTTAATCACAGCGGACTCCCCG
Source organism: Methylophilus sp. (assembly GCA_032153875.1). Lineage (GTDB taxonomy): Bacteria > Pseudomonadota > Gammaproteobacteria > Burkholderiales > Methylophilaceae > Methylophilus. Next base: position 10,365 of record JALDYP010000038.1, read on the forward strand.
CTGAAGGTGGATTGCAATCCACTCCCTTGCAGCACTTTTTTCAGGGCATCTTGGGGTGATAGAAAGCCTTTCACCGCTGGCGCTGTTTTATTTTTGGTTAATCCGCTATCAAAAGAAATACTCAGGCCAGTCTGATCGGCAATCTGCCTGATGGATTGATTTAGAGGTTGCGAAGGCAGGTTTATTTGTACCGGGAAGCCGGATTTTTCTTCCGCTGTGGGTACTTTGGTGTTGAGTTCAGCCGCTTGCAATGTATGCAAAGCGGCTTCAATCGATATTGATGAAAACACAGCCCATGCTAAAAGGCTTTGTTTATTGATGTACTTCCTGACCATTGCCCGTCCCTGAATTTCGTCTTATTACCGCAATGACGGTCCAAGGGGGCAATATGGTGATGTCTATTTTTAGACTTTTTTATTTGCTGGCAGATTTACCTTTGATGATTGTGGTAGTTGGTGTTGCCACAATGCGCACTGGCGCCATTTCAGGCATCTGGCTGATAAAGGTTTCAATGGCGTTGGTCTTCAACATTGAAGAGATATGCACTTTGCCGGACACAGACTGATCTGCGACCAATGGCTGTTTGCGGTATCTTGATAGCGTCTCTGCAATTTCATCTATGCCGGCTTCTTCAAAAATCACCATGCCTTTTTCGAAAGCGAAAGCATCTGAAGCATGCCGGTTTTGCCGTGTCGGTTCTTTACCATATAGCTTAACTTCTGCCACTTCACCATCGTGCAAGACCAGTGAATGTGGATTAAAAGTTTCTTCAGTTTCACGCTGTTCCACTTTTACCGAACCATGATCTACGCTGACGCGGACCAGTTTCTTCAACCGGTTAACTGCAAAACGGGTACCCAGCACGGTGACTTGCGCTTTGCCGCTATCAACAATGAAAGGACGGCTCTCATCACGGGCGACTTCAAAAATCGCTTCGCCTTGTTTTAACTTCACCAGGCGGCGGTCGCGATAGTAAGTGACTTCGATTTCTGCGCCGGTATTCATGGTCAGCAGTGTGCCATCATCCAGGCGCTGTGCTTTGACTTCACCCAGCTCAGCCTGCGCCACCATTTGCATGGTCGGTTGTGCATGCCAGGTTTGCAGTCCAAGCAAGCCGCCCAATCCAATCACTGCCGCAACCATAGCGCCGGCAATGTATTTTTTGACACGCTGGCTACGTTCGGCTTTCTGGAAAAACGCATTCTGCTCTGCAACATCTGCCAGCTTTTCCAATGAAGGGGTGGAATCGAAAGACTCCCATACCCTGGCGACATCTGCATATGCCTGCTGGTGCGCATGGCTGGACATCAACCATTGTTCAAACTTGCTTCTGATGACATCGTCAGCTTCGGCATCCCGGATACGGATGAACCAGCCTATCGCTACTTCACGCAATTTATCGGTATGGTTGAGCGGCATGTTTAGCGGATCTGATCTTGCAGCCTGGTTAAATCGAGCATGGCGCGGGTAATGTGCCGTGACACCATATTGACGGAGATAGAGAGTTTCTCCGCTATCTCTTTCAAAGCCATTTCTTCAACGCGATACAGCCAGAAAGCTTCCCTGCATTTAGGCGGCAATTTATTAATGATGCGTTGCAAGGTCTCCAGGCGTTGCTTGAGGCACGTTAGCTCCTCTGGCGAAGGAGCCAATCTGGTCGGGTCTTCCATGAATTCAGGCGAGCTGAATTCATCACTGGATGAGAAGGGAATGAGTTTTTTACTTATCCTGCGGTCATCATTGGCCAAGTTGTGAGCGATCACCCTCAGGTAGGCATGCGGTTTTTCCAGATTGACCGCTGAGGGCGAAATGGCAAACTTCAATAATGCATCATGCAGAATATCGTAGGCCGTATGGCGGCAACGGATATCGTTATAGATGGCCGGCAAAAGCTCGCAATATGCCCATCTGAGATTAATGCCATGCCATTCGATTGAGGAATTCATTGCCGGTACGCTTCTAAGTTCTTAAGCATTTAAAGCAATTGCCATTCCCAATGCAGTGATATAAATGCGCCCCAGACTGGGATTGAACAGGATAAAGAAAGAAGCAGAAATCACATTTGCAAAATGCGGATGCATAGGCTGACTATAACCAACTGGTGGTTTATATCAGCCAACTTATTATTTGACTTACCGTCGAGAAGACCAAGAGGTGAAGTAATACAACGATTAAGATGGCCAACGAAACATGGAATAGGAATTGCAGTGGTCCGTTCAATATAGGGTTTCCTTGAATCTTCTTCTTAAATGCAAACACTGCACTGGTATGGTATCGATCTGAAATGGGCGTATTCGGATATGCTCAGGAATATCTATAGGCATACCTCGTGTAAGCACATAGCGTTAGACATACTGCACGACTCCCTGATCAGGTTTGCCCTGGCAAAAAACCCTGACCGCCTGCAATCCCCGCAGGCATTTTTGCAAGTGATCGTAAAAAACCAGATCATTAACAGCTATAACGAGAACGCAAGATTTGTGGCCCTTGAAGCCGAAGATGATGAATCGTCAGCCACTTCTCTATTGGATAAACATGCGGCAGATAACCATCTGTTTTCGCCTTCAGCGGAGCATTTGCTTGATATACAGCAACGCCTGAAAGCCATGCAAGCGCTGATCGACAATTTGCCGCGCAAGTGCAGGGAAGTGTTCTGGCTGTTCCGCATAGAAGGCAGGGACCAAACTGAAATCGCAAATAAATTAGGTATTACCAGAAACATGGTGCAACGTCATGTGATGCGCGCCATGATAGAAATACTTGAAGCACAGGATTTACTCAAGTAAATCACTTCAGATGCTGACTTCCAGACAAAAAACGATACGAAAAACAGCCGTTGACTGGTTCATCCGTCTGCAGGATATGCATGTGGAGTCATCTGAGCGTAGCGCGTTTGAAGCCTGGTTAATGTCCAGCGCAGCGCATCAGGAAGCCTATGCCGAGGTTTCCGGAGTATGGGAAAAGCTGGACTCCACCTCACAACTTGAACAGTTAGCCAGTGCATTGGAATCCAAAAACAAATCGGCACGCAGCTCAACCCTCAAAAACATTTCTGTGGCGCTTAGCCTGGTGGTGACTGTTGGCTTGAGCATGTTCCTGTTCAATTTCTGGCATTCACAACCCACCATGCAAATGGTGGCAACCGCTGCACTTGGCGAATCAAAAACAGAAGTGCTCGAAGATGGCAGCAAACTGACCATCAACGCCCACAGCCATCTGGAAGTGACCTACTACCGGGATAAACGCCTGGTGAAACTCAATAATGGCGAAGCCATTTTTGAAGTGACCAAAAATTCAGATCGGCCATTTATTGTTGAAAGTGACCATACCAGAGTGACGGTGCTGGGGACGCGCTTTGCGGTGAATAAGCTGGATAAACTCATCCGCGTCAGCGTGGACCATGGCCGCGTGAAAGTGGAAAGCACAGGCACTGATGGCCAGCCTGCTCAACAGGAAATCACTTTATCGAATAACGAAGTCGCTGAAGTGGGTACTGATTCAGCACCTAAAAAAGTGAACCGTCCTGCCTCAGATGCATTCAGCTTCGAGCGTGGCATCATCACTTTCACCAATGCAGATATGCGCGAAATCAGTGAAACACTTTCACGGTATCGCCAGCAACCGGTACGCGTTAAAGACGCTCCGCAATTAAATGCAAAAATCACCGCCGTGATCAAAGCGCGTAATGTGGATAAATTCCTGACTAAATTGCCGGACATGGCACCGGTGAAAGTTGAGCAGCAAGAAAATCAACTGATGATTTCAGGAAAATAAAAATTTGAATTTTCTTTGAATTATTTTCTGGGCCACATCAGTAATATTTCTGCAGCAGGGTTGGATAGGTATCAGCAATAATTTCTGTGATACCCGTGATGACGAAACATAATAGTAATAATGCAAAAAGTAACCTTGCAATACGCCGACTGGCAGTACTTGTTTGTCTGATAAAGTTTTCAAATCCATCATTCCCTGCTGAGTTAAATACAGCAATCCCGGATAGCGAACTTAGTGGCAGACCCATCACTCTCGAGCTTCCCTCCCAACCGCTAGGTGTCTCGCTAAAACAGTTCTCCGAGCTTTCAGGCATAGACCTCTCTTTTGATAGCAACCTGACCAAAAACATCTCAGCGCCAGCAGTTAAAGGTCGCATGACGCGTAAAGAAGCCCTGCAAAAATTGCTTAGCGGGAGCGGATTAAGTGGCGCGATAGAAGGTGATAGTGCAATCATAAAAAAAGCGCCCGCAGAAAAGCCAGCATCTCTTCAACTGGATCAAGTGCAGGTTCGAGCATAACGTTTCTATGAAGTGGGCCCACTACCAGGTTTGGGTTTAACCAAGGAGGAAATTCCAGGCAACGTACAAAGCATTTCGGCAAAAGAAATCAAAGAAGCGCATTCCCTAAGCTTGACTGATTTGATGAATCGTAAGCTTCAATCAGTCACGGTCAATGATTACCAAGGCAATCCTTTCCAGATGGACGTGCAGTATCGGGGTTTTACCGCAGGGCCTCAAATTGGCACTCCACAAGGCTTATCAGTGTTTATTGATGGCATCAGGGTCAATGAGCCATTTGGGGATGTTGTAAATTGGGACATGCTACCCATGAATGCTTTAGCAAGCGTCGATGTCTTTCCAGGCTCAAATCCGATTTTTGGCTTGAACACGCTTGGTGGAGCTTTTTCTCTTAAAACGAAAGACGGGTTCAACAATGTTGGAGCAGATGTTGACATTCTGACCGGTTCATTTGGCCGAAAACAGTTACAACTCGAAGGAGGCTGGAACAACGGAACAGTGGGTTTGTTCGCCGCGGGCAACCTGTTTTTGGAAGACGGCTGGAGAAAAAATTCTCCTAGCAGGGTTAATCAGTTATTTACCAAAGGCACTTATAGGGGAGATAAGTTGGATCTCAACTTGAGTACATTATTGGTGCAAACAGATCTTACTGGCAATGGATTAATACCAACTAATGAGTATGAAAGAAACCGTGACGGCGTTTATACCAGCCCTGATACTACAAAAAATACATTAGGCCAGTTTCAGTTATCAGGGAGTTATTTTGTAAGTGATACTTTTACCATTACTGGTCAGGTTTACCACCGAAACAGTAAGCGTAAACAAAAAAGCGGGGATGTTTTCACTGATTATGATAGTGAACTTTTGGCAAGAAGAAGGCCAGGTATTAATGTGGTAACTGGCAATCCTGAAGAATATACATGCTTGTTTAATAGTACTAATGCTTACGGTGTACCTGATTATTACGTTGTTCCAGTAGCAGTTAATCCTGTAGATGCAAGTATAGATCTTTTAGGCTCAACTTTTTTCAGTGATATGTTCGATGATGGTGTATTGCAGGGGGATTATTCAGCACTCAAAAATACAGCTTTACCTGACGATTTTCGTAAATCATATCAAGATGTATTAGCTTTTTACAAAAACTTGTATGAAAGCCTGATTTATAACCGCAATCCGGTAACACCAACAGAAATAGGTCCCAGTGAAAACTACTCTTATGGATCTGACGCATCTTATCGTACAGCCTCTACCTTATGGCAAGGAGGCTATGTTGGTGATGTCAGTGGGGTGCTTCTAACGACTGACATTTACTACAACAAAGTTGATAGCCTAGGAAATATTACAAGATACTTGGTATTACCTCTCTCACCAACCAATCTTGCAGAGTGTGCAGGTACACAATCTACGAGCGTTACTGGTGGTCCGAATAATGGTGGGAGTGCATATGCTTACCCTGATCCTAGTGGCGGTCCCTTACCAGCAACTGTCGATGGTATTGGGACTGGACAGACTGGAGTTGTAGAGGGGACGCCAACCGGAATCATCACCAATAATCAAATAAATCAAATTGTCGATGGATTTTCGCTCCAATTGAACTGGAATTTGGACCAACACAAGTTTATGGTTGGGACATCTTTAGATTCAGCACGCGCTGACTATACAAATTCTCAGCAATTGGGATTTATTACATCCGAAAGAGAGGTTTACCTAGATCCAGCGCAAGCCAATCCTCAATTTGCTGGAGCATTTGAACCTATTAGCAATAATAATTTTGATGGAACTAGTGTAACTAAAAGCCTTTATTTTAGTGATACTTGGACACCTATCGAATCCCTGCATTTTACAGCTGCTGGACGATACAATCAAACAAGAATCAAAAATACAATTGCTGCCCGTTATGGAATCGGTGCATATCAAATAGGAGATGTGGTTGCAATCCCCGACAATTATAATGTTTGCATCAATGGAGATTGTAGCGGAATAGAAACAAATTACCGTCTGCCTAATATTTTAAATGCTCTAGATACGAAAGAAACTGAACAATTCACTTATTACTCTTTCAATCCCTCCTTAGGTATGACTTGGCAGGCCAAAGAAAATCTCAACTTATTCGCCAATGTTGCTCAAGGCTCAAGAACACCAAGTGTCATTGAATTAGGTTGTGCTTATGATGACACTCCGGTAGCTGGCACTGGCGGGGGAATTGGTCCTCGGAGCATTGTAGAAAACCGTTTTTGCTCACTACCTACAACATTGTCAGGTGATCCCTTTCTCAAACAGATAAGAGCTACAACCTACGATATCGGTATCCGAGGTATGTTAGGAGAAAATATGCAGTGGAATCTAGGAGCATATCAAACTGACCTTCGTAATGACATCTACTTCATAGCCGTTGGCTCTCCGGGACAGGGATTCTTTGATAATGTAGGTAGAACTCGGCGCAGAGGGCTCGAGGCTGGCCTATCTGGCAGTCAGGATCAATGGCGTTTTAGTTTTAATTACGGCCTGACCGAAGCAACCTTTCAGGATACTTTTGACATACCTAGTGACGCCAATAGTAGCTCAGACAACGTGAATGGGGTTGGTAGTATTCGGGTTACCCCAGGTAGCCGTATGCCCGGCGTCCCACTACACAACCTGAATGCCAGTATTAGCTATGATGCCACCGATAAATGGTCAGTCGGATTTAGTATGGTCGCCCATTCTGATAGTTATCTTAGAGGTAACGAAAATAATGAGCATCAGGAAGGAATTGCACAGCCTAGAAAGGGATTTGGTGGCACAACAGTTTATCTCCAGCCGACTACCAATCCCGGAAAGGTAGATGGATACGCGACTTTTAACTTCCAAACCAGTTACAAACTCAGTAAAGAATGGACTGCTACCATGATGATTAACAATATATTTGATAAAGAATACTTCAGTGCTGGTCGCTTAGGCAGAAATCCATTTTCTCCAAGCATCAATGGTGCGATTGGTCCTGACGGTTACAACCATAACTCAGGTGATTGGCTCAGTACCAACTTCATTGCACCAGGCGCACCACGCGGAGTCTGGTTCAGCCTGAACTGGCATTTTGTGCCGGATTAAAAATGCACTCTTCCTAAGGAATCTAACTTCTTTCCATGGCCAGCAGCCATGCCTCAAACGCCGCTTGCGGCAACGGCTTGGAATAGAAATACCCCTGGATATAATCGCAACCCATACTGTTGAGCAAAGCCAGTTGTGCTTCCGTTTCCACGCCTTCGGCAATCACTTTCAATCCCAGTTTATGTGACATCATGATAATGGCTTCCACCAACGGAAAATCGTTTGATTCGGCAGCGATGTTGGTGATGAACGTGCGGTCTATTTTCAGGTAATCAACTTCGATGCGTTTGATGTAAGCCAGCGAGGAATAACCGGTGCCGAAATCATCAATGGCGACTTCTATGCCCGCTTCGCGGAAACGCAACAGTTGCCTGGCTGTCTTTTCGGATGCGTCCAGCAACACCCCTTCGGTGATCTCGACACACAGGCAGTTGTTGGTATTGGTCGCAGATGCCAGCAAGTTAAACCACCTGTCAAAATACGCTATGTTTTTGAATTGCACCGGCGAAAGATTCACACTTATCTGGAACTCCGGGTGAAACATGGCACGCCATTTCAATGTCTGGGCCAGGCTTTCGACCAGCACCCAGCTGCCGATCTCATGGATCAGGCCTGTTTCTTCCGCCAGCGGGATAAACTCTGCCGGGCTGACCATGCCCATGGTGCTATGCTGCCAGCGGATAAGCGCTTCCGCTTTGGAGACTTTGCCGGTATTGAGATCAACGATAGGCTGGTAATAAATTTCGAGCTCACCGTTCAGCAGCGCATTACGTAATTCGCGCTTTTGTTCGGAACGGCGGTTGGCCACATACTGCATTTCCTGCGTATAAAAAGAGTACTGGTTGCGCCCGAGTTTCTTGGCTTCATACATGGCCTGGTCAGCATTCTTGATCAGGCTGGCAGCATCTTCTGCATCGTCCGGGTAAACCGTCACCCCGATACTTGCCGAGATGTAAGTGGCATGGGTATCGACCATGATAGGCGCTTGCAATAGCTCAAGGATAGAAGTCGCCACTTTCGCAGCCACATCGTAATCCCGTACATCGACCAGGGTCACGGTGAACTCGTCCCCACCCAGGCGCGAAGTGCAATCGGTGACACGGATCACCTCGTTCAGCCGCCGTGCGACCTCTATCAGTAACTGGTCACCGCCCTGGTGACCCATGGCATCGTTGACTTCCTTAAAGCCATCCAGGTCCAGGTACAGCAGAATGACCTTGGTGCCCAGCCGGTTGGCGCGGAACACCTCCTGCTGCAGGCGCTCCTGGAACAGGCGCCGGTTAGGTAAATGTGTCAGGGCATCATAGTTGGCCTCATACCAGATGCGTTCTTCGTGTTTCTTTTTCTCGGTGATATCTGAGAACAGTACCACCCGCCGGAACGGCAAGCCCTTGTCATCATTGGTGGTGTTGACGGTTACCCAGTTGATATATTCTTCGCCGGTTTTCTTGATGCCGCATATTTCACCCCGCCATGAACCGTTTTCCTGAAGGTCCTTGCGGATGGCCTCGTAGAAGTCACGGTCATGGCGTGGCGAACCGAACGTGACAGGATGATGCCCGATCACTTCCGCAGAACTGTAGCCGGAGATCTTGGTGAATGCCGGATTGGTCGCGATGATGATGCCATTGATATCCAGCACCAGCATGGCTTCACTGGTATTTTTGAAGATGGAATCCGACAGCCGCAACTCTTCGGCGGTGCGGTGGCGCTCGATAGCGATGCGCGCCAGGTTGGCAAGGTATTCCAGTTGCTCGATATCCGTTGCCGAAGGCGTTTTCGGTGTTTTGTGGTAAATGCCGAAGGTGCCAGCCACGTCATTGTGGTCGACAATGATAGGTACTGACCAGCATGATGCCAGCCCATACTTGGCAGCGAGCTCTTTGTAATCTACCCAGCGAGGGTCGGTCTGGATATTTTCCACATAAACCGGTCTGCCCTCAAACGCAGCCGTTCCGCATGACCCTATATTCGGGCCGATCTCCAGGTCTTCTATTGCCGCAGAATAACCGGCTGGCAAGCTGGGGGCGACATAGTTTTTGAGACGCTGCCTGCTCTTGTCCACCAGCAGGATAGAACAGAAACATTCAGGGTTTTCTTCCTCGACGCCACGTACCAGATAAGCGAGGATGCTTTTCAGGGGAGCATTGTGAGCGACCAGGTCGAGCACGTGGTTCTTGATATGCTCGCGCGTTTCGGCACGTTTGCGGTCAACGATAGGCCGCACTACTGCGCAGTTATATTCCTGGCCGTGGTATTCGATGTAGTTAGAGTTGATCTCGACCGGCAGGAACTGACCATCTTTTTTCCGGTGCTGCGTTTCAAAGGTTCTGGAACCCAACGCTTTCAGCCGCTCCAGATGCGCAGCCCAGATGTCAGGTGTATAACTCAAATCAATATCGAAAATTTTGAGTTTATAAATCTCTTCCTTAGTGTAACCAAGCGCTGTATAGGCAGCTTCATTCACATAAATAATTTCGCCGGCGGCGTTGATCCAGGTAATCCAGTCTTGAATTTTATTCAATGAAAACCGCGAAAATAAAGCAAAGTCCAGAAAGTCTTCATGATTGGCAACTGGCATGGCAAATCCTCCCAAAGTGCACTGTCTGCTGGCTACAGATCTGACTATATTAGCAACATTCAGTCAGCCATATTTACTAGACAATATTTACTGCAATATAGTTGTGGAAAGCAAAACTTGCAATGACGAAGGCACGACGCTGGCATGCAGCTGATTCAAAACCGGTTCGTAATATTGAGACTAAAAAAGCTTTTAATATCAGCAGTTGAGTATGACTATTTGAAAGATTTAGGACTGGCCAGGTTTAAGAAATAGCCCAATACGGTTTATGAAAAATAGCAGGAACTTAAGTTAATAATTTAGTAATTTTTGCCATCCTGATGGCAGCTAGGCCGTGGCTTTCTCAGCTGCCTCATTGATGCGCTGGATCAGCATTTCAAAATCTACCGGTTTCACCAGATGGTGATCAAACCCGGCCAGGAAAGCAGCTTTTTTATCCTCTTCCCTGCCATATCCGGTAACTGCGATCAGCGTGGCATGCGCCATGGCTTTATTAGCCTTTATACGTTGCGCAAGCTCGTAACCGTCCATTTTAGGCAAGCCGATATCCAGCACGCAGATCATTGGCAAAGCCGTTTCAATCAGTGCCAGCGCCTTTAAGGAGTCATGCTCAACCATCACTTCATGACCATACAATTCTATGAATGAGGCTAAGGTGGTGGCCGCATCTACATTGTCATCCACCACCAGCACGGATATTTTTTTCTGCTGCTTTAATTCAGCGGGGTCTGTCTGATTCTCTTGCAAAATCGTGTCCTTCCACAAAGGCAACGTAATCGTAAACTGGCTTCCCTTGTTTAACCCTTCACTGAAACAAGTGATGCTGCCACCATGTAGCTTCAGCATGCTTTTCACGAGCGCCAACCCGATGCCAAGCCCGCCCTGGGAGCGGTCAGCACTGCGTTTCGCCTGGGCAAATAATTCAAATATCGACTCTTGCTCTTCGCGCAAAATGCCTATGCCATTATCTGCAACGGTAATGATAACAGTGCCATTTTCAACACGCATGCTCAGTTTAATCTGGCCGTTATCCTGGATATATTTGGCAGAGTTGTTGAGGATATTGGAAACGATTTGTACCAGCCGCTTGTGATCGCCCAGCACTTTGGCAGGCTCTGATGTTAACTCCACAATCAACTCATGCTGCTTGGATTCAATCAGCGGTCGTACTTGTTCCAGAGAACTGGCAACAACCGCCGCCATATCCTGCGGCAATTTCTCAATCTTGACTAATCCGCGCGTGACGCGGGAGACGTCCAGTAAATCATCCACCAGCCCAACCATATGCTTTACCTGGCGCTCAATAATCTGGCTGGATTTGCGTACGCGTGACTCGTCAAAATTACTCAGTATCATGATCTGCGTGGCGGCGCTGATAGGCGCCAGCGGGTTTCTTAATTCGTGCGCCAGCATCGCCAGAAATTCATCCTTGCGTGCATCGGCTTCCTGTAATGCCTCCTTACTCTGTTTCAGCATCTCCTGCGTGTTATGGCTTTCTGTCACGTCACGCGTCGTGCCTGCCACAGCGACCACTTCGCCAGTACTGTCAAACACCGGGGCAAAAATGTAGTCATAAATCCTGCGCCCAAAAGTGCCCTTAAAAGCCACTTCTCCGCGGATGGATTTTTTAGTGGCGCGGACGGTATCAATTTCTTTGTGATGCATTTCCGCATGCCAGTCTTCATAACCCAGTTCCCTCAGGGTCTTGCCAACGATTTGCTCAAACGGGCGGCCCAGCATTTGCACCAGGCCTTCGTTCGCATAGGAAAAACGCGGTTCTGGCTCAGAAAAATCAAAGTTGTAGATGAGATCCGGCGTGGCGGAAAGAATGGTTTCGTAGAGCTGGGTTAAGGTTTCAGAATCTTTTGCGCGTTTTAATTCAAGCGTTTTGTGGTCCTGGATTTCAGTACAGCTACCAATGAAACCGGTGAAAACACCTGAGTCTGAATAGGCTGGCGCACCCTTATCGGCTATCCAGCTGTAAGCGCCGTCAGCACTTCTTAAGCGGTATTCAGTGCAAAAAGATTGCCGGGATTGCAATCCCCGGGTCACCGTGGCCAGACATTGCGCGAGATCTTCAGGATGTACGCTCGCCTCCCAGTTTGCCTGCGCCGCCGTAGCCTGATCGTTACCGGTAAAGTCACGCCACTGCCTGTTAAACCAGCCAAACCGGTGATCAGCATCCGATGTCCACATCATGACAGGCGCAAACTCTGCATAGGCGCGAAATGCCAGCGCAGCGTTATCTGGTTTTATGAAGGTCGCTTCGGAAGTTGTAGTTTGCATCTGAGCTCTTATTATTCTTAATCAAATCCAGTCGAATTCAGCACTGATATTACAAGATAATGGCCGTGCGATGGTGAAAATAGGCAAATGGCGTGCAGGCCCATTTCTATGCGACAGATTTGGGGTGGAAATAGTTTAAAGAAATTTGAAATGCCGGAAAAGGCGGGTAGTGTTTAATTCGGAGAGGTAAAACTAATCTGGATTATTAGCCCCTGCTAATAATGGCGGTATTCAGCGCGCGGATAACTCTATTGATATCGGTACTGCTGGTGCTGGTCAATGCCTGCTTCTCGCCTTCCTCGGTGTGAATCACCACAGAGTACAAAGTCTGCGCGGTGAACCAGGCCACCATGCCGAGCGCTATTGAGAAGCCACCGACAAACATAAAGATATCTTCGAAAATCATCAGGAATGATCCCGATAACATACAGAAGGTTGAGAAGGTACGTTTAGGCTCTATCAATCCATGCTGGACAGCGGTGACTGTCTCGATAGCATAGGTTTGACCTTCAGCGATAAAATGGCTATCACTGACTTTGATGCCTTCGAGACTGAAGAATACTGTTTCGGCCATGGATATTGTCCTTAGCAATCTAAATCCAGGTGGAATTTATAAACATTGCTTACAACATAGTTTACTACCGATTAACAAATATTCACATCAAGAGCAACCACACTTTTAAAGCTTAATTCTCGAAGTTGCATTTATACCCATGCAATTAATAAAGTATTAGAGGCTTAAGACCAGATGAAAAAAGTTTAGCCTGATGTATGATGAAATTTCATAACAGATTTGTTTAACCGAACAGCCCTTAAGGATTTTTGTATGCACCAAAAAGAATTTGTCGCCAAAGATGGCCAAACTTACACCTTAAAACTCGATGCAACGGGCGAAGAGATTTTGATATCAAAAGGGGCTGAGCAATTAGGGATCATTGACCTGAAACGCGTGGTTAATCCGAGAGGCTCCAACTATTATCTGATTACGGTTTTAGACCTGGAAAAATGCAAACGGATAGGCCTGGGCGAAGCCAGCCTCAGATATCAGCAGGAAGTATTCCGCTTGCCCCTGACATCCAATGGCGATATAGGTGAAGGCAGGCGATCTGGCAAAGGGCAGATGACGCGGGAAGGAATTGTTTTTATACAGAAAATGCGCGCCAGGGGCGTTATTGAAGCGGAAGACTTCCACAACGCATTCAATGAAGACGAGTGATTATTTAATTAAAAAAACCACACTGAACACACTGACCAGCAGCAAAAACACTATCGGGAATAGTTTGATCAGGACATATGAAATCCACGCCAGCCTGAGCAGCAGCGAAACGCCGGACCAATACAATATTTTAATGACCAGATTTTTATAATCAGACATTGTTATATTTCTTCTTAGTGTTGTTATATTTTTCTAGTGAGCTGGCGCTGGCAAATCAAATTCTTAAGCCATGCTCCAGCCATCAAGCTGGTTGCAAGCCATCTTTGTAAAAACAAGCGGCAGATTATATCGCCGCACATCAATGGCAACGCCTCGGAAGTACGGTCTAAACACCCTGTTCATTGCCGGATATTCTGGCGAGTTTGTTTTGTAGCAGAAGCAGTTTTATTCAAGCTTGACGCTGAAACTTTGATGACTCTGTTGCATGGTCCGGCGCGCTGATCAAGCTCGATACACCACAGTTTATCAAGCGATCAATGACAACAATATGAATCAGCCTTGTCAGATAATCTCAATATCAGATAGCTTTGAATCCGTATTTAAGAATCCCGCCAATCGCCGCATTAAATCTGGTTTCAGCCGATATTCAGATATTTATTGTTATCCGCAAAATGGGCTGGTGAGTGATGCACTGCCGTAGGCTGATTCTTACCCGCATTCCAGAAAAGTCCTATACTCAAGCCAGGGTCCAGCTTTTATGATGGCAACAGATTTAAAACATTTACCATCATATTATATAAACACGAATATTCTATAAAGGAGCCGGAACATGCTTTACTATGCGCTGATATTTTTAGTTATTTCCCTGATTGCAGGTGCGTTGGGTTTTCGCAGCGTTGAGTCTGGTGCGGCCAAAATCTCAAAAGTGTTTTTCTTTATCTTCCTGATTCTGGCTATCGGTGTCGCTATTCTGGCAATCCTCGGTATCAGCCTGTTTGTATAGCCGCCTGGCTTGTTCAACAGGCCAATTCAGCTATCGCAAGCGTCACTATTTCCAGATAACTTATCCAGGCATACGGCCTGGATAAGTCGTAAAATGGCATCACTAATAATCAGTGATAGCGAGAATACCCCTCATGTCTTACCTTGATGATCCCCGCGTTTACTTTGCTGCTGAACGTACTTTACTGGCCTGGCAGCGCACTTCCATCGCCCTGATGGGGCTAGGATTCGTGATTGAACGTTTTGGCCTGTTTATCAAGCTGATGAACATTGATGCCCAGCTTGCCGAGTCACAAAGCACAGTGTCCTTGTTTATAGGCGTTGGTTTTATCCTGATTGGCGCGCTGACTGCCTTATTGTCCGCGATACAATTTGTCGTATTCTGTAAGTCCCTGGGCCACCAGGAAAAACCACGCGGCCACCTGTTCTGGTTACCACCCGCGGTCAATGTGTTTCTAAGCTTATCCGCTGCTGCATTAAGTGTCTGGTTAATCCTGGCGCGATAAACCTGTGCGTATTAATTAATCCATCGCAAATAATTAGTGAATACCCTTACTCATTAGACGATTATTCTAACTGGGCCAGCTATACGTCAATTAACGCATTTACTTCAGTGGCCTTTCACTTCACCAACTTCGACCTCAATTGCTTTTCTACTTCGCTGGTTTGGCCTGTTCTTTTGCCGCCTGTTCAGGCGACGTCGCAACATTGACCAGCGTGCCGTCAGTCACCCCATCCGGCGGATTTTCAATCACGTGATCGTTAGCCGTTAGCCCGGTCTGGATTTCAAGGGTTTTACCCAAATCACGCGCAATGGTGATGGTTTTCAAAGCCACTTTCTGATCCGCGCCAACCGTTGCGACCTTCAAACCATTCTGGTCAAAAATCAGCGCACTGGCCGGAATACTCAAAATGCCAGCCGCATCCTTCATTTGCAGATTCACATTGGCAAATCCGCCTGGCAAAAACTTGCCTGCTGCATTATCAACCAGCAATTGCACCAGGGTCGTGCCTGACGACGTATTGATGGCACCTGAGGTAGACTGGATAGTCGCTTCAAAACTGCTCTCGGGATATTCAGGCACACTGAAAGTCGCTTTACCGCCGGGTTTGATATGGCTGACATAATTCTGCGGCACATTGATATATAAGCGCAGCTTGCGGGTGTTGGACACTTCAAATAATGGCAGTGCAGTAGTACCGCTGCTACCGGCGTTAATCAGCGCACCGGTATCGGTATTACGCGCAGTCACGGAGCCATCAAACGGCGCCACGATGCTGGCAAAGCCCTTAAGTGCCTGCAAACGCTGCACATTGGCTTCAGACGCTTTTACCAATGCCTGTTTGCTTAAATAATCCCCCTGCTTCTCATCGACCTCCTGTCGCGCGATCGATTGGGTTTTCAGCATATTCTGCCAGCGCTTGGCAGTGGTTTCTGCCAGGCTGACGTTAGCCTGGGCACTCGCCAGGTCTGCTTTGGCCTGCAGCAACTCCTGGTCAAGATCAGGCGTTTCCACCTCGCCTAGCAATTGCCCGGCCTTGACTGAACCACCGATATCGACTTTCCAGCTTTTCAGGTAACCACTGACACGGGCGTAAATAGGTGCGCGCGAAAATGCTTCAAAGCGTCCCGGTAAGATCAGCTGGTTACCATCGACCGCTCCGCCAGGCTGGCTGACACTCACGGTAGGCACCGCCTGTTTGTCTGTCCAGTTTTTGAGTTTGTCATCATGGCTGGCGCGGGTAGACATGCCTATGATGA
>JALDYP010000039.1:0-25900 GCA_032153875.1 Methylophilus sp.
TGGCTGTGTGTGGGAGAAGCTGAATGTCTGATGTAAAAGAGTTTGAAGTAGACGGCAACGATTTGCCGCTGCATTGCCCAACCAAGGAAGTGGCATTGTGGGCTTCGCACCCGCGCGTGTTTCTGGATGTGGCGAAAACCGGGCAAGTGGCTTGTCCTTACTGCGGCACCAGATTCAAGCTTAAACCGGGCACGCAGGTGCACCATCATTAAGATATCAGTAATAAACAAAACCCACGCATTGCGTGGGTTTTGTTTATTTAACTTAAAGCATTTGCCAAAGCTGGCGCATGATCGCTTGCGTCTCGTCTGCACCACTGGTTAAAAAGTGCAGTTGACTTAGCTCACTGGTGGTATTCAGCAACGCTTTTTCTGCCAAGACCTGTTGTAAACGTTTGGCAACCGCGGCACCGGTATCAATCAGGGTGACATCAGGCCCAACGATTTTTTGAATGTGGTTACGCACAAACGGGTAGTGGGTGCAGCCCAGCACGATGGTATCGGCACCTGCTTCTATCAAAGGTTGGCAATAAGTTTCTAATAAGCTGATTGTTTGAGGCTGGTCAAGCAGGCCTTGTTCTATGCGCTCAACCAGGCCAACACAGGCTTGGGTGACGACTTGCACACCATGGCCGTAATGCTCAAGCAAAGCGGCAAACTGTGCGCTCTGCAGGGTGCCGGTGGTAGCGAGCACGCCGATGACATTATTTTTGCTGGCAGCGGCCGCTGGCTTGACGGCCGGTTCCATGCCGATAATCGGTAAAGGAAAATGCTCACGCATGGGGCCGATGGCGGCGGCGGTGGCAGTATTGCAGGCCACTACCAGCGCTTTGGCTCCCTGGACTAAGAGTATGTCGGCGATGGTGAAGCAGCGTTGTTGAATTTTTACCGCAGATTGGTTGCCATAAGGAGCATAGGCACTATCGGCATAATAGATGAAATGCTCATGCGGGAGCTGTCGCGTCAGGTGTTTGAGCACGGTGAGTCCGCCCACCCCTGAATCCATCACTCCGACCGGGGCATTGACTGCAATCGCTGGGCACATCGAAATGGCACGGGTTGATTTATAATGAGCGGATTATATAGGATTTTAGTCAGGTTTCAGGAATGGCCAACCGGCTGAGCAAAATTTACACACGCACCGGAGACAGCGGCACCACTGGCCTCGGCGATGGCTCGCGCGTGGCAAAGTTCGATCTGCGCGTGCAGGCCATGGGTGAGGTTGATGAGCTGAATGCAGTGCTGGGTATGTTGCTGGTTGAAGAGCTGCCGGCTGATGTACGTGATCAGCTGCAGGCCATCCAGCATGACTTGTTTGATATGGGCGGTGAGCTCAGTATGCCGGGCCATACTTTTATGCAGGCGGGGCGTGTCGCTGTTCTGGAGCAGGCACTGGATAGCTGGAATGCCGAGCTGAGCCCGCTGAAAGAGTTTATATTGCCGGGAGGCAGCCGCGCTTCCGCGGTGTGTCATCTGGCACGCACCGTCTGCCGGCGCGCCGAGCGTGTATTGCATGCCTTGCACGCGCAATCACCGGTGACCGCCGTCAATTTGCAATACCTGAATCGACTGTCAGACCTGCTGTTTGTATTATGTCGTACCTTGAATCGGCATGCCGGTGTTCCGGATGTGCTGTGGAATAACCAACATAAACTTTAATGCGCATGATGCGCTGATGTTCACTGAGTAATGATTAAACAATTTCTGCAAAAAGTATTTCGCAAACGGGGTCAGCAACCAGATCAAACTTCCGGGCCTGGTCAAACCTCCAAAAAAGGTAAATCATCTGCGGTGCAGGTGATTTCAGCCAGCAAACACAAGATCAATCCCAAGCTGATTAGCCAGGCTGCACTTAAAACCTGCGACGGCCTGCAAAAGGCGGGTTTTGAAGCCTACATCGTCGGTGGCGCCGTGCGTGACTTGCTGCTTAACCATCCGCCAAAAGATTTTGATATTGCCACCAATGCCACGCCGGAACAGGTGCATAAGGCATTCCGCCGCTCACGTATTATTGGTCGCCGTTTCCGCCTGGTACACGTGTTGTGGGGGCAGGAAACGATAGAAGTATCTACTTTCCGCGGTCACCACCAAAGCGAGGGTGATGGCGAGACCAATGACAGTGGCCGCATTATCCGTGACAATATTTTTGGCTCGATTGAAGAGGATGCGGTCAGGCGTGATTTCACCGCCAACGCGCTTTATTACGATCCCAAACGCCATGAAGTGCTGGATTTCCATAATGGTGTCGCCGATGTCCGCGCCAAAACCTTACGTATCATTGGCGACCCGGTCAAACGTTACCAGGAAGATCCGGTGCGTATGTTGCGCGCCGTACGTCTTTCCGCCAAGCTGGGTTTGAAACTTGAGCAGACCACCGAAGCACCTATCCGCAAACTGGCAGATTTGCTGGAAGATGTACCACCTAGCCGCCTGTTTGATGAAATGCTGAAGCTGTTTTTATCCGGCCACGCGATTGAAAGCATTAGCGCTTTGCGCGCACAGCATTTGCATCACGGATTATTGCCGTTGCTGGATGTGGTGCTGGAGCAACCGCTAGGCGAAAAATTCGTCATGCTGGCCTTAAAGAATACCGATGACCGTATTCTGGCAGGCAAGTCTTCCAACCCTAGTTTCCTGTTTGCGACCTTGCTGTGGCATGAAGTACTGCAAGCCTGGCTTGAAAACCAGAAGCGCGGCGAACCCCTGATTCCGGCCTTGCACCTGGCAATGAATGAGATCATTGATAAACAGGGCGAAAAAATGGCGATTCATAATCGCTACACGGCCACCATGAAAGAAATCTGGGCCATGCAGCCGCGCTTTGAACAGCGCTCCGGCAAGCGCCCTTATGCCTTGCTGACTAACCCGAAATATCGGGCAGGTTATGACTTCCTGTTATTGCGCTGCGCCTCTGGCGAGTTGCCTGAAGAGCTTGGTGAGTGGTGGACACGGTTTGCTGACGCCGGCACAGAAGAGCGTACCAATATGCTGTTGCCTGATAGCGGTTTGCAAAAGCGCCGCCGCCGTCCACGCAAGAAAAAACCGGCTTCCGCTAGCGGGAATTCAGCTTAATGGCGCTGGCCTTGATTGCGCTCGGCAGCAATTTGCAGCAGCCGCAGGTGCAGGTCGCCAAAGCCATCCAGGTATTATCACAAACGCCGGGCTTGAGCTTGGTGAAAGCTTCCAGCCTGTATGCCACCGCGCCGGTAGGTTACGATAATCAGCCTGACTTTATCAATGCAGTGATACAGGTTAGTACCGAAATCCCCGCGCCAGAGCTGATGCAGTTACTGCTGGATATTGAGCAAACCTTTGGCCGTGAGCGGCCTTTCCCCAATGCGCCACGTATTCTGGACCTCGACCTGCTAGATTATGCCGGGTTGCGCATGGAGACTGCACATCTCACATTGCCACATCCTCGCATGCATGAGCGCGGCTTTGTTATTTTGCCACTGGCTGAAATTGTGCCCGACTTTATGCTGCCACAAGGGCAGACTGTTGTAGAATGGGTAACAGAATTTCCGCATGATGATGTGCGAAAACTGGATCACTGATTAAATTAGCTGAACGAGCAATAACCATGTTTACCCGTTTTCCTTATGTTGTAATCGAAGGCCCGATAGGTAGTGGCAAAACCACCCTAGCACGCATGTTGGCAGACAAGTTCTCGGTAGAACTGCTCTCCGAAAAAGCTGAGTCCAACCCTTTCCTGACGCGTTTTTACCAGGATGCCCAGCGCTATGCCTTGCCGACGCAGCTTTTCTTCCTGTTTCAACGTTCACGCCAGATTGAAGATATGGCGCAACGCGATATGTTTGGCCAGCCAACCGTCTCTGATTTTTTTCTTGAAAAAGATCCGTTGTTCGCGCGCCTGAACCTGGATGATGAAGAGTATTCCCTCTATCACCAGATTTACCAGCATCTGCAATTGAAAGCGCCAAAACCTGATCTGGTGGTGTATTTGCAAACCCCGGTGGATGCGTTGGTGGAACGTATTGAAGAGCGCAACATCAGCTACGAGCAGGAGATGCCACGCGAATATATTGCGCGCCTGGCCGAGGCTTACAGTGAGTTTTTTCATACCTATGACGCCTCGCCTTTGCTGATCGTCAACAATGAAAAACTCAATATCATCAAAGACCCGGAAGCGTTTGATTTGCTGATTGAGCGTATCAATCAGATCAAGAGCAGCCGCGAGTACTTTAATCCTAATTTTTAGTTAAATGCATCTACGTGCAAACTCCGGCGTTGCGTGGTGCTCAAAATCCTCATGTACAGAATGTACATTCCGGTTTCTGTGCTCCGTGCATCTTGGATTTTATCCCGTATAAGCATTTAAAACTGTCTACCTAATATGCTAAATGCTCTCTTATCACGTGCAATGTCCGGCGAGAAAATCGCCATGCTAACTTGCTATGACGCCACGTTTGCCAAGCTGATGCATTTGGCCGGCGTAGATATGCTGCTGGTCGGCGATTCATTAGGCATGGTGATCCAGGGTGGCGACAGCACGCTGTGCGTCACTATGCAGGACATGCTGTATCACACCCGTCTTGTTGCCAAAGGCGCGCCTGATGCCGTGATCATGAGTGATATGCCGGTGGATAGTTACGAACACGACCTGGCAGATGCCTTGAGCAATGCACAGGCTTTGATCAAGGCCGGTGCGCATATTGTCAAGATTGAAGGTGGTGGTCATATGGTGGAAACCGCCCGCACCCTGGTTGCAAACGGTATTCCTGTATGTGCACACCTGGGGTTCACACCGCAATCAGTAGAAAAACTGGGTGGTTACAAAATCCAGGGCAAAACTGAAGAAGCAGGCCAGGTGATTTTGAAAGATGCGCAAGCGATGGCAACTGCCGGAGCCAGCATGGTGCTGTTTGAAATGGTGCCGGCCGCACTGGCAACCCACATCACCAAAAGTATTTCAGTGCCAACCATAGGGATAGGCGCAGGCGCTGGCTGTAGTGGCCAGGTGTTGGTATTGCAGGATTTATTGGGGATTTATACCGGGCCTGCAGATAAAACACCGCAGGAGTATAAAGCGCCTCGTTTTGCGCAAAATTTCCTGGGCCAGGCTGGTAACATTGAGCAAGCAATCACAAATTACGTTCAAGCTGTAAAATGCGGCCAGTTTCCTGCCGCGCAGCATAGCTATTAAACGGGATTCATTGATTTCACTGGTGATGGAAAATAAAGTGTGATCAACAATGACTATCATGAAATTACTCGCAATCGAATCTTCTACAGAATTCCTTTCACTAGCCGTACAAGCGGAAGCTGGACTGACTGCTTTCCATGAAGCGACCGGGCCTGCCGCTTCGCAGCGCATCTTGCCTGAAATTCAACGCTTGCTGGCAGAAGCCGGGGTAAAACTGGCTGAACTGGATGGTATTGCGTATGGCACAGGCCCAGGCGCATTTACCGGCGTACGCGTGGCGGTAGGCGTTACCCAGGGCTTGGCTTTCGGCGCCAACCTGCCAGTGATTGGAGTGAGTTCTGTGCAGGCGGTGGCACAAGCGGCCTGGCTGGAAACCAGGGCTGAAAAAGTGGTGGTTTGTCTCGATGCCAGAATGGGTGAGGTCTACCATGCAGCGTTAATCAAACAACAGCATGGCTGGGTGGAGGTTTCGCCACCGCTGGTGTGCAAGCCACATGACGTGCCGGCGATTGAGGGAGATGGCTGGTTGGCGGCAGGCTCTGGCTGGGCTGCATTTGGTGATGTGCTTTCAGCGCAATATACTCAGCAGATCAGCGAAATTCATGCGGAAGTGATGCCAACAGCCAAGGCCATGTTAATGATTGCAACGCCCGGATTTATTGCCGGAGAGACCCAGTCTGCGCAACAGGCTGCACCGCTTTATATACGCAACCGCGTGGCACTCACCGCTGATGAACGCGCACAAGGGCAAACATTGTAGGGGCTATTGCATGAGCGCATTACCTCAATACCAGCCACAATTCCGGGCCATGTCATATGAAGACCTGATCGCGGTTTGCCGCATAGAGCCGACTATTTACAGCCACCCGTGGACCTACGGTAATTTCAAGGATTCACTGGATTCTGGCTATTGCGCACGGGTGATGGAAATATCCGGTGAAATCGCAGGTTATGCGCTGGTGATGATGGTGCTGGATGAAGCGCATCTGTTAAATATCAGTATCGCGCAAACGCATCAGGGTCAGGGTTTGGGAAGAGAGTTGCTTGCGCATATGATTGATATTTCCAGGCATAGGCTTGCAAGCAATATGTTTCTTGAGGTGCGTGAGAGCAATGCCAAAGCGATTGCTTTATACGAAGCGATGGGCTTTTGTGAAATGGGCATTCGCCGCAATTATTACCCGACCAAGTCAGGGCGTGAAGATGCCGTGTTGATGGGGGTCGCCTTATAAGGCCTTAAGTATGAATATTCAAAACAGGAGCATGCTGTGAGTCTGGGGCGCGAAGAACTATTGCGGGAATTGGAGTTGTTGCCTGTCTGGCGGTTGCGCACGCCATTAGCCGACAGTACGTTGCCAGCTATTGAATTGCCGTCTGTACCTGAGGCGTTTACAGAAAAGCTCATTGAACAAACCGCTCCGGTATCGCCTGAAAGCATGATTGCTGAAGCGGTAACCGAACTGATGGTTGAGAGTGAGCCTGCTCCAGTAGGGGAGATTCCTGAAAACACGCAAGCTGAACCTGCTGCGCCAGTGATTCAGTCACCTTGGTTGTTACTGTCTCCGCAAACAGATGATGCCGCACAACAGTTACTGGAAAATATCGTACGTGCATTGAAGCTGTCTCCGGAAGAGTTACACGTTTATCACCAGCCGGTAAAAGTCGCACAAGTACAAAGCCGGTTTGCCATTTTGTTTGGACTGGAAGCGGCCAATACATTTTTGGGAACCAATCACACGGATCTCGCTTCTATACGAGGCCAGATGTTGACGCACGCCGAGATGCGCTATGTGATTACGCATCATCCGGATGCCATGCTGGCCAATCCGTTGCTGAAAAAAGAGGTCTGGCATGACTTGTGTCTGCTACTGGCTGAAAAGTAAGAAAAACTGAATCTCGTAGAAAAATAAAATCGGGCCAGTTGTAGCCAGGGACCTGGCCCCCATATAAATCAAAATTATTACTGAGGAAAATCATGATGCGTCAAATGTTCAAGATTGTGTTGTTAGCCAGTGTGTTAATGCTGTCTGGCTGTGGCTATAACCAGTTTCAATCGCTGGATGAAGAAACCAAGGCCAGCTGGTCTGAAGTGCTGAACCAGTACCAGCGCCGTGCCGACCTGGTCCCTAACCTGGTTTCTACCGTGAAAGGCTACGCCAATCATGAAGAAAAGGTATTGACCGAGGTAACCGAAGCGCGTGCCAAAGTGGGCAGTATGCAAGTGACGCCGGAGTTGCTGAATGACCCGGAAGCGTTTGCGAAATTCCAGGCTGCACAAGGCCAGTTGACCAGTGCATTGTCACGCCTGATGGTGGTGTCTGAAAATTACCCTAACCTGAAAGCCGATGCCAGCTTCCGTGACTTGCAGGCACAACTGGAAGGTACCGAAAACCGCGTGACTGTTGCGCGTAACCGTTACATTGAAGCAGTGAAACAATACAACGTGACCGTGCGTAGTTTCCCTAATAACCTGACGGCCATGATGTTCGGCTATCAGCCAAAACCATCGTTTACGGTAGAAAATGAAAAAGCGATTTCATCTGCGCCTAAAGTAGATTTCGGCGATAAATAATTGATGGCTTTGCAGTTGATGTTTTCAGCCTGGTTGCGTACGCTGCTGGTTTGCAGCCTGCTGGTGGTTGGCATCAGCGCACACGCCGCCAAAGGTTTGGTCGATATTCCGCCGTTAAGTGCGGCGGTCACGGATTTGACACAGACGCTCTCGGCCGAAGAACAGACAGCACTCAACGAAAAACTGTCGCAGTTCTCGCAGCAGACCGGCTCTCAAATCGCCGTGCTGATATTACCCACCACGCAACCTGAAGACATCGCGCAATTTGGCATCCGCCTGGCTGATGCCTGGAAAATCGGTCGCGAAAAGCAGGATGATGGGGTCATCGTGATTGTCGCCAAGCAGGACCGTAAAATGCGGATCGAAGTCGGTTATGGCCTGGAAGGTGCGATCCCCGATGCGGTCGCCAAGCGTATTGTTGCCGAGCAACTATCACCTGCATTCAAGCAAGGCCAGTTTTACCAGGGCTTGCATGTGGCAACAGATAGCCTGATTAAACTGATCCAGGGCGAGCAATTGCCGGCACCCGCTAAAGGACAAACAGCGTCAGGGCAACAGGGCTTGATGCACTGGTTACCTATCCTGATGTTCGCCGCTATTTTCCTGGGCGCTATTTTACGCGGCATGCTAGGCTCGTTTTTTGGCAGTGCCCTTACTGGTGGCGCTTTAGCTGTGCTGGCCGGTTTCCTCGGCGCAACGCTCCTGGTCATGGGCCTGGTCGGGCTTGCCGCCTTTATCTTCACCCTGGCCATGGGTGGCGGTCAGGGTGGTTTGCCTATAGGCGGGTTCCCGGGCGGCTTTGGTGGTGGAGGTGGCGGCCGCGATATATTCAGCGGCGGTGGTGGCGGTTTTGGTGGCGGCGGCGCGTCAGGAGATTGGTAATGAAACACGTACATCCCTTCAAGCGTTTTTTCCGGCATCTCACCAGCCATCCATGGCAGGTCAAGCGCCATTTTTCCGAGACTGCATTGCAGCATATCGAACACGCCATTGCCGTGAATGAGCATCTGCATGCCGGTGAAATTCGGATCGTGATTGAATCCGGCCTGCCGCTGCAAGCCATACTGCAAGGCATATCGCCGCGGCAACGGGCGATACAACTGTTCGGGCAGCTGAATATCTGGGATACTGAACAGAATAACGGCGTGCTGATTTACCTGATGCTGGCAGATAAAGATGTAGAGATCATCGCCGACCGTGGCATACACCGGCATGTGCAGGCGCAGGGCTGGCAGCATATTTGCCAGCAAATGGAAGGGATGTTTAGAAGTGGGCAGTTTGAACAAGGTGTTACACACGGCATTACTGCAATTGGCGGGCATCTTGCAGCATACTTCCCGCCGGAAGCCACACCGCGCAACGAGCTTTGCAATCACGTATTGGTACTCTAGTGTTTTGCTGGGCGGTTTGTTATTGCTAGCGGCTGGCGGTGCGCAGGCTGACTTAAAAGATATCTATCGCATCTATCACACCCAGCCCAGCCTGGCCGCATTTGAAATCTGCCAGGGTGGCGGTTGCATGCACTCCGACCAGCTTCAGCTGACCCCGCCAGAGTGGGATAACGTAGTCGCTATTTTTACTCCCCAGGCAGAAAGTCCGGCACAGGAACGCACTCAAATCGCCGATGCCATCGGTATGCTGGAAGACATGGTAGGTGCCAAAACCGGCACCGCTGCAGACCGCGCCGGCACTTTTGGTAACAGTGCCTACAAGCACCAGCAAGACTGCAACGATGAGGCGATCAATAGCACCACCTATATGCGTTTAATGCAGCAGGCTGGCTTGATCCGCTTGCATACTATCCAGGATACCCGCACCCGAAAATTCTTCTTTACCGGGTGGCCACATAGCACGGCGGTCATCCGTGAAAATGAAAGCCAGGCCGAGTTTGCGGTAGATAGCTGGTTTTATGATAACGGTCATGCCGCGACCATTGTGCCACTGGCGCAATGGAAAGACGGCTATATCCCGGAAGACAGCCCCATTCATCATCGCTAATAAAGCCAGCTTGTTTGCTGCGTGTTTACTTGCTGACTAGCGCTGCATTTAAGGCTAAAATTCGGCCTTTAGAATTCTGTTAGAAGTCCATTCTTATGCGCGCCTCACAATTTTTCATCGCAACCCAAAAGGAAGCCCCTTCAGATGCCGAGCTGATCAGTCATAAACTGATGGTCAGGGCCGGGCTTATCAAAAAATTAGGCAGCGGTTTGTATAGCTGGATGCCACTGGGTATGCGTGTACTGCGCAAAGTGGAAAACATCGTCCGCGATGAAATGAATAAAGCCGGAGCGCTGGAGCTGCTGATGCCTGCCGTGCAGCCTAAGGAATTGTGGGAAGAAACCGGCCGCTGGGCGGTGTTTGGCCCGCAGATGCTGAAGATACAGGACAGGCACGAACGTGACTTCTGTTTTGGCCCAACGCATGAAGAAGTGATTACTGACATCGCGCGTAAAGAGATCAGCAGCTATAAACAATTACCGTTAAATTTCTACCAGATCCAGACCAAATTCCGTGACGAGATCCGTCCTCGCTTCGGCGTGATGCGAGCACGTGAGTTCCTGATGAAAGATGCTTACTCTTTCCATACCAGCACGGATTGCCTGGTGGAAACTTACAACAGCATGCACACCGCTTACAGCAATGTCTTCACCCGTTTAGGCCTCAAGTTCCGAGCGGTAAAAGCTGACTCCGGTGCGATTGGTGGCGATGGCTCGCAAGAGTTTCATGTGCTGGCCGATAGTGGCGAAGATGCGCTGGCCTATTGTGAAGATTCTGATTACGCAGCGAACGTCGAGATGGCTGAAGCGGTATCCAACGATAGCCGCCCGGCCGCTGCTGAAGCCATGCGTGAAGTGGATACGCCCAAGCAGACCACCTGTGAAGATGTGGCCAAATTGCTGGAAGTGCCAGTGACTAAAACGGTGAAGTCAGTCGCCCTGATTGTTGATGAGGTCTTCACGCTGGCCTTGTTGCGCGGTGACCATCAATTGAACGAAATTAAATTCAGCAAAGTGGAAGGTGTAAGAGATTTTCGCCTGGCCACCGAAGAAGAGATTCGCGCCAATTTAAGCTGTCCGCCTGGCTTTATCGGCCCGGTCGGCGTCAATGCCAATGTGCGCGTGATTGCGGACAGGGCAGTGGCGGTATTGAGCGATTTTGTCTGTGGCGCCAATAAACCTAAACTCCACCTGGCTGGCGTTAACTTTGGCCGTGATTTGCCAGAGCCAGTGATAGTGGCGGATATCCGCAACGTGGTGGCAGGCGATGCCAGCCCTGATGGCAAGGGCACGCTGAGTTTGTGCCGCGGTATCGAAGTCGGTCATATTTTCCAGTTAGGTAGCAAATACTCGCAAGCGATGCAGGCCACTTACCTGGACGAAAACGGGCAGTCGCAAGTGATGGAAATGGGCTGTTATGGCATCGGTGTGTCACGTATTGTCGGTGCGGCGATTGAACAAGGCCATGATGACAAAGGGATAATTTTCCCGCGCAGCATGGCACCGTTTGATGTGGTGATCTGCCCGATTGGTCTCGATAAAAGTGAGGCTGTAAAACAGGCTGCATTCGACCTTTACAAGGAATTGCAGCAAGCTGGCGTGGATGTGTTGCTGGATGACCGTGGCGAGCGCCCGGGCGTGATGTTTGCCGAAAGTGATTTGATGGGTATCCCGCACCGGTTTGTCATTGGTGACCGTGGCCTGGCCGAAGGTAAAGTGGAATATAAAGGCCGCACGGATGCCGAGGCACAAAACTTGCAAGTAGCTGAAAGTGTTGCGTTTTTACGTGACAAACTTGGGCATTAACCGGGGCATTAACTAGCAGGCTTTATTGCTTCTGTTCGGTGCCTGGATCGCTTCTCTATTGCATAGAATAGGCAAGATGAATACACCACGCTTTTTACCTGCTGCAATGTTGTTAACCGGCCTGTTGTTATGGTCGTCCATCACCGTGGCCGGTAACCAGAAAGAAGAGCCGCTAGCTAACAGTGTCAAATCTGTGATGCAAAAATCCGTCAGCGATGTGGCGGCGCCCCGCTTGTTATTTGACACCGAGCAAACCGCGCAACAATGGTTGCAGGAAATGTCAGCGCGGTTAACAAAACGCATGCCGGATACGCAATACCGCGAAGATTTCTTAAAGTCAGTCCATTACGAAGCGACACGTGCGGGCCTGGATCCGCAACTGGTGCTGGGGTTAATCCAGGTTGAAAGTGGTTTCAAGAAATATGCGCTTTCCAGTGTCGGTGCGCGTGGTTATATGCAAGTGATGCCGTTCTGGGTCAAAAGCATAGGCGCTAACGAACATAACCTGTTTGATATGCGTTTGAACCTGCGTTATGGCTGCACCATTCTGCGCCATTACCTGGATATCGAACGCGGCGATTATTACCGCGCGCTAGGTCGTTATAACGGCAGCCTTGGCAAGCCGGAATACCCTAACCTGGTAGTGGGTGCATGGCGCAATCACTGGCATTATGAGTCTCCGCTCAAACTGAATATTGCCAGCCAATAGGCCTGATTTGTATAATAAAAAACCGCGCTGGTGCGCGGTTTTTTGTTGCTGATTAAAGGGCTTATTTCACGACTTTAAATCCGTAGTAAGTACCAAACTCGCCTTCGTTCTCGTGATACACAAACAGCATGCCGTTGCTGTAACCCGCACCATTAAAATGATTGTGTGAGCGCAGTTTCATGGTTTTTGGCAATGCACTCTTACCAACGTAATGGCCATTCAGGTCAAAAATCAACACTGCTTT
The DNA here is from genome assembly GCA_032153875.1 of Methylophilus sp. GTDB lineage: Bacteria > Pseudomonadota > Gammaproteobacteria > Burkholderiales > Methylophilaceae > Methylophilus. The sequence continues at coordinate 12,492 of JALDYP010000039.1, forward strand.
ATGGTCAACATCAAGCAATGCCAGTTCGTTACCATCAACGCCGGTAAATGCCACAAAGTGGTCGCTGACGTCATCGTGAACCACTTGCGCTTTGCTGAAATCCAGTTTGATTTCCTTTAGCTTTTCGCGCTGCTTCGCATCCACCACAAATACAAGATTGCCATGTTCCTGTTTGGCATAGTAGAGATTGGTCGCCGGGTCATAGCTTGGCATCGTGCCGGCATCACCAAACGCAGGGTTGAACTGATGGATATCACTAGAGGTAGTGAGTACTTCACCCTTGTCGTCTACGTCCAGGCTGAAAATCCCTGTATTGGGTGAAAAACCAGCGGCGGTAGAAATGTTGTAGGTAATGGTTTCCAGTTTTTTGGAGTTGGCGTTGTAATAAAGCGAGCGGTTATCAAAGCCCGGCTTGGCTGAATTCACATATTGGCCGGTGGCGGTATAGGCATGCACTTCAGACTTTGAAATAGGCGCTTCAAACTCGCTGCCCATAGGCGCCAGGCCACCATCCGCAATGTAGTAATGCTGATTGCCCGGCAAATAAGCTACCGTCATCGGGCGAGTGGTCGGTTTTTTGCTGAGCGGGATTTTAATACCGACTTCAGCTTCCGGCAGAATGTCTGCCTGGGCAGTCAGCGACAGGCATAGCAGTGCCAAACCGCTCAGTAATTTCGTATTCAATTGCATATCTCCGTGATCCTGTTTTACGTGTTTATATAGACGCTAATTCGAACGGCAAGTTTACCAAAGCGTGTATGTTGTTGCTCGCTCAGGTTATTAAGTGGATTGACTCTAATCAGCACTTTCCTTGATTTTTTTCGAAGACGCACGCGTGATCAGCATGGCATCGCCATAACTGAAGAACCGGTAAGACTCCTGGATGGCATGCGCATAAGCGCGACGCAGCAAATCATAACCGCCAAACGCAGAAACCAGCATCATTAATGTGCTTTTAGGCAGGTGAAAATTGGTGATCAGGCGGTCTACCAATTGAAACTCGAATCCCGGCGTGATGAAAATATCGGTTTCGCCATGGTGCGCGAATAATTTTTGCGCACGCGCAGCACTTTCCAGCGTACGTAATGAAGTCGTACCAACGGCGGTGACGCGTTTGCCGGCTGATCTTGCCTGCAGAATCGCGGCGATAGTTTCCTCCGGCAAGTGATAGACCTCGCTATGCATATGATGTTCGGCAATATTATCCACCTTCACCGGCTGGAAAGTGCCAGCGCCCACATGCAAGGTGACATAACGCACATGTACACCTTTTTCGGCGAGTGCGCTCAACATTGCTTCATCGAAATGCAAGCCTGCGGTCGGCGCAGCGACTGCGCCCTCATGCTTGGCAAATACCGTCTGGTAGCGGGTGTCATCAGCCGTATCAGCCGCATGCTCAATATATGGCGGTAATGGCAATTGGCCATGCTGTTCCAGGAAGTCGTACCAGGATTGATCGCCCAGCAGCCGGAGATGAAACATGTCGGCATGGCGCCCCAAAACCTCTGCCTGGTAGCCATTAGCCAGGTGCAACAAGCTGCCCGCTTTGGGTGAGCGCGAGGATTTAATTTGCGCGTAAGCCTCCTGTGATTCAAACACGCGGTCTATCATCACCTCGATATTTCCACCGGTGGCTTTTTGCCCGAACAGCCGCGCTTTGATCACCTTGGTATCGTTCAGTACCAACACATCGCCAGCTTCAAAATAATCGCTGATCTGGCGGAAAAAATTATCCCGGATGGTGTCTTTGGCAGCGTCTACTTCCAGCAGGCGACTTTGTGAACGATTTGGTAAAGGATGTTGTGCAATCAGGTGCTGCGGGAGATAAAAATCGAAATCTAGAGTTCTCATAAATCGAAAATATGGTTATAATAGCTTCTTTGTTGTCCAACATTATATCCCATGCCGGGATGGCGGAACTGGTAGACGCACTGGACTCAAAATCCAGCGCCGCAAGGCGTGCCGGTTCGATTCCGGCTCCCGGCACCATAAGATGTATCAAGCAATACTGAGAAAGCCTTAAATCATTGATTTAAGGCTTTTTTTACGCTTGTCTCTTCCCAGCTGAACATTGTATCTGCTCAATCAATTTAGCAGTTTTTTCTCACAACCAATTTGGCTCAATTGTGGTTATAAGTAGCCAATTTCCTTCAATTTGGTTGTAGTCAGCCTAAATTTAATCGGGAAAAATTCCCTAGTCTTTTTTTTTATAATTGAGAATCAGTCTCTTATTGCAAATAAATGTAATGGCACGTGTTTTGCACTTAATTCAGAGAAATGAAATTTTTTGGTGGTGAAATATGAGCGATACATTAGCGTGGTCTGGGATAGATTTGCAATGGGCATATACAGATGTGCTGCGGCGCATTGGCAGGCGTACAGCTTGTGTGCAGCGCGCTAAAGATATTCTGCATGATGCTTTGGTTTATTTTGCTGTTTCAAGCCACCCGGCAAGGGAAGAGTCGCCTGAAGCCTACCTCAACGGTATCGTTAACCACCTGATGGTGGATGAATACCGTTACCGGACCCGCTTCGTTGAAGAGGACCAGATAGATGAAACAGCACTGGTCCTGGATTGTTCTCCCGAGCAGATCTATGAAACGCGGCAAATGCTGTTTAACTTGCAACGGATTGTCGATCTGCTGCCCAAGAAATGCCGCCAGGTATTCTGGTTGTACCATGTGGATGAAATGAAGCAGGCCGATATCTCAACCCATTTGGGAATCAGCACCAGCATGGTAGAAAAACACCTGATTCGTGCTATGCTCGACATTAGAGCATTTCAGCAAAAAATAGCGCGATAACTTTTAAACACCCTAAATGTTAAAACCCATGACAGTCAGCGAAGTGGCGGCACGTTGGTACCTGCGGATGCGTGAGCATTCTCAAGGGGCAAAGGAACGTGACGACTTTGAGCAATGGCTGGCCGATGATCCTAACCATGCTTCCGAGTATGAAAGTATCAAGCGCGCCATGCAAAGAATGAGCTCGGCTGAGACATTATCGACGCTGGCCGATGAGGCTGAACAACACGCCTTCCTGGCGCAGGAATCCAAACGCAAAAACAAGCAACGCCGCGTCGGCCAACTATTTTTGGTTTCGCTGCTCTGCATCATGAGCTATGTCTTCCATCAGCAATATCTTGATTGGCAAGCCACCCCTGTTATGCAACTGGCTGCGCAAAACCCGGTCGGGCAGATCGCGCACAAAACACTGGATGACGGTACCCGCGTTACCCTTAGTGCCAAAAGTGATATGGAAGTCACCTATTACCGGCATGAGCGTCGTGTATTACTGCGGGAGGGTGAAGCGATTTTTGAAGTTACTAAAGATCCTGACCGTCCATTCATCGTTGAAACTGATACTGCCAAAGTCACCGTACTCGGTACGCGCTTTGCTGTGAACCGCCTTGACCAATTAGTGAGAGTCAGCGTAGACCATGGCACGGTGAGAGTAGAGCCTAAAGTTGAAGAAGGTGAGCAGGAGGTGGTCACTGAGACACGTGTGATCACCAATGGGCAGGTAGTGGAGGTTTACCCGAATCGTGCCACTGTGCTGGTGAACCGCCCGGCCTCCGATGCGTTTGCCTTCCTGGATGGCAGGCTGGTGTTTGAGCGTGCCGACGTCGACGAAATAGCTACTACCGTTTCACGTTATCGCCTTAAACCCGTGCGTGCCATGGGTAAGGATATCCGCAATATATCAGCCGATATCAATATCAAGGATATAGAACAATTCCTGCGCGGTTTGCCTAATATCGCCAAGGTGTCTGTGAAAGACACGCCGCAATACACACTCATCAGCAGTAAGCATTAATCCAATTGCGCCTGTTTGAGGCGCCCTTCAGCAAGTTTTTATCGCATTTCCTATTAATGAGTACGCACTCAAGACGAGTATCAATAATTCTCCTCGTTGTCATTTTTTCAAACGCTGTAATTCATTAAGCTTTTTAGCTTTTCTCTGCTACAAGCTGGTCTTGTCAACTCCCTGCTTTGATCTTCAAGCGCAATCAAAACCAATTACCAAACACAAATTGTAAAAATAAGTAAACGACGTCAGGTTTTTCTCTCCCAGATAGATGAGTCTATACAGAGGGAGATTCAGGTTATGCAAATCAAGAATATTAAACAGTGTGCAATGTACACATTGTTTGCAGTTTGGGGGGTAGTGTCAGCGCAATTTGCCAGCGCTGAAGCATTGAATACGCAAATTCCAAAACAGCAAGAGGAGACGTTCAGTGTACCGGTCAATATTGATATTCCAAAACAGCCATTGGCGAACTCGTTGCATGCCTTAGGTAAAGCAACTGGCATGAGCATCTCTTTCTCGAACGATCTCGTTTCTGGCAAAACTGCACCAGGTGTGCATGGTCGCATGTCACGTAAAGAAGCTTTACGTCGTGTGCTTGAGGGCAGTGGCCTGCAAGGAAAAATCGAAGAGAATTCAATTTATATCCAACTTGCTCCTAAAGCCGGTATCGAAAAGCGCGAAGAAAACACAAGTCTGAATCTTGATAAGGTTGAAGTCCGCGCTAAGAAGTTTTATGAAGTCGGGCCTATGCCAGGGCTGGCACTTACCAAAGAAGAGATTCCAGGCAATGTGCAGTCACTCTCAGCTAAAGACATTAAAGAAGCACATACTTTAACCATCACTGACTTAATGAACCAGAAGTTGCAATCGGTTACGGTCAATGATTATCAAAGCAATCCATTCCAGATGGATCTGCAATATCGCGGTTTTACAGCATCTCCTCAATTAGGCACTGCACAAGGTATTTCAGTATTCCTTGATGGTATTCGTGTAAACGAGCCGTTTGGTGACGTGGTGAACTGGGACATGATCCCAATGAACGCGCTTTCCAGCCTTGAGATCATTCCAGGATCAAATCCTATCTATGGTCTTGGTACGCTGGGCGGCGCATTAACCATGCGCACTAAAAGCGGTTTTGATGGCAAAACACTTGATGCCGAAGTGTTGACTGGTTCATTTGGCCGCAAGCAACTCCAAATTTCTGCTGGTAACAACAATGGTGTTGTCGCTGGTTTTCTATCAGGCAATTTTTTTCTTGAAGATGGTTGGCGTGATAATTCGCCAAGCAAAGTGAATCAGATTTTTGGTAAAGCAGAGTGGCAGAACGATAGAGCAAGAGTGAGTTTTTCAGGATTATACGCAGGCAATAAATTGACCGGGAATGGCTTGCTGCCCCAGCAAATGGTCGATCAGAATCCTAAACAAGTTTATACCTCTCCTGACGAGAGTAAAAATAAGCTGTTTCAGTTCCAGCTATCGGGCATATGGGATGTGACAGATACCTTCAATATCACAGCGCAAGTATATAACCGTAACAGCAAGCGCAAATCTCATATGTCGGATGTGAATGAAAACTTCGGAGGTACTAGCAGCCGACCTAATGCCGCAACTGTGAATGATCCTAGTCGTCAGTTGTTAAATGGGTTGCCCGATATTAATCGGGACGGACTACCAGACTATAACAATTATGCAATGAATGTGGCGGCAGATGCGAATGGGAACCCTTTAACTACTAGCGGAGCAATTTGTACGGATCCTCTAGACCCCTGTGTGAATGATCTTGCTTACGGCGCAAACTTTAACACGCAAGCCAATGCAAATCAGGCGCAAGTCGCAGCGGGTGATGGTTCTGGAAATCTCGTATGGAATTGGACCTATGATCCCAGAAGAAACTTAGATGATATTTCTCAGCCATCGAATGTACCTGGTGCATTTAATGCAGCGGTTACTAACCAGTATGAGCAAATTGTTCGCAACGCATTTGAAAATTACGGAGTTACTGTAGCTACTGGTACAACCGTCAGTAGTAGTACCCAGCATCCTGGAACCGGCAATAATGAATATAGTTACGATATTATTTCTTCGGCAGGCAATATAGGAGTATTGGGCGGCTATACAGACAATAATGGTTTTTTTCATGACTACTGGGAACTTGTTGTTCCTATAAACAGTGCCAATATTACAAATCCAATTGGTTCCGTGGGTGGATTATCAAATATACCTACCAATGGACCTTTAGCCCAAGATGCAAACGGGAATTTTTATTTTCGTGATGGCAAGTATGCCAATGGTCCTTTTGCAAATACTGGTTATATAGAAGGTACGCCAACCGCTATTTTTACGGATACGCAAGTTGACCAGGCCGGAAAAGGTGCTTCGCTACAGTTTAACTGGAACCTCGATAAACATAAGTTCATGATAGGGACCTCTATCGATAAGGCTGATACAACTTATGAAAGTAAACAGTACCTTGGGATGCTTGACGCTAACCGGCGGGCATATGTAGCACCTGAACTATTGGGCTGGGAGTATTACGCCAATAGCCCGGAGCGGGGATATGGTTTAAACGACTTTAAAGGCAGTGGCCTAACCAAAAGTTTTTATTTGAGCGAGACTTGGTCGCCAACCAAAACAATAAATATCACTGCTTCCGCCCGCTATAACAGGTCTTATGTTAACAATCAGCTATCGGTCGCTAGGCTTTCATCATTTACTGATGTCAATACCATCCTTAACTACCTTAACTTAATCACACTTTGTACAGACAACAATAATGACGGCACTATAGATCCTAATACTGAATGCCCTACAGGGATTGCGGATCAGATCGTGCCTTTCGATCCAAGTACATTCCCAGTAGATGCAAATGGTCAGAATATTGCAACCTTGCGTCCACCGGAAAAAGAGAAGTTTAAATATCGGTCTTTTAATCCTTCTATCGGTATTACGTGGCAAGCACGTGAAGACCTGAACTTGTACGCTAATCTTGGACGTGGCGCCAGAACGCCGACAGTGATTGAGTTAGGTTGTGCTTATGACCCTACACCATTGTCTGATGGACGCCCAAGATCCTTAGCTGAACAGCGGGTATGTAATCTGCCAGGTGCTTTGGCGGGAGATCCCTATCTTAAACAGGTCAGGTCAACCAGTTATGAAATTGGTGCGCGTGGGCAATTGACCGACAACATTGAATGGAACGCGGCACTTTATCAAACAGATTTGTCGGACGATATTTATTTTGTGGCAGTGAATGCCACCAGTAGTTATTTCCAGAATGTAGGCGACACCCGCAGGCGTGGCCTGGAGATGGGGGTTAAAGGTAAATGGGGAAAGGCTAGCTGGGGGGTGAACTATGCACTTACGGATGCGACTTTTCAATCCAGATTAAAGCTTGCGAGCCCAAATAATAGTAGCGCAGGTAATGTATACGATTTGGATTTTCTGGAACGAGGCAATTATCAACAAATCACGGTGACACCGGGCGATCGTATGCCTGGCGTTGCTCTACATAACCTCAACGCAAATTTCTCATATGACATTACAAGCAATTGGCGTGTTGGCCTGAATGCTGTAGTGCATTCAGATGCGTTTATCCGTGGTAATGAAAACAACAAACATCGCGCTGGTGCAGCGCCCCCTCTGACAGGCCCTTTCTGTAATGGAGGTACTACCACTTGCACTATTCAGCGTGCAGACTTCGGTGAGGGTAAAACAGACGGCTATGCGGTATTTAATTTCAATACCACCTACAAGTTAAGTTCTGAATGGACCCTAGGTCTGCGTATCAATAACTTGTTTGACAAGCAGTATGCTAGCGCTGGGCGTTTGGGTTTGAACGCTTTCTCACCGTCAATCAGAGGTGTTATTGGTGAAAGCGGTTTTAACTACAACAGTGCTGATTGGCAGGGAACAAGTTTCCTTGGCATCGGTGCTCCCAGGTCGGCTTTTGTGACGTTGAGTTACGAGTTTCAACCTAAAAAGCTAGATGGTTTGCAAGAGTAGTTAGGTTTTATTTTTTACCAATTCAGGAGGCTAGAAATGAGAAAAATAGTTTGTCTAGCAGTTTTGTTTGTACTTGCGGTGTATATTGACTTTGTAATGGCCGCTGGTCTTGTGCCTATTCCTCCTCCAGGGAGTGCTAGTGCTTATGTATTATGTCGTTCCAATGGGAATTTTGGAGCAACACCTGATGCCAGTTTTCCCCCTCCAGCCGATGATCAATGCGTAGTTAATTCAGGTGTAGGAGCAAGTCTAGTTTTGAATTCATCTCCTGAATCAGGATTCACACTTCAATCTTCCAATTCATCAGCAATATCTGCTTTCAGTGAAACATTTGCAACATTGAATGAGCGTGTATTCAGGAACAGCGGTACTAGCGAGTGTATTTATGCGAAGGGTGTGCTTTTGGCCTCAAACACCACTCATGATTATTACCCTACAGCGCCGGGTACTCAACGCATGGAGGTGAATGATTTAGCCTTTGGAGGCTATATCGGTAATGTATCAGCTGGCTATGCAAAGCCAGCTAGTTTTGCAGGTTCGGTATATCGAATCGGAAGAACTTTCACATCAGTGCAAATGCAGCCAGATTTCAGTAATCCTAATTTAATTGGAGCAGGTTTTAATGCTCTGCCGCCAATTGGAGGAACACCAGGTACTGAAATTTATGGGCTATCACAGCAAATGGCTCCACTCAGCGCGAGTTGGGTAGACTTTACTGTAGATTTGACTGGAGGTACCGATTTGGATGGTCATACAAACCTAGTCTCACCAAATATATACATAAAATTATCCTGCAGCACTGCAACGACTAGTGTAGTAGCAAACAGCTTTAAATTAAGACAAACAGGTCAATGGGGACAGCCGTGGGTTGTGATTACGGCCGCCTCGCGAGGCCCTTCTACAAATATTGCACCTTAACGAATTTTGATTGAGGTGCATTCATGGCATACCTAAAAAATTCTATAACAGTTGGCTTAGAACTCACGAGGAACTAATTAGCTGTTGTGAATTGGTGATGCAGGCAGCCATAAATGCCTGTCCATTTTATAGCATGGAGAATCAAATGAGAAATTTAACCATTCAAACAGCAGTGTTGGCTTCACTTTCATTTTTAGCTGCTGATGCTTTTGCCGCAGGATTCGTTACATTGCCTACTTCAGGTACGAGTGCTTATGTGCAATGCCGCACAACAGGTAATTTTGGATCAACATCTGATGCTACATACCCAGTCGCTCCTGATGATGCTTGTGTTGCTCCAAATGGCGTAGGTGTTGCCTTAAGTATTACAAGTACCCCAGAAACAGGCTTCACACTGCAAAGTTCCAACAGCACTCCTATCACTGCATTTAGCGAGACACTTGCAACTTTGAATGAACGAGTCTTTAGGAATTCAACTGCTGGTCAATGCATTTACGCAAAACAAGTGCTGATGTCGAACACTACCACTAATGACTATAACCCACAGTTAGCGGGCGTTCAAAAAATGGAAGTCAATGATTACGCGTTCGGTGGCTACACTGGGGCAGTTTCAGCGGCATATGCAAAACAAAGTAACACTTTTTCATCAGCATTCCGTATTGGCAGAACATTTACTTCAGTTCAAATGCAGGCTGCATCTGGATCACCAGGTACTGTAGCTCCTGGTTATCTCGTTCTCCCTACAGCCGGTGGTACATCTGGTACAGAAATCAATGGCGTAGGTCAGACATTGTCCCCTCCTGGTAGCCCAACTGCCGCTCAACAACAGGCGCCATTCAGTGCCAATTGGGTTGATTTCACAACAGATGTAACAGCTGGGGTGGATGAAGATGGCACAACCAACCCATCTTCACCAAACATGTACATTAAGCAAGCTTGTGCTAATGCAACGGTAAGTGTCGTTGCAAATAGCTTCAAAATTCGTCAGACAGGGCAAGAAACTCAACCTTGGGTCACTGTGACAGCAAGCTCACGTGCGCCTAGCTCAACAATTACACCTTAATTTTTTACAGAAATATTAGGGAGCTAGCGCGGCGACAAAATCGCCGCGCTATTTTGAAGCTGAATCAATCTTAAAGTTTGGTATATGAGTAAGTACTTATGTTATTTAATTTTTTTACCTGTGTTTGTTAGCAAAAATGCATTTTGCGCATCAGGTTTTATAGAGCTCTCGGAGGCGGGAGTGGCACGTGAAAATTCAGCGTATGTACTTTGTAATGGTACTGGTGACTTTGGCCGAAGCACAGCTGTTTTGCCTGATGCAGCAACAAATAATGCCTGTGCGGTTATGAATGAAAGGCTTGTAAAGAGCCCTCTCAATAGCCCAATTGATGAATTTAAATTGGTTGGTGTTCAAGTAGGCGACGTTGAAATGCGTGCTGATATAAGCGGTAAAAACACTGTTGTTGCAAGAGTATCTGAGGCTATCTGGCGCAATGAAGAAAAAACCGAATGTATTTTGGCAACGCAGCTTGAAATGGATGATGCGCCTTTAGCAGATGGAGACTATTTTGAGATTAATGATATCGCTCGAGCGGGCTTCGCAAACAAAAAGGTAGCAATTGCTTATTTTCATAAGCCACACTCCGGTGAAACTGGCGGCAATACAGAAGTATTATTTAGAGCAGGTAGGACATTCACTAGTGTACCTACAGAAAAACAGCAATCGTTGCCATCATTAGTGAATGACAATAACAAGCCTCCGATTTCAACCCAGAATTCCGCAGGCTTTCACTCAAACTGGGTGGATTTCACAACGGATATAAGTTTTAAAGATAATGATGGCGTCACGCGAGCTATTTCATCCATTTTCTATATCAAATATGACTGTGATGCCCGTGATCCTATATCTGTACCAAATGCTATCCGATTAAGATCAACCGGCCAGAATAAGACTTATGAATTGCCTATATCGGGATTAATTCCTGCTGACGGAAGTGTGGAATTGTTTTAATAATCAGAACAAACAGTTTGAAAGCAGTGTTTCAGAATGTAATCAGATATTGAATGCATTTATGACTGCAAGAGATTCAACTTACATCGCGCTTAAGAACTTGATCGGCACTAAAGAGTGATGTAGTGAGTTGGTGTTACAGGCAGCCATAAATGCCTGTCCATTGTAACGTTAGATTGCTTGAAAGAAAAACTTTGCTTAATAGGAGTGTTTTCCATTCGTGGGATTTAATGTTTAAAAAAGAGGATATTAAAATGGCTACTAAGATTTTTAATGCAACCGAAACTGAATATGTAGGTACTGAAAGCGATGATTTTGTTACGGGTAACAATCTCGACAATTTTATTGATGGCGGGAACGGCAATAATGTGATTTCAGGTAAAGCAGGAAACGATATCATTTTGACAGGCAATGGCGATGATGTCATCTCAGGTGGTGATGGTGACGATACGATTGATGCTGGTGCTGGTGATAATGTAATTAGTGGTGGTAATGGTAATGATTATGTGAGCACGGCTAGTGGAGATGATGTTATTTCTGGAGGTGACGGAGATGATCAACTCTATGCTGGCGACGGTGATAATGTCGTAAGTGGAGGTAACGGTAATGACTATATCAATACTGGTGACGGTGATGATGTGATTTATGGCGGCGCAGGCGCTGATCAAATTGAGGCAGGTGACGGTGACGATATATTGAGTGGTGGTGAAGGTGTCGATACAGTCAGCGGACAAGGCAGTACTGCTGGTGACGAGACGGTCGTTGGGAATTTCTATTATGTTACTGACGACGATATGTTATTGGGTGGAGAAGGTAACGATAGTTTCAGGATTTCAGGTGAAGTCGAGGGTGAAGTTTTCATCGTTGGCGGTGTTTCTGATCTAGACAACGAAGGCGAAGAAGCCCGTTATGTAGATAAAGAGGATGACGAAGTCACCGGTGAAATTGAGGTTACAGACACACAAACTGGCGAACGCGTTGAGATTGAAGACCTGGAGGTCGCGGAACAGACTGAAACTGATGTTCGTTTGAATATAGTCACTCGCCCTGGATCCTCTGCTATTAGCACATTTGCTACAACAATTGCTGGTTATAATGCCGTGGACACATTGGAATTCACTGCATCTGGTGAATATGAAAATATTGAATTCTCAGGCATTGAACGTATTGAGCTTGCAAGTGGTGTCAGCATCACTCTGGAAGCGGAGCAATTGGAAGAAAATGGTGAGTCGTTGGGCTTGGGTGAAATTTTAAACCCAGGCACCCACATCTACGGCGTCGCCGGTGGTGATGTTGAAAACGTCACCGTTGAACTTGAGTTTGAAGAGGAAGAGTTTGAACCAGCAGCTTCAATCGTTGGAGCCTCTCCAGTCGCATACGATAAAGCGGTATTTGAAGTTGATGATTTCTCTGTTGCTCACCTGTACCACAACGTTGATGTTACCTATGACGCTTCTGAGGGCGTAGCTGGTAGCTTCACCCGTATCGACGGTGCTAACGAAGGCAGCGATGCACACGAGATCGTACTGGGTAGCGAAGGTGTTGATTACGCGACTATGCGCCTGGGTGATGACACTGTTTACGGTAACGGCGGCAATGACCTGTTGATCGGTCACGGTGGTGCTGATTACCTGGATGGTGGCACAGGCAATGACATTTTTGTCATCGGCGGTTTCGGCAGTGGCACGCAAGGTACTACTTCCAAAGCAGACGACGGTAACAAAGAGTGGATCGCGACTGGCGCCAAGCACGATGTGATCGTGGGTGGTGACGGCGTGGATACGTTGCGTATCACTACCGGTATTGGTGCCAATACAAAAGCCAACGGTACGGTTGTACTCAACAATGACAACTTCAAGTCTATGGAAGTGGTTCAGGTTGGTGGCACGGTAGGTCGTTTGAATGTAGAAAATGCAGACCTGCAACTGCTGAACGACCATTACTACTTCAAGGCCAACGGCACGGTAGCTGACCTTTCCAACACCCTGGGTAACAATGGCGGCGCCATCAACAATGTAGTCGTTGATGCTTCCGGCCTGACTACCAACGGCCTGCGTTTTGAAGGCAATGCCAACCAGCAGACATTTATCGGCACCAGCCAGGCTGACGTTTTCGTTGGCAACGGCGGTAACGATACGTTGACTGGCGGCGGCGGCGCTGACAAGTTCGTATTCGGTAAAGTGTATGAGCAAGTGGTGACAGGTTCTGCAACCTCTGTGCAGACTTACACCAACACTGGTTTCAACCTGACCGGTGTAGATACCATCACTGACTTCACCCGTGGTACTGACAAGCTGGAATTGCATCTTGACCAGTACAGCAAACTGGCAGGTTTCAATGCCAGCATGCTGCGTGTGAATGCAACCGGTACTGCACAAGACAGCAATGACTACCTGGTTTACAACACAACTACCAAAACACTCAGCTATGACGCTGATGGTAATGGCAGTGGTGCCAAGGTAGATATTGCCGTGTTGACTGGTGTTACCACATTGTCTACTTCTGACTTTGTGATCGTTTAATTGCGATAACTGCGGATGGGTAATCCCCATCCGCAGTCTTGTTTAAAGAAATACTTGGTGAACATAATTGTCGCAATCTGAAACCCTCAAGCAAGTCACGTCCGAGCTTTGGCCCATCTGGCGCAAAGTGTGGCTGTTTGGCG
>JALDYP010000040.1:0-25533 GCA_032153875.1 Methylophilus sp.
AGATACAAAGTGTAGGTATCTGCCAACAGTTTTGATACGCCTTCTGCAATTTCGTGACGGTCTTTATTATTAATACCAATATCCATGATGTCTCCTTGTTGTCGTTGAATGTATTTTAAAAGCTAGAGTGCCTGTGTGCAATTTGATTTTGTTATAATCATTTAAGTTCACTTGCGTAAAGAAAGAGATAACGCATTGTTTTTTAATAAAAAAAATGTATCCAATGCCAGGTTGGAAAAAGTGTCGACAGAAAAACAGCTGCGCGACGCCAAATTGCTGCGTGAAGTCAGCTGGATTGCATTAGCCGCATTGGGCGTTTTTCTGGCAGTGATTCTTGCATCATACTCGCATGAAGACCCGGGCTGGACACATGCCATAGGCGAAAACGATATTATTCATAATGCCGGTGGTAGCGTAGGCGCCTGGATCGCAGATGTGCTGCTATCGCTGTTTGGTTTCTCATCATGGTGGTTTGTTGTACTGGCTTTTTATGTGGTGTGGCTGATGTATCAGCGGCTGCATCTGGATGCAGTTGAAAAACAGGACTGGTGGTTGAACGGCGTTGGTTTTGCCTTGTTGATACTGGCTTCTGCTGCGCTTGAATCAGGTCACCTGGTCAGCTTTCCTGCTGACTTTCCTTTAAAACAGGGCGGCGTGATTGGCAGCGGTATCGATCATCTTTTACGCAATATGTTTGGCTTTGCCGGTTCAACCATGTTGTTGCTGGTGCTGTTTGCTACCGCTTTCAGCCTGTTCACCGGCTGGTCGCTGATTTCCATGAGCGAGCGTCTGGGCGAGTGGGTCATCCATTTTCATCACTGGAGCACCCTGAAATTCCAGGATTGGCAAGACCGCAAAGTCGGGCGTCAGGCCTTGCAGGCGCGTGAAGAATTTGTTGAGGCTGAGCGCAAGCGTGTGGAAGACCGCAAACCGGTAGAAATTACGGTGCCGGAAGTGCTGGTTGTGCCGAGTGAACGCGTGGTCAAAGAAAAACAGGCAGTATTGTTTGAAGCCATTGAGCAGGAAGGCTTGCCTGCGTTGCATTTGCTGGATGCACCTAATCAATCGGTGGAGCTGCAATCAGCTGAAACCCTGGATTTCACTTCGCGCCTGATTGAGCGCAAGCTGATGGACTTTGGTATCGAAGTCAAAGTAGTGGTTGCGCAGCCTGGCCCGGTGATTACCCGTTACGAGCTGGACCCCGCGCCGGGTGTCAAAGGCAGCCAGATCACCAATCTTTCTAAAGACCTGGCACGCGCATTATCAGTGATCAGCGTGCGTGTGGTGGAAACCATACCCGGTAAAAGTTACATGGGTCTGGAGATTCCTAACCCTAAACGCCAGATCGTGTCCCTGTCTGAAATTATGGGTAGCCAGGCGTATGCCGATATGAATTCGCCTATCGCGATTGCCATGGGTAAAGATATTGCCGGTAAACCGATTGTGGCTGACCTGGCAAAAATGCCACATGTGCTGGTGGCGGGTACCACTGGTTCAGGTAAGTCGGTGGCAATTAACGCGCTGATCCTGAGCTTGCTGTATAAATCAGAGGCCAACCGGGTACGCATGATCCTTATCGATCCGAAGATGCTGGAATTATCTGTGTATGAAGGTATTCCACATCTGCTGGCACCAGTCGTGACCGATATGCGCCAGGCCGCCAATGCGCTCAACTGGTGTGTGGCTGAGATGGAACGCCGTTATAAATTAATGTCTACGCTGGGTGTACGTAACCTGGCCGGTTATAACCAGAAAATCCAGGAAGCCAAAAAACAGGGCACTTCGATTCCGCATCCATTCAGCCTGACACCGGATGAGCCGGAGCCGCTGGATGAAATGCCATTGATCGTCGTTGTGATCGACGAACTGGCTGACCTGATGATGGTGGTCGGCAAGAAGGTGGAAGAACTGATTGCGCGCCTGGCCCAAAAAGCCCGTGCTTCAGGCATCCACCTGGTGCTGGCCACGCAACGTCCTTCGGTGGATGTGATTACCGGCCTGATTAAAGCTAATGTGCCGACCCGTGTGGCTTTCCAGGTATCCAGCAAAATTGACTCACGCACGATTCTTGACCAGATGGGCGCAGAAACCCTGCTGGGTCAAGGCGATATGCTGTATCTGCCGCCGGGTAGCGGCTATCCGCAACGTATCCACGGGGCGTTCGTCAGCGATGGCGAAGTGCACAACGTGGTGAACTTCCTCAAGGCGCAAGGGGAACCGAATTATATTGAAGGCATTCTGACCAATGAGACCGAAGGTGGCGACATCGACGGCGTACTGGGCGGTGATGACTCTGGCGGCGAAAAAGACCCGCTTTACGATGAAGCCGTCGCGATTGTCCTTAAAACCCGCCGCGCGTCTATTTCCTCTGTGCAGCGTCAGTTGCGCATAGGCTACAACCGGGCGGCAAGATTAATTGAAGATATGGAGCGTGCAGGTTTGGTATCCGCGATGCAAAGTAATGGTAACCGTGAAGTGTTGGTAAAAGCTGGGGGTGACCATGAGTAATCATAATCAACGCACAGTATCTGGATTTTTCTCACGGATACGCGCCCAATTTGGCGCGGCGGTATTGGTAACAGGCATGATTTCGCCGTTTACTGCATTTGCCGATGGTGTCGATGATCTGAAGCAATTCTACAAATCCACGCAATCCATGCGTGCGCAATTCACGCAAACCGTATTCGACCAGAAAGGCCGCAAGCTGCAGGAAGTGAACGGCAATATGTTGCTGCAACGGCCTAACAAATTCCGCTGGGATTACCAGAAGCCTTTTGAGCAGCAAATCATCAGTGATGGCCAGCAGGTATTTTTGTTTGATGTGGATTTGCAGCAGGTCAGTGTGCGTACTGTAGATAAAGTACTGGGCACCAGCCCGGCCGCTTTGCTGGCGGGTGGGCCGAATGTCGAAGAAAGTTTCCGTCTGTCGCGACTGGTCGATTATGAAGGGCTGCAACGTGTACAAGCCAAGCCGAAACAAAAGGACAGCGGATTTCAGGTAGTGATTATCTCTTTTGACCATGGAAAACTGGCCGATATGCGCCTGGTCGATGCTTTTGGCCAGAGCACGCATATCGTGTTTTCAAATGTCGAAGTGAACCCGTCATTAAATACATCACAGTTCCTGTTCACCGTGCCTAAAGGGGTGGATGTGGTGGGTGAGTAAATCTTCACCACCGCATACGCACTATGTCATCCCTGTTTGAGCCAGCAACGCCTTCTTCGGTCCCGCTAGCCGAGCAACTGCGTCCCAAAACCCTGAATGAAGTGGTCGGGCAAACGCATTTGCTGGGTGAGGGCAAACCACTGCGGCGCGCATTTGAATCCGGCAAATTGCCTTCCATGATTTTGTGGGGGCCGCCTGGCGTGGGTAAAACTACCCTCGCGCGCCTGATAGCACAGACTGCCGACGCTGAGTTTGTGCCCTTATCGGCAGTTTTATCCGGCATCAAGGATATCCGCGAAGCAGTAGAACGCGCTGAGCTGACCTTGCAGCAGACCGGCCGTAATACCATCCTGTTTGTGGATGAAGTACATCGATTTAACAAAGGCCAGCAGGATGCGTTTCTTCCGTTTGTTGAAAGCGGGCTGATCACGTTTATCGGCGCGACAACCGAAAACCCTTCATTTGAAGTCAACAGTGCGTTGCTCAGCCGCTCGCAGGTATTCGTGCTGGCCGCGTTGACTGAAGATGAGCTCGCGGAATTACTTGAACGTGCGCGCCTGAAAATGGCACCGGAAATCAGCGTTAACGATAAAGTCAAAGAGCAGATATTAGATTACGCAGATGGCGATGCGAGGCGCTTGCTGAATTTTGCGGAAGGATTATTCAACGGCGCTTTGACAGCGAAGATAAACACCATTGATGATGCATTTTTGCAATCCAGCATGGCCAGCAAATTGCGCCGGTTTGATAAAGGCGGCGAAGCATTCTATGACCAGATCTCCGCCTTGCATAAATCCGTGCGTGGTTCTAACCCGGATGCAGCGCTGTACTGGTTTGTGCGCATGCTGGATGGCGGCGCAGATCCACTCTATCTGGCACGCCGTATCGTCCGCATGGCGGTTGAAGATATCGGCCTGGCTGACCCTAAAGCGCAAACCATGGCGCTGGAAGCTATCCAGATTTATGAGCGCCTTGGTTCACCTGAAGGCGAATTGGCGCTCAGCAATGCAGTGATTTACCTGGCCGTGGCTGCGAAAAGCAATGCCGCCTATATGGCTTATAACCAGGCCAAAGCATTCGTCTCGCAGGATAAATCGCGGCCAGTGCCATTGCATTTACGCAACGCACCTACCAAGCTGATGAAAGCATTGGATTACGGCAAAGAATACCGCTATGCGCACAATGAACCGAATGCCTATGCGGCTGGCGAGCAATATTTCCCGGATGATTTGCCGCCGCAAGCTTTTTACCAACCCACTTCACGCGGATTGGAAGGTAAAATAAGCGAAAAGCTTAATCACTTACAAACATTAGATAAAGAATACTTGAACAGCAAAGCGAAAAAATAAATGTTAGATATTCAACAACTTAGAAACGATTTGGACAATGTGACCGCGCGCCTGAAAGCGCGGAAATTCGAGTTTCCTGCGGATACGTTCAAGGCATTGGAAGCCGAGCGAAAAACCATACAGACCAATACCGAGAACCTGCAGGCAAAACGTAATGCGGCTTCCAAGCAGATCGGCATCGCCAAATCCAAAGGTGAAGATGCCAGCGCGATTCTGGCGGAAGTGGCTGGTTTGGGCGATGAGTTAAAAGCGGCTGAAGCGCAGTTGACCGAGATACAAACCAATCTGCAAGCATTGATGCTGAATGTGCCTAACCTGCCACATGAAAGCGTGCCGGTCGGTAATGATGAAACGCAAAACGTGGAAACACGCCGCTGGGGCACGCCCCGCAGTTTTGACTTTGAAGTTAAAGATCACGCCGATGTGGGCGCACCGTTGGGCCTGGACTTTGATACCGGCGCTAAATTGTCAGGTGCACGTTTCACCTTGATGAAAGGCCAGATCGCCAGATTACACCGCGCGATCGCGCAATTCATGCTGGATACGCAAACCGAAAAGCATGGTTACACTGAATGCTATACGCCGTATATGGTGAATCGCGAGACTTTGGTCGGCACCGGCCAGTTACCCAAGTTTGAAGAAGACCTGTTCGTCACGCCGCATAACGACAGCAAACTGTACCTGATTCCGACTTCTGAAGTGACTTTGACCAACACCGTGCGTGACGAGATCGTCGCGCTGGAATCACTGCCGATCAAACTCACTGCACATACACCATGTTTCCGTTCTGAAGCCGGATCTTATGGCCGTGATACCAAAGGCATGATACGCCAGCACCAGTTTGATAAAGTCGAAATGGTGCAGATCGTGCACCCTGAAAATAGTTACCAGGCGCTGGAAGAAATGGTGACCCATGCCGAAGCGATTTTGCAGGCCTTGGAATTACCTTACCGTGTGGTGTCTTTATGCACGGGCGATATGGGCTTTGGCGCAGCTAAAACTTATGACCTGGAAGTATGGCTACCTGCACAAAACACTTACCGTGAGATTTCTTCGGTATCCAACTGTGAGGCTTTCCAGGCGCGCCGTCTACAGGCCCGCTTCAGGAATGCCAACGGCAAGCCTGAATTATTGCATACCTTGAATGGTTCCGGTCTGGCAGTAGGGCGTACGCTGGTGGCTGTGCTGGAGAATAACCAGAATGCTGATGGTAGCGTGACAATACCGAAAGTGTTGCAGCCTTATATGGGTGGCAAAACGGCTATTACGGTTTAGTTGACTTACAATTTTTAAACTACAACGTTTAAACTAATCTGCCCTGGCTATCAGCCAGGGCATTTTTGTATCTGCGATCCGGTATGGGTCCAGGCCAGGGTCATACACAGGGTAGTACTTCTGCATGATCTGGTAGTAACTGCGCACCAGTTCGGTGTAAATCACTGGCGCGCCACAGCTGCAGTAACCATGTTTGGCATTCACGTAATGCTCGGGATCATTCAGCAACTGGTAGCCACGTTTTACATCTGCCCAGCTATCGGGATTCAGTCCCAGCCGTTGCGCAATGATGCGCGCATCTTCAAGGTGGGCGACGCCGTTGTTATAAGCCGCCAGCGTCATGAACGTGCGGTCAGGTTCGGGGATGCGGGATGGCAGCCTATCTTTAAGCCACAGCAGAAATTTGGCCCCGGCCATAATACTTTGCTGCGGATCCAGCCGATTGGTCACGTTCATCATGTTGGAAGTCTGCTCGGTCAGCATCATCAGGCCACGCACATTGGTCGGGGAAGTGCTGTAATTATCCCAATGCGATTCCTGGTAACTCAGTGCAGCCAGCAAGCGCCAGTCTATGTCGGTCACCTCCTGCGCACCTTTGAACAGGCGTGTATACCTGGGGAGCAAGGTATTGGATTTGCTGAGGAAAGTCGCTACATCCACCTGTTTCAGGCGTTTGGTATGACCGTAGTAACGGTCAAGTAAATTACGTAAAGTGCCGTCTTTTTCTATCTTCTTGAAAAATGTCTGCACCTGTTTCAGTTTTTCCTCACCGGAAAATTTATTCAGTGCCCACGCGATTTTATCAACCGGCCCCAACATTAACCCTGCATCCAGTTGCGGATACAGATATTGCATGATTGCCAGCAGGTGATTATCTGCCACCGTGAAATCAATTTCGTTACGTGCGACGGCTTCGATCAACTGTTCAGAGCTGAGTTTTTCAGTTTCGCGCCAGGTCAGTTGCGGGTGTTGCGACTGTAATTCGCGCATGCGTTCGACAAAGCTGGTGCTTTTGGGTAACACGATCCTTTTACCGAATAAAGCATCCGGCTTGGCGGGCTCACTGTTGTGGTCGCGGTTGTAAACCACCATAGACTGCACCTGGTTAAAGGCAGGCCCGAACAGGAACTGGCGTTTACGTGAAGCGGTGATACTGATGTCTGCCGCTGCAATATCGGCATCACCCCGCATCAGGGCAGGGAACACCTTGTCAAAGCTTTCCACCACGATAAATTCAAGCTTGTACGGCGGGCCGAGAAAATCGACAAACCGTTTGGCCAGGTCATATTCCAGCCCGGCATAATTGTTCTGGCTGTCAATGAAATAGGTATCGGGACTGTTGATGGTGACAAAACGGATGGTGTAAGGGTCAGGCGCCGGTTTTTCCGCATGTGGCTTGGGCGGCACAGGGTCTGTACAGGCCACCATTCCGCTAGTCAGGCAGGCAAGTAGTAACCAATGCCATGCGTAACGCGTGGAAATGCAGGAAAGAAAGCGCATCGGAAGGTGCGTAAAAGCTAAACGCGCGTTTCGATCTTGCCTTGGTCGGCAATCAGTATTTTGCTCGCCAGTTTGGCGAAAATGCCGTGTTCAACCACACCAGGAATGTTGTTGAGCAATGCATTTAATTGATGACTATCCAAACCGGCGTCAAAGCGCATGTCGAGCACAAGGCTACCGTGGCTGGTGATAGCCAGGCCGTCTTTGGCGGCATTCGGTCGCAAGTCGCCACTGCCACCAATGGCCTCAATGCTGCGTTTGGCCGCTTGCCAGGCAAACGGCATGACTTCAATAGGGATGGCAAAGTTTTCACCAATACGACTGACCAGTTTGCTTTTGTCGGCAACTACAATAAATTCCCTGGCAGCTTTTGCCAGCAGCTTTTCCATGACCAGGTCGTAGCCACGGCCCTTTAGCAGGCTGTTATCGGCGGTGATTTCGTCAGCACCATCCACATACAGGTCAATCTGGCTCAATTGCGCCAAACTGAGCACGGTTAATCCGGCAGACTGGGCTTTGATCATGCTGATATTGGAGCTGGCTACAGTGGTAACACGCAAATTTTCCTGTTGCTGGCGCTCGGCCAATGCCTCAATAAAATAATTGGCAGTGGAACCTGTCCCCAAGCCAACAATCATATCGTTTTTAACGTAGCTGGCTGCTTCCAGCGCGACGGCTTGTTTATCGTTCATATAGTTTTCTCCGTGCCGGGGAATGTGCCAAACCAGGGTCTGTGCACGGTAATCGCTCAAGCGCCTCATTATAATGCCATGACAGCCAGCGGACGCTTGCAGTTATAATAGCAAACTCGGCAGATTCGCCAAGAACTACTCACCTAACCTGAGCAATAAGATTTAATCCTTTATGGCAGTTTCAGTTCCAGTCATCGGACATCCCCAGCGTTTTTCTTTTCACAGTCAGGGCTTAGACAGCAAAGCCCTGGCTGAATTGGCTTGTGGTTTAAAAGCCACAAAATCGCCGCTGGTGATTTTAACCGCCAACGCGTTTGAAGCGCAGCGATTAATGGATGAAATTCCCTATTTTGCCAAAGATATTGAAGTCCATTTGTTGCCGGATTGGGAAACCTTACCTTACGATGTTTTCTCCCCGCATCCGGATTTAATCTCCGAGCGGTTATCCACGCTGTACCAGTTAAGCCAGAACCAGAGCAATGTGGTGATTGTGCCGATAGCCACCGCATTGCTGCGCCTGCCGCCAGTGGCGTTTCTTGCCGCGCATACCTTTATGCTAAAAAAAGGCCAGCGGCTGGATGTAGATGCCTTGCGCAATCAATGTGCACAGGCTGGTTATCATCATGTCAGCCAGGTGATGAGCCCGGGTGAGTTCAGCGTGCGTGGCGGCCTGGTGGATTTATATCCCATGGGCAGCACGTTGCCGTACCGTATCGATTTATTCGATGACGAGATTGAAACCATACGCACTTTCGATATCGATACCCAGCGCAGTATTTATCCGGTCACTGAAATCCGCATGCTGCCGGCGCGTGAATTCCCAATGGATGAAGCAGGAATTACCTTGTTCCGCAGCCAGTTCAGGGAATACTTTGAAGGCGACCCGCAACGCGCAAAAATTTACAAGGATGTGAGCAAAGGCACTGCCAGCGGCGGTGTTGAATGGTATTTACCCTTATTCTTCGAACAAACGGCCAGCTTTTTTGATTACCTGCCCAAGCAAACCGTGTTGTGTTTGCATGGCGACCTCGATAAAGCCGCACAGACTTTCTGGGCCGATGCCAATAGCCGCCATCGCCTGATGGCCTACGATGCCGAAAAACCGATTTTAAGGCCGGAAACACTACTGCAAAAAACCGATGAGTTTTTCAAGCAGACGCATGCGTTTGCGCTAGTGAATCACCAGTTACAAAACGTGACGACGCTCACCCCGGTCGATGTCGACCGGCGCGCCGAGCAACCATTGCATAAGTTACAGGCATTCATACAACAGTTTGACGGCCGCGTATTGATTGCAGCAGAAAGCCTGGGCCGCCGTGAAACCATCGCCCAACTGTTTACCGAGCATGGCGTGACTTTTTCGCTGGCCGAGGATTGGGGCGGTTTTGCACTAAGCCAGTTCCCGGTCATGCTGGGCGTGTCGCCATTACATCAGGGATTCATTGATGGTGAATTAGCCGTCATCACTGAAGCAGAACTTTATGCCAGTACCGTGCGCCAGCAACGCCGCCGCAACCAGGAAAAAGCGCGTAATGCGGAGGGCATGCTCAAA
Organism: Methylophilus sp.; assembly: GCA_032153875.1. Taxonomy (GTDB): domain Bacteria; phylum Pseudomonadota; class Gammaproteobacteria; order Burkholderiales; family Methylophilaceae; genus Methylophilus. Next base: position 9,535 of record JALDYP010000040.1, read on the forward strand.
GACCTCTCCGAACTGCGGCTGGATGACCCGGTGGTGCATGAGCAGCACGGGGTAGGGCGCTACAAAGGCCTGGTCAATATTGATTTTGGCGAGGGCGAAACCGAACTGTTGCTGATTGAATATTTCGGCGAAGATAAATTGTATGTGCCGGTTTCACAGCTGTTCCTGATCTCCCGTTACTCCGGTGGCCCGCCGGAAAGCGCGCCCTTGCACCGGTTGGGTAGCGGCCAGTGGGAAAAAGCCAAGAAAAAAGCACTCAAGCAGATCCGTGACACTGCGGCCGAATTGCTGAATCTGTATGCGCAACGTGCCGCGCGCCGTGGTCATGCTTTTACCCTGAGTTTGCATGACTACGAAGCCTTCTGTGAAGGCTTCCCGTTTGAAGAAACCCCGGACCAGCTGGAAGCGATTGAAAACGTCATTAAAGACATGCAATCCGGCCGCCCTATGGACAGGCTGGTGTGTGGTGACGTCGGCTTCGGTAAAACAGAGGTGGCACTGCGCGCAGCCTTTGTGGCGGTGATGGGAGGTCGTCAGGTATCTGTGCTGGTGCCAACCACCTTGCTGGCTGAGCAGCATTTCCAGAACTTCAGTGATAGATTTGCCGAGTGGCCTATCAAGATTGCCGAGATCTCACGTTTCCGCACTTCAAAAGAACAAGCTGAAGCGCTTAAAGGCTTGGTGGATGGCAGTATTGATATCATCATCGGTACCCACAGGCTGATCCAGAAAGATGTCAAATTCAAGAACCTGGGCCTGGCTATCCTTGATGAAGAGCACCGCTTTGGTGTGCGCCAGAAAGAGCAGATGAAAGCCTTGCGTGCCGAGGTGGATGTGCTGACATTGACCGCGACACCCATCCCGCGAACCTTAAGCATGGCGATGGAAGGGCTGCGCGAATTCTCTGTGATTTCCACACCACCGCAAAAACGGCTGGCGATCAAGACTTTCCATACCGAATATTCCGAAGGCATTATCCGTGAAGCCGTCATGCGCGAATTCAAGCGCGGCGGCCAGGTGTATTTCCTGCATAACGAGGTGGACACCATCTATGTCATGAAGGAAAAACTGGAGAAATTTTTACCTGAAGCGCGGATTGCGATTGGTCACGGCCAATTACGTGAACGTGAACTGGAACACGTGATGCGTGATTTTTACCAGCAACGCACCAATTTATTGCTGTGTACCACCATTGTCGAAACCGGCATTGACGTGCCGACTGCCAACACCATGATTATTAACCGGGCAGATATGTTCGGCCTCGCGCAATTGCACCAGTTACGTGGCCGCGTCGGGCGTAGTCATCACCAGGCATATGCTTACCTGCTGACAGACCCGCATCGTACCATCACCCCGCAAGCACAAAAGCGCCTGGACGCGATCCAGCTGCTGGAAGACCTGGGTGCCGGTTTCCACCTGGCGATGCATGACCTGGAAATCCGTGGGGCGGGTGAGTTGCTTGGCGATAGTCAAAGCGGCGAGATGCAGGAGATTGGCTTTACCCTGTATTCCGATATGCTAAATCACGCCGTCAAGCAGCTGAAAGCGGGTAAAGAGCCAGACCTGGATGCGCCATTAGGCGTGACGACAGAAATCAATCTGCACACGCCAGCTTTGTTACCAAATAACTATTGCCCGGATGTGCATGAGCGCCTGGTGCTATACAAACGCCTGGCCAACTGTGAAGACGATGAGTCGCTGGATGTGATGCAGGAAGAGCTGATCGACCGCTTCGGCTTGCTGCCTGAGGCCGGTGAAGCATTGATCGCCTGCCATCGCCTGCGAATCGCCGCCAAACCATTGGGCATTATCAAGGTTGATGCTTCCGATGCGGCCATCCAGTTACAGTTCAATGTCAAAGCCGATATCGACCCGATGAAGCTGATAAACCTGTTGCAACGTGACAAACGCTGCCGCATGAACGGGCCGGATAAGCTGCGTGTGACAGTTCAGTTGGGCAATCTTAATCACCGTGTGGAGTTAGTGAAATCATTATTAAAAGAATTTGCTTAATGAGAAATGAAAAAGCCAATGCGACTGCATTGGCTTTTTCGTTATGCCGACGAAAAATTAAGCATCAATCACCAGTTTATTCTGGCTGATTAAATTGGCAAGTAAATTAGCTTCATTTGTCCCCGCAAGCAGGTTTACACCTGCCAATGTGATGTGCTGATTTTCTGCTGCTGCAGAGTAATTGCCGCCAGTAAAGCCACCGGTATTGCTAATTCTGATTTCGGTATTTGTTACTCCTGCGGTATAGCTGGTAGTGATATCCAGATAATTCAGAATATTTCCATTAGACTCACCAACCAGTAAGTCCTTTAAATCCAGCTTATCTTCGACTAAATTAAAGTCTGCGACTTTATCTATCGCAGGCTTTCCATTAATACCTTTGTCCACTAGTGCCCAAACAAAGGTGTCAGCGCCTAGCCCTCCAATTAGGATGTCATTTCCTGATCCGCCTATCAGCCTATCATTGTCCAAGCCGCCATCCAAGATGTCATTGCCAGTGCCGCCAGTAAGAGAGTCATTACCTTTACCTCCAGCCAGAGAGTCATTACCAGCACCCCCTGAAAGGATATTATTGCTGTCATTGCCGGCAATAATGTTATTTAGAGTATTACCAGTCCCATTAATTGCATCACCCGTCAAGGTGAGATTTTCTATATTCGCACCAAGAGTATAATTTACACTGGCTTTCACCTCATCAATACCTCCCCCGATAATGCTTTGCGGCACGGATACCCTTTGAATAGCTCCAGTGAGTGTGTCTTTTATAAAGATATCATCTGAAAAGTTCGTATCATTGGGCACTAAATTAGTAGAGGAACTGCTGAAAATAACATAGCGGCCATCTGCAGAAAAACTTGGGCCGGTGCTATTGCTATTTAATAAATAATCACCGGCATTACCATTGGCATCGGAGGTAATGCGCTGTATTTCACCAGTGACAATATTTTTAAGAAAAATATCATTTGAGTTTAAGTTGGTCGAGTCAGGAATTAAATTATTAGAAGTACTGCTGAATAGAATATGGATACCATCTGGCGAGAAACCATATGCACTATTCCCATCGTTTGCCTGCACACCATTTGCTGATGCAGATACAAGTTGCACTTGACCTGTTAAAAGGTTTTTTACAAAAACTTGGCTAACTGGGTATCCGTATCGTCCGTTTTCGACGTGAACAATATTGGTTGCAATACTGGTAAAAACAATAGAATTACTGTCAGGCGAGAAAAAAGCGTTGCCACTTCCACCGTTGTAAAACGTGCCATTTGTATCTTTGGTGACGATTTCAATTGTGCCTGTTTCTAGGTTTTTGATTAGTATGTGATAGTTCGAGCTAGCGTAGTCACCTGTTAGATTGGATTCGCTACTGCCAAATATGACGTATTTCCCGTCTGGCGAAAATGCTGCCGAGGTAATGTTGTGATTACCGTTAACCAGTTTTTCAATATTCCCCGTTTGGGTATCTTTGATATACATCCCCTGGTGGTACCATCCATTAGGCACCAAATTATTTGCACTGCTTTGAAATAATACAAAACGTCCGTCAGAGGATATGTCCATTCCCGAAGATGATCTATTCGCTTGCACATCTAAAGCATCTGTTGAGACAATCTTAGTCTCACCTGTAATTAGATTTTTTACAAAGACATCTTGTAAATTATTTGTGTCATTTGCTACCAGGTTATTGGCACTGCTTGTGATTAACGCAAAATTCCCATTTTTGGATAGGATTGCTTCCGAGTCTCCGTTGGCTTGCTGACCTTGTGCATTATTTGTAATGGACTGTATTTCGCCTGTTTGGAGATTTTTTAGGAAAACTTCATGTATCGCAAAAAAATCGGTGTTATTGGGTAGAAGATTAGTTGCTGTACTTGAAAAGATTACAAACTTACCATCAGAGGAAAAATGTGCATTGCGGCTATCGCCATTCTCAGCTTGGGCGTTACTTTTATATGTATTAGGTGATTCAATCACCATATCCCCAATGTTATCAATGATATAAGTATCATTGCCATTTCCGCCGATCATCTTGTCTGCACCGGTACCACCATCCAGTATGTTGTCTCCTGCATTGCCGGTGATGGTATTGGCAAGCGCATTACCTATTCCGTTCATGGCAGTAGTGCCACCATTGACAGAGCCATCAGTCAGCGTCAGGTTCTCTACGTTGGCGGATAGGATATAGCTGACGCTGGCTTTGACCAGGTCAATCCCTTCATTCAGTAGTTCATTGACCACATCGCTGCTGTGATCAACGATATAGATATCATTACCCTTGCCACCGATGAGGGTATCTGCCCCCAAGCCACCATTCAGAATATTATTTCCAGTATTTCCTGTAATGGTATTGTCAAGAATGTTGCCTGTGCCATTGATGGCTGCAGCACCTGTGAGCTCGAGACTCTCCAGATTATCACCGAGTGTATAACTGACACTTGTTTTGACTAGGTCCGTGCCTTCGTCTTCCAGTTCAGTGATGGCATCGGCGACATTGTCGACGATGTAAGTATCATCATCTTCGCCACCGATTAAGGAGTCAGCACCTGCACCACCGTTAAGCGTGTCGTTACCAAGGCCACCTGTTAAAGTATTTGCTCCAGCATTCCCCGTCAGGACATTATTTACACCGTTACCAGTCAGGTTCAGTTTGCTGCTAGCAGTAAGGCTCGCATCCAAGTTTTCTAAGTTTTCCAGGCTGCCAATAAGTGAAAGTGTTGTGGCTGTTGTGAGCTTGACGCTGCCTCTTAATTGAATCGTATCGCTGCCAGCACCTGTGGCATCTTCAAGAATGATATCTTGTAAGGTCGCTGTGGCGACTCCGGCATTGATATTAGTAACAAGGTCTACAATATAGGTGTCACTGCTATTTCCGCCTACCAAGGTGTCTACACCTGCGCCACCATCAAAAATATGGGAATAGTCATTGCCGGTAATGTAATTGACTAGATTGTTGCCGACTAGGTAAGAGAATGCGCCATAGGTATTAGCAGCATTTAGATTCTCGACATTGAGTGGCATGAGGTACTTGTTCATGAGGCCATTATTGCCCGCTGCATAGAGGATAATCCTATCTATGCCAGCATTCAGGTTCTCAATCACTGTATCCTGCGTCACTGGTTTGACGCTACTTGCAAATAAATAAGTAACCTCATAGATGTCATCACCAGCCCCGCCAATCAGCGTGTCTGAGCCATCACCGCCACCGCCTAACCGATTATTGCCTGCATTGCCCCTGATAGTATTGTTTAATTCGTTACCATAGCCATTAATATTTTCTGTACCCGTTAAAGTGAGATTCTCAACGTTGGAGTTGAGTGCAAAACTGACTGATGACAAGACGGTATCAATGCCGCCAGCCGAACCTGCAAGCGTTTCAATTGCTTGGTCGTTAACATCATCAACAATGTAGGTATCGTTGCCCGCGCCACCTTGCATGTCATCCCGGTTTCCACCACCATCTAAAATGTTGTTGCCGGTGTTACCTATCAACAAATTGCTGCCATCGTTACCTGTTGCATTCAAGTTGGCTTTGCCAAGCAGAGTGAGGTATTCAACATTTTCATAATTGGCAAGTGAAAGGCTAATGGATGACAGAATAGTATCGATGCCTTCTTCTGTCAGAAAATAATCAGTATTTTCCAACTCGACAATGACATCCTTAATATTATCTACGTAATAAGTATCCCAGCCCTTACCACCGATCATGGTGTCTGCGCCGGCACCACCATTAAGGATATCGTTGCCCAAACCACTTTCGAGTATGTTGGATGCGTTATTCCCAATCAGAGTATTGTCTTCGTCGGTGCCTTCAAGATTTAGCTTTGTGGTGGCTGTAGCAGAGGCATCAAGGGTTTCAATATTGGTCCAAAGGTTAAGTGATATATCAATAGCTGTGGCGAGACTAGCGGTGCCACGTAATTTAACGGTATCGATTCCTTCAGTAGTACTGTTGTATTCAGTAACTGCGTCTTCAAAGCTGATGTTGCCAGCTGTAACTTTCAGGTCTAGCACATAGGTATCGTTTCCAAGCCCGCCTATGAGTTCATCTACGCCCTTGCCGCCATCGAGGATGTTGTCTGCGTCATTGCCTTTGAGGGTGTTAGCAACCGTATTGCCTGTAAGGTTAAGCTTGGTGGAGCCTGTAGCCGAAGCATCTAGGTTCTCGAGATTAGCGCCCAGGGTGAGGGTAGTGGCATTCGCCATTAGGCTGTAGTCAGTGCTACTAAGCAAGCGTAACTGAATAGTGTCATTCCCTGCATCGGCAGCTTCAGTGATGGCGTCTTGCAGAGTGATTTTGTAGTTGGCTGCGGTCGTACCTGTACGAGCGAGGTCAACGATGTAAGTATCGTCACCGGCACCGCCGATGAGCTTGTCTACACCGTCACCACCATCGAGGTTGTTATTGCCGGCGTTGCCTGCAACGGTGTTTGCCAATCTATTGCCAGTACCATTGAAGTTGGCGGTGCCCCCATTTGCAGAGCCATCGGTGAGGATCAAGTTCTCGACGTTTGCGGAAAGAGTAAAGGTAGCATTAGCTTTAACGAGGTCAATGCCTGCGTTCAGACCTTCTTCAACGATATCATTTTCGTCATTGACGATATAAGTATCATTGCCTTTGCCGCCGATCATAGTATCGATACCGCCTTTACCATCAAGAATGTCATTACCAGTACCCCCCTCTAAAATATTATTTATATTATTTCCGAATATCCGGTCATTTCCATTGCCACCGATGGCATTTTCAATCACTGCATTAAAAGCAATCGCAATATTTTCTTTCTGGATTGTCGCGTTATTTGGGCCAACTTTAAATGATCGGCCTAACTGGCTAAAAGAACCTTCTTCAAGGTTGATCACGCCACCGACAGACGAAACATATTTGATCGTGTCGTTGCCGCCAGCATCCCAAATAGTTTGATAGTAACGTTGTGAGGATGAAAACTCATACACATTGTCACCAGTGTTGTAATTGTTGTTTGCACCGTACAAATGTTGAATAGCCAAAATGTCATATAACATTGGAGTGGTTGGGTAGTATTCATTAAAGCCATCAAAATGTGTATTTGGCATATCGGAATAACTCATGACTGTATATTTTATGTAGTCAAGGTTTTTAGGAAGTCCGACATCTCCATCTTCTTCGGCAAATGAGTGGTCTAAACCAAGGGCATGACCAATTTCATGTAACCCCACAAAATTGCCCATGGCACCAGTTGAAAAATTATTGCCAGTTGGCTCCGGCTGGGTTTTGTTAAACCAGATATCTCCGCTAATGGCGTATGGGAAAATGTCAGACAAATAATACGAGTCTGGATTAACCGTATAGGTATAAGCATAAATATTCGGCGACATGGATCCATCGCTTGTAAAACCAAAGCGGATATCACCCACTGTAGAAGGTGTCTCATCAACCTTAATGAAATTTAAGTTGGCAACATTTGCCCATGCATTTAAAGCCAAGGTCATGCCATTTTGCTGACTCACTGTGAGTGGCTTTAGTGACACATAGTCTGGCGTTATATCCGGTTGTTCAGGTGGAATACCGTAACCATTTATATAGAACTGAGACCAATATTCAGGACTTCTGGAGGTTGGAAAGCTGTAATAAACAGTCGCAGCGCTACCAATTGGCCCACCCCATTTATTTCCTAGTAGCAAGATATTTACATAAGGATTGCTTGAGCTCGAACCAGCATCAAATATTGAGATTTCGCTAGTAGTATATGGGGTTGGAATAGTCATATTATCTTAAAACCGTTAGGTTATTGAATAACAAACGGGAACTGGTTTCACTGATTAACTGGTACTAAAAAGTTGTAGTTAGCCAATAAGTAAATGGTTATTTTGAGCAAGATATCCAATCAATTCAGCTTCATTACTTGTCCCAGTTGCATTGAAAAGATTGGTATTGGATAGCACAATTCGAGCACTTTCTTCCGCTGGGTTGTAGGTACCATTAGTAAACTGACCATTGGAGCTGATTCTTAATTCGGTATCCGCGCCATCTATAACAATATCGAGGAAGTTTTGAAGGTTGTTTTGATTTTCACCTGCCAGAAAGTCTCTCAAATCGAGTGCGTCACCTTGCAAAGTTGAAAAGTCGGTGATTGTGTCCGTGTTATTTGATGACCATAGATCTGAGAACGTCCATTTGAAAACATCAGCACCTACCCCCCCCGTCAAGGTGTCATTGCCAGCTCCGCCAATCAGAGTATCGTTACCGGCTTCGCCCGAAAGCAGATTCTTTCCGTCATTGCCCGTAATAACATTGTCCAAATCGTTGCCCGTTCCCTTGACGGCAAAAGTGCTTATAAGAGTCAGATTCTCAAGATTGCTAGCTAACTTATAATCGATGAGGGCATTGACGAGATCAGTCCCTTCATTGGCATATTCTCTAATGACATCGCCAGTATTGTTGACATGGTAAGTATCATCGCCTTTACCACCTGTCAGAACGTCATTTCCAGCAGATTCCAGAAATGTATCTTTGCCATCTGTTCCAGTTAATTGGTCCTTTTTATCGCTGCCACTGTAGATATTTCCAGTACTGCTACTGATCACTACATTTTGCGCACCATAGTACACCCAGGCATATTCAATACCAGGAAATAGATCCAGGTTGATGCTTACAAATGTAAAGATATGGTCTAGCCCATAATCATTAGGTAACTCATAAATCAGGTCGGCACTATTTCGAATGATGTAGGTGTCACCACCTTGACCGCCCACAAGTATATTGGCTCCTTCTCCACCATCAAGAGTGTCCTCTCCACCACCGCCGTAAAGGGTATCATTTCCAGCGCCACCGTGTATGAAGTTGCCATAGTCGTTACCCCATATATAATTATCTAGTGCATTACCATACAGACTGATTCCGTTAGAACTTTGACCATCTATCCGGATAACCGATTGCGCATCCAAATTTTCAATATTGTCGGCTAATGTAAAACTATAGCCACCTGGGGCATTGCCTCGTAGCACCAAAGTGTCATTTCCTGCATTTTTGGATTCAATGATTGTATCTTCCAAAACTAAATCACTGCCCATGTATAGTGATCCGATATAGCGGTCTTTCACTTGTAAATCAACGATGTAAGTATCATCTCCTTTACCCCCAATCAATTTGTCCGCACCTGCACGGCCATCAAGGGTATTGTCACCGGCGTTGCCGGTGATGATGTTTTTTAGCGCATTCCCAGTGCCAGACAGAGCCAAGGTGCCGCCATCAGGTGATCCATTGGTAAGTGTGAGGTTTTCGACGTTGGCTGAAAGTATGTAGTTGACACTTGCCTTAATAAGATCAGTCCCTTCGTTAAGCTCTTCTGTAACGACATCGCCGAGATCATCAACGAGGTAAGTATCATTGCCTTTGCCACCGATGAGGTTATCAGCGCCATCGCCACCATCAAGAATATTGTTACCGGCGTTACCTTTGATAGTATTTACTTCGTCATTGCCTGTCCCATTAATATTGGCAATCCCGGTCAATTCCAGATTTTCAATATGATCAGCTAGTGCCAGGGAGTAACTAATGCCTGTTTTGATAAGGTCAGTGCCTTCGTTGACATTCTCGGTTACTACATCTCGAATGTTATCGACAATATAGGTATCATTGCCTTCACCACCCCTCATATCATCAATGCCTGCACCGCCATTGAGGATATCATCACCTTCATCACCTGAAAGAGTGTTTGCTGCAGCATTACCAACCAGGGTGTTGTTCAGGATATTGCCTGTCAGATTAAGCCTGGTTTTGCCGGTGGCGGAGGCATCAAAATTCTCTATATCTAGCCAGTCACCATCCAAGGTAAGGGTAGTGGCTGTAGCAAGGTTAGCTGCCCCGCGCAGTTTAATGGTATCTACACCATTGTTATTACCATTGGTTTCCTCGATGGAATCATCGAAAGTATTTACATTGGCAGATAAACCTGTGCCTGAGAGTTTGAGGTCTAGGATGTAAGTGTCGTCACCGAGTCCTCCGATGAGCGTATCTATGCCTTTACCACCATCAAGGATGTTATTTGCGTTATTACCTGTCAGTGTGTTGTCTAGGGCATTGCCTGTGAGATTAATCTTAATGTCTGTGGTCAGGGACGCATTAAGTTTCTCTAAGTTGGCACCCAGGGTGAGGGTAGTGGCATTCGCCATGGCACTATAGTCAGTGCCTGCCAGTATCCTGAGCTGTACAGTGTCTATCCCTGAGCCTGCGACAGCAGTTTCAGTAATGGTGTCCTGCAGGGTGACTTTCAATTTGTCAGCGTTAGCTCCAGTGAGAGCAAGGTCAACTTTATAAGTGTCATTACCAAGACCACCCATCAGTCTGTCTACGCCTGCACCGCCATCGAGTATGTTGTTACCTGCATTGCCTGTGATGATATTTGCCAACTCATTGCCTGTGCCGGTGATGTCACCGCTTCCAGTCAATAACAGGTTCTCAACATTCGCAGCTAATGTATAGCTGATGCTGGCATTGACCTGGTCAATACCTTCATTCGTGACTTCAGTGACTGTGACACCGCTGTTATCAATGATATAAGTGTCATTTCCTTTACCACCAATGAGAGTATCTGCACCACCAGCGCCATCTAGAATGTTCTTACCTGTATTGCCTGTAATAGTATTGACTTCGCTATTGCCTGTACCATTAATGGCTGCGCTACCAGTCAGTGTCAGATTCTCCATGTTGGCAACTAAAGTGTAGCTCACACTGGCCTGTACCAAATCTGTACCTTCGTTATCATTTTCGGTAACTAAGTCGGCAACATTATCTACGATATAGGTATCATCACCTTCGCCACCAACCATGGTATCAGTGCCTTTTCCACCATTAATTGTGTCGTTGCCTTCATAACCGTAAAGGGTGTCATTTCTGGACCCGCCAATTAATGTGTCATCTATACTGCTACCATATAAGGTTGAGTTGTCTGCTAGGCTAGCCCCAACTAACGCAGTTAACGTATTAATATCGGGTGAGGATGCGTCAATAATCTTTTCAAACGCTTTTGCACTCATTGACATGCCACTAGCTATGAGAGTGTGGCCTAAGCCGTCAGTGATCGTTAAGTCCGTGATGACTCCACCAGAAAAATCCATGTCAGAATTTGCTGTAATGTTGCCTTGAAGAGTAAATTCATAACCACCACTCACTATATGGACATATGAGATTGTGCCGCCAGACGCGATTCCCGTAGATGGGTTTGCATTCATTTTTCCAATGAATTCAATAGATTCATTAGTAGAAATTGATTGATAAAAAACTCTTGTGAAATAGCCAGAAAGCGCACCCGTATTTATATTCATTTTTACGGAACCATCAAAAAGCATTGATTCGTTGCTGTTTGATATGCTGTATGTCTCAAATGTAAATGACGTAGAACTGCTAATATGCCCTGTGATGCTGGCATTGTAGTCACCTATTGTTCCCGAGATTAGCGTATTACTTCCATTAATTGATAAATTGTATTCAGAGCTATCCAAGCGGTCACTCATTTGCTCTAATCTATCGCCTGGGCTATAGGAAGCGCTGACAGCTGATGAGAAGTCGATAAGTTGCCAGTTAGTATAATTAACGGTTGCCATAATAGTTCTTTTATATTTTTTAAAAGTAAAGCCGGAATCTGAATTCAGGCTCCGGCTGTTTCAGTTTATTGATAGACGGGCTTCTCTTTAGTCAATTAATAAAGATTGGTTGGTAATCATGTGCTGTATTGCGAGCTCAAAACTACTTTGTCCCGTTGCCGTTAACAGGTCAGTGTTTGAGAGAGTGATACGAGCATCCTCCTGACCAGCGTTATAACTACCATTAAATTGGCCAGTCGTACTGATATGAAGCAAAGTCGAAGTGCCCACAGTCTCAATGCTGATGTAATCGAGAATGTTTGCACTTGACTCTCCATCCAGAAGGTCTCTTAGGTCTAATTGATCGCCTTGAGTGATTGAGAAGTCTGTGATCGTATCGGTGCTGCGAGAGATATCTCCTGCGGTTCCCACGTCATCAAGTGACCATTTGAAGGCATCTGCACCTAAACCACCTTTGAGGGTGTCGTTTCCAAGTCCGCCGATTAGAATATCGTCACCTTTTCCACCATCAAGGATGTTGTCTGCATCATTACCGGTGAGGGTATTGTTCAGTGCATTACCAGTAAGGTTGAGTTTTGTTGAGCCAGTTGCTGACGCATTCAGATTCTCAAGATTAGAGCCTAGTGTAAGGGTGATGGCCTTGTTTGGATCAGTGAATATGCCACGTAACTGAACAGTGTCAGTGCCAGCATCTTTTGCCTCGGTGATTGTATCCTCTAGCTTAAGTTTGTAGTTTGCAGCCGAGCTTCCTGTTTGGACAAGGTCAACGATATAGGTATCGTTACCCAGACCACCGATTAATTTATCTAGGCCAGCACCACCATCAAGAGTGTTGTTGCCTGAGTTACCTGTGACGGTGTTTTTCAGTGTGTTGCCCGTGCCATCGATATGATCAGTTCCGGTAAGCGTCAGATTTTCAACAAAATCAGTAAGTTCATAGTTGATGCTGGCTTTAACGAGGTCTGTCCCCTGACCATCTAACTCAACGACTATATCACCGATGTTATCGACGATATAGGTATCGTTGCCTTTGCCGCCGGTCATGGTGTCAGCGCCCAATCCACCATCAAGGATGTTGTTACTGGTGTTGCCGGTAATCTCATTGTCTAAATCATTGCCCGTCCCATTTATAGCAGCCTTGCCAGTTAATTCTAGATTTTCGATATTTTCGGTCAAGGTGTAACTGACAGTGGCATATACTTTATCAGTGCCTTGATCATCTTCTTCGGTAATGCTATCGCCGGCGTTATCCACATAGTAAGTATCATCACCATCGCGACCAACCATAATGTCAGCTCCTGCACCACCGTTAAGAGTGTCGTTGCCATTGCCGCCAGTTATTTGGTTAATCGCTGCATTCCCGATCAAGGTGTTACCATGATCATTGCCTGTAAGGTCCAGCTTGGTTTTACCGGTCGCTGAAGCATCAAGGATTTCAATATGCTCCCATCCTCTGCTGCTATCGAGTGCCAGGGTGGCGGTCGTGGCCACTGTAGCGCTACCACGCAGTTTGATTGTATCGGTGCCTTCGCCAGAGTGCTCAGTAATTGAGTCTTCAAAGTCGATATCACCAGCTGTAACCTTGAGGTCCAGGATATAGGTATCATCACCGAGTCCACCGATTAGGGAATCTACGCCTTTACCGCCATCAAGGATGTTACCTGCATCATTGCCTGTTAGTGTATTAGCTAGAGCATTGCCTGTGAGGTTGAGCTTGATTGTCCCTGCGGCTGAGGCATCAAGTTTTTCAAGGTTAGCACCCAGTGTGAGGGTGCTTGCATTATCCATGTCACTGTAATCTATGCCACTGAGCAATCTGAGTTGCACGATGTCATTACCTGAGCCTGCACCAGCAGATTCAATGATGGTATCCTGAAGGGCGACTTTATAGTTAGAGGCTTTAGTGCCGGAGCGCACTAGGTCAACGATGTAAGTATCGTTTCCGAGGCCACCGATGAGTTTATCGATTCCAGCGCCACCATCCAGGATGTTATCCTCAAGATCACCAGTGATTGAATCGTTTCCAGATAGGTTTGCGTTATCCAGCAGAAAACTGCTTAATGTTGAAAAATCTGTGCTTGACCCAGCTCCCAGAAGTACCGATTTCAAATCAGCAACATCAATCAGGACATTACTGATTGTAAAGCTTTTTCCATCAGCCGCAGTGTAGCTGATTGAGGTAATGTTTCCGCCGGTTATGGCTTCATCAGCATCCAGACTAATGGTTCCGGTAATTATCAGTTTGCTATTGAGGTAGTTGATTTCTGCAGACTTGATGATACTGTTATTGATGGAGCCTGAAGTGTAGGTAAATGATCCTTTAATACTATAATCCCTAACTCCATCATCAGTATGCGTAAGTGAGCTAAAAGTACCTCCGCTAACGTAGTAGGTATAAAAGCCGCTGCTGAATGCCTTGATATTGCCGGTTAGCGTATATTTTTCATTATTGCCGAATATGTTGTCGGTGAGTTTAACGTTTGTGGCTACAGGGTTGCTACCCTGGAAATCTCTCCCCGTCAGCGAAATATTAATACCACCCCAGTTGCCGTATGCGCTATTGTTGTTACCATCATAGATATTGATAGGACTAAAGCTTAAACTCGTAAGCGTGTTATCAGTATCTTTAACTGAATCCGTTATTTTCTGAAAGCTGTCGACGAAATTTTGTAAGTTGATCGATTGCCATTGATTAAACTGAATTTGCATTTTTGTTCTTCCCTGATTGTTTTTTTCAAAGACAATACATGGGTTTACAATGAATCACAATAGTCCGTTTGTGTTGTCTTATTTAACTGTTATATTGCGCATGAAAGTAGTTCCTAGGATAGTCTGAAATGTTAGAAAAATTATTAGCCGCCATTGCCACCTGGATCATGGGCGTGATCTCCACCATGGGTTATGGCGGTATTGTGTTGTTGATGGCGATTGAGTCTGCCTGTATTCCGCTGCCGTCTGAAATCATCATGCCGTTTGCCGGCTTCCTGGTCTCTAAAGGCGAGATGACGTTATGGGGTATTGCGCTGGCTGGCGCCATTGGTTGTGTGCTTGGGTCGATTCCTGCCTATTACCTGGGCATGTATGGCGGCCGCCCATTGGTCGAAAAATACGGTAAATATGTGCTGATCAGCAAGCGCGACCTGGATATGGCTGACCGCTGGTTCGCCGAGCATGGCGAGATCATTATTTTTATCGCCCGTTTGTTGCCTGCAGTGCGCACTTTTATTGCTTTCCCTGCCGGTGTGGCGCGCATGAATATGACCCGCTTTATCGCCTACACTTTTGTCGGTTCCCTGATCTGGTGCTGGGTGCTGGGCTATATTGGCATGAAAGCCGGACAGCATTGGGAAGACCTGAAAGTCTATTTTCATGAATCCCATTACGTTATTGCCGCATTGGGTGTGATATTTGTGATCTGGTATGTGCGCAGGCACTTTAAAAATGAACACGAAGCCTGATAGAAAAAAGCTGCCAACCGGCAGCTTTTTTGTTGGCGCTTATTTCCACTACACTATTTTCCAACTCACTATTTCCATGATACTAGCTGATTCATATCCCGGCGCGTTTTCGGCCGCGGCTCATTTTTGCGGTAACCAAATGCCACCATATATGCCAGGCCATATTCTTCCAGGTTCACGCCAAACTGTTCGGCTAGCAGCGCATCGGTTTCTTTCTGCTTAAAGCCTTCAATCGGGCATGAATCTATGCCGCGCATCGCGGCCACTGTCATCATGTTTGCCAGCGGGATATAGCATTGCTTGCTGGACCAGTCGAACAGTTTGCGTTCATCGGTCAGGTCAAAGTCTGATTGCTTAAACTGGCTGTAAAAGCCCAAACGCATATCAGCGACTTCTTGCGGATGCTGCTGTACTTCGCGCATGAATCTGGGTAAGTAAGGACCTTTGGGATCCAGGAAGGGTGATTTCATCGCCAGGCACAATACAAAGTGGCTGGCGGTGTCCAGTTTCAGTGGCGCACCCCAGGCGTGTTGCTTCAGGCTTTCGCGTAAATTTTTGTCTTGAACCACAATAAAATGCCACGGTTCAAAGCCGAAAGAGCTTGGCGACAGCCGGGCGGATTCAAGTATCAACTCGAATTCTTCAGCGGGAATCTGTTTGCTGGCATCAAACTCTTTGCAGGCATGGCGAAACTGGAAGGCATCCAGGATGGCTTGTTGTTCAATCATTTTTTAATCCTCATTTAACGCTTGTTCAATCGTGACTAGTTTACCGGCACTTAAAAATAAAATGGCTGTTTTAACCGGCAGGCCTTCGTGCTGGAATAACTGTGCGTAGGACGACAGTTGCTGGCTAAATAGCGCAGCCAGACTGCTTAAGTCTTGCTGGTCAGTGACCGGCATGGATTTGTAATCCACGATCCAGCGCACACCATCGGCGACAAAGGTGC
>JALDYP010000083.1:0-5105 GCA_032153875.1 Methylophilus sp.
CGAATGCCATTGGCACAGCCCTGGTTGAGCGCGCGCCGATCAGCGTGCAAGGGGCGGAGCATTTTATGGCTTACCACCATTCACTGAGTTGCTCTGCGGTGCCTATTTTTGCGGCGAATAACCAGCTGGTCGCTACTCTGGATGTTTCCAATGACCTAAACCAGCCACAGCAGCACACGCTAGCGTTGGTGAAGATGGCGGCACAGATGGTTGAAAACCGTTTGTTCCATGCCACAGCCCAGGGTGAGATAGGTGTGCATTTTCATGCACGGCCGGAATTCATTGGTACGTTATGGGAAGGCCTGGCTTTATTTGATAGTGATGGTCAACTATGTGCGATTAACCGTAGCGGGCAGTTCCAGTTCGGCTTGCCACTGGATGAAGATGTACTGGCTCACAGACGGGTGCAGTTCAGTGATGTGTTTGATGAGCCCTGGCTGACGTTCAAACAGCGTTGCAAGGGCGGCGATGTTTTGTTCCCGCTGCAATTGCGTAACGGAGCGCGCCTGTTCGCACGCGCTTCTGTGCAGTCAACAACACAAATCCGGCCTGCGGTTTCACAACCCAGGGAGTCAGCCGCCAGCCTGGAGATGCTGGATACCGGCGACCCGCAACTGAAACTGGCGATCAAACAAGTTAAACAGGTATTGAACCGCGACATACCCGTGCTGGTGCTCGGTGAAACCGGTGCCGGCAAAGAATTATTTTCACGAGCCATGCATGATGCCAGTAGCCGCCATGACCAGCCGTTTATTGCGGTCAATTGTGCCGCCTTGCCTGAAGGCCTGATCGAAGCCGAGTTGTTCGGCTATGAAGAAGGCGCTTATACAGGTGCCAAACGCAAAGGCAATACCGGGAAAATCCAGCAAGCCGATGGCGGCACGCTGTTCCTCGATGAAATTGGTGATATGCCGCTGTCGCTGCAGGCGAGGTTGTTACGTGTGTTGCAAGAACGCTGCGTGACGCCCTTAGGTTCCAGTAAAGCTATCCCGGTTAACTTCATGCTGATCAGCGCGACCAACCAGAAGCTGAAAGAAAAGGTGGCAGCAGGGGAATTCCGCAGTGATTTGTATTACCGCATCAATGGCCTGGCGGTGCAGCTGCCCGCATTGCGCCAGCGCCAGGATGTGCAAAGCCTGATCAATCTCATCCTGCAGGTGGAGCAGTCACCACAAACTGGAATCAGTCTCGAAGCCATGGCATTGTTTGCCCGGCATCCGTGGCCCGGCAACGTGCGGCAATTGCATAATGTGTTGCGTACGGCACTGGCACTGGCAGATGGCGCAATGATTGATTTGCCGCATTTGACGCAGGATTTTCTTGATGAGCTGGAAGATGCAGCGATCAGTAATCAAGCCGTTCGTCCTGCGTTAACGTTAAAAGCCCAGTCAGATGAAGTGATACGCCAGGCCATGCAGCAGCATATCGGCAATGTTTCCGCCGTGGCTCGCCAGCTGGGCATGAGCAGGAATACGCTTTATCGCCGCTTGAAAGCCCTGAACCTGGCCTGATCAGTCAATAAAAAGCCCCGGTGCAATGCCGGGGCTTTTTTTCATGGCTTTAATATGTTTAGCTTACTTGCTGCGACGACGTGCCACAACACCCATCACGCCAAGACCCAGCATCATCATGGCATAGCTGTCAGCTTCCGGTACTGCGGAAGCGGATGCCACCTGGTCAACCTGGAAAGCCAGGGCTTGTGAGAAACCGGCGCTGAAGCTCAGGGTGTAGGAAGTGATCGGTGTAGTAATACCGCTCAGGTCCCATGAGTAACGGTAGTAGTCATCCACAGTACCGGTATCGCCAAAGTTTACCAATGCGCCGGCAATCGCCTGGCTGCCACCGTTGTAGCTCAGCGTAATGGTATAAGCCTCTCCACCGAATGAAGCATTGAAGTCATTGACGATGCCCTGGAACACCAGTGAACCGATATTGCTGGAAACGGTATTGTCAGTGAAGGTCAGGTTGCCGTCACCGTACAAACCGAACCCGGCCGGGTAATAGCTGCCAGACACTTGCGTTAGCAATGCATCGCCTGACCCTGCCACGTTACCTGCTGTGCCCGCTGCCAGTTGCGCAGCAGTCAATGGATTGGCTGCACCATTATCATCTACGCGGTTACGGTTCAGCTGGTTCCAGCCGTCGAAAGAAACTGAATTGGCAACATCCACAAAGCTGCTGTATGTAGTGTTCGCTTGTGCCAGACCAGCGATTGCGAACAGGCTTGCACCGATAGCGATGCTCAGATATTTAGCTTTCATTTGACTAACTTCCTTTGAGTAATTATTAATGACTGGCATCTTTAATAAGTGCCAGAATTTTTAACTGGCCGCGTTACTCACAAACGTCTTTACCATGTATCCCCATAACAAATGATAATGGGAACGATTATCATTATGATTAAATAAGGCAGGTAAGTCAACGCCTGTTATTTATCTGTAAATTAAATTCACAAACTAAACCGGGGTGAAAGGCAGGAAACAGACAGGCAGGAATGCTATATCAGGCAGTGCTTGTCTGGATCAAGATTGAGGTGTTCAGGAAATATCTTCAGGCGCTGATTGTATTCAACACCTTGTGATTGTAAATCAGCGGTTTGCGCTTTTCAGGCGGTACATGGCCAGGTTGCCCATTAGGTTAGGCAACACATGCACATCTTCACCGCCGGTAATGACTTTACGTTCAATCACTTGTATCTGATGTTTTGAGCAAAACTCATCAAAATCATGGATCGTACATAAGTGCACGTTTGGCGTGTCATACCATTGGTAAGGCAGGGTTTTGGATACCGGCATATTGCCAGTGGCGATTTGCAGGCGGTTACGCCAGTAACCAAAGTTGGGGAAGGTCACGATCGCTTCGCGGCCAACGCGCAGCATTTCTTCGACGATGGTCTCGGTGTTATGCATCGCCTGCAACGTCTGTGACAGAATCACGGTATCAAACGATTGGTCCTCAAAACCGGAAAGACCGTCTTCCAGGTTCATCTGGATCACATCGACACCGTTTTTCAGCGCCGCCAGCCAGTTGGCATCATCTTTCTCAACACCATAACCGGTTGTATCCAGCGTTTCATGCAAATGGGTCAGCAGGGTACCGTCACCACAACCCAGATCCAACACCTTGGTCTTGGCACGCACCCAGTTTGTAATTAATGCAAAATCTGGGCGAATATTTGTTATATTTGCATTTTTCATACTTTCACCTGCTCCAGATAAGCACGCATGATGTCATGGTAATGCGGGTCCGGCATCAGGAAGGCATCATGACCATGTGCCGAGGTGACTTCGGCATATTTGACCGGCAGCGCATTATCCAGCAAGGCCTGCACGATCTCACGTGAGCGTGCAGGGGAAAAACGCCAATCGGTAGTGAACGAGATGACGATAAATTTCGCTTTTGCTTTGCTCAGCGCCTGGCTTAAATTGCCGCCATAGGCTTTGGCGGGATCAAAGTAATCCAGTGCGCGCGTCATGCGCAAATAGGTATTCGCGTCAAACTCGCCGGCAAATTTATCCCCCTGGTAACGCAAGTAGGATTCCATTTCAAACTCGACATCGAAGCTGTATCTAAGCTCACCATGACGTAATTTACGACCGAATTTCTCGCCCATCACATCATCAGAAAGATAAGTGATATGACCCAGCATACGCGCGATGCGCAACCCGCGACGTGGCACCGTGCCATGGTTGTAATAATCGCCGTCGTAAAATTCAGGGTCGGTGATAATCGCCTGGCGTGCCACCTCATTAAACGCCATATTCTGCGCGGTCAAGTTAGGCGCGGAAGCAATCACGAATGCATGGCGCACGCGTTCAGGGTAAGCGATATTCCATTGCAGCGCCTGCATACCGCCCAGGCTGCCGCCAATGACTGCGGCCAGCTGCGCTATGCCCAGGTGATCCAGCAGACGTGCCTGTGACTCTACCCAGTCTTCAACAGTGACTACCGGGAAGGTGGCGCTATATGGCCTGTCGGTCAGCGGATCGACACTGGACGGGCCGCTGCTGCCATGACAGCCACCCAGGTTATTCAGGCCAATGACGAAAAATTTATTGGTATCCAGCGGTCTGCCGGGGCCGATCAGGTTATCCCACCAGCCAGGGTATTTATCTTCTTCAGAATAACGCCCGGCTACGTGGTGATTACCCGACAGCGCGTGACAGATAAGCACCGCATTCGATTTGGTCGCGTTAAGTTCGCCGTAGGTTTCATAGGCTAGATGGTATTGCGGCAATACAGCGCCACTTTGCAAAGTTAACGGCTGGTTAAAATGCGCTACCTGCGCTTTAACAATACCAACGGAGTTCGATTCAGACATAGCCGCGATTATACTAGGGAAGCCCTGCTTAGGTGCAACTTCTAAGCCAGACCTGGCGTTAGCCAAAGAATTTGCTGCGGCGTGTTGCGCACTTTACGGAAAATCTACGCACGCCGTTTGCAGACTTAACCACTCACGCATTCCAATTAAGAATCAACAAGCCACCAAGATGGCCTGCCTGCAGCAAGTCAATGATCTGTTTATTGCGGCGTGGCAGACAGGCAACCGAGCAAAGCAGGCAACTCCGCCACCGAGGTAATCACCGCATCCGGATCTACAGCCGAAAGCCGTGTATAGGTTTCGCGGTATTTGCCGGTTTTCACCAGCACACCATGCAGACCGGCATCCTGCGCACCGCCGACATCTGCATCAATATCATCTCCCACCATCATCACTTCAGAAGGTTTCAGGCGCAGCGAATCCACCACGATATTGAAAAAATGCCGGGAAGGCTTGCCCATCAGCATCGCCTTGGTATTGCTGGCATATTCCAGGCCGGTGACAAATGCGCCTATATCCATCTGCAACCCGCTTTCGGTTTGCCAGAAACGGTTTTTATGGATCGCGATCAGCTGCGCACCATTCACCAGGCAGTGAAACACTTCATTCAGCAAGGCATATGACCAGCCATCGCCAATATCACCCACCACTACATAATTGGCTGCCGTTTCAGACTGGTCAAAATACGCGAAATCCTTCTTCACATCTTCGGCCAGCAACAATTTACAAACCGGGTTAGGCTGTTTTTTCAAATGCTGGATGGTCGCTTGTGGTGCACTGATGA
>JALDYP010000084.1:0-5074 GCA_032153875.1 Methylophilus sp.
CGTGTCAACACAAAATCAGAAAATTGTTACAGACAGATGTATAAACAATGACGCATCAGTTAAATAAAAACGCCGTTAAAAAAACGGCGTTTTTATTTAACTACATGAATACTAATTACTTGGCTGCGCCAAATACCTTTTTCAGCAAGTTACTTGCCTGACCCATCGGGTCCTGACGGATAGCAGCCTCTTCTTTAGCGACCATCAGGTAAACACCATCCAGCGCTTTCTGGGTGACATATTGGTTAATGTTGGCGTTTTCCTTTTTTACCACACCAAACTGGCTACCCATTTCTGCATACTTATTATAGGTGTCGGCCAATTGCACATTGGCAGTTGCCTTTTGCACGATGGGCAGGAATTTTGCAGCCATGTCCGTGGAAGTCGTTTTTTTGAAATATTGCGTCGCCGCATCTTGCGGGCCGGTAAGTATGCCTTTGACATCGGCCAGGCTCATTTGCTTGATAGAGTTAACCAATAGGGTCTTGGCTTCTGGCACTGCTTGCTCGGCAGCCCGGTTCATTTTCAGCACCAGATCATCCGCCTGATCACCCATGCCGACCATACGCATGCCTTTTTCTATTTTCTTCAGTGAATCCGGCAGGGGAATTTTTACTTCTTTATTACCCATGAAACCATCTGTCGCCCCAAGCACATCCACGGCTTTGGTGACACCCTGGTTAAGCGCCAGTTTGAGGCCATCATTAGTCTCTTTATCAGTTAAATTGCTGACATCAGCATCATTGCCAGTTGCGGAACCGCCTCTTACTTTATTAACGACATCGCCCAAGCCCTTGAGGTCAAGCGCCTGCGCATTGGTCATCATCAAGCCGAATACTAATATGTATGCTGTTTTTTTCATTATGTTTCTCCGTCTAAAGGCTGGCTCTAGTGTACCCATAAAGCACAAAACAAGTCCATCAGGACTTGCTTTGCTTAAGCATTACCTTGTGTGAAGCTGAATCAGGCCTTGAACTGCCCCACTTTCCAGATGCGATTCGCATACTCGCCTATGGTACGGTCGCTGGAGAATTTCGCCATACGCGCCACATTCATAATAGCCACTCGTGACCAGGCATCTTCATCCCTATACAAGGCAGCGACTTTCTCCTGCGCTTCCACATAGGCGGAATAATCTGCCAGCAATAAGTAGTGGTCACCTTTTTGCAGCAATGTTTCCACAATTGACTGGTAGCGTCCGCGTTCGCCCACCGAAAAGAATCCGTTTCCTATCATGTCGATAACCTGCTTGAGCTCAGGGTTGCCGTTGTAATAATCCCAAGGGTTGTAACCGCTGGCTTTGATCTGCGCTACCTCAGGTGTAGTCAGGCCAAAGATAAAGATATTTTCATCACCCACTTCTTCCTTGATCTCGACATTAGCACCATCCAGCGTGCCTATGGTCAGCGCACCGTTGAGCGCCATTTTCATATTGCCGGTGCCGCTGGCTTCCGTACCTGCGGTGGAAATCTGTTCGGATAAGTCAGCACCCGGGAACAGGATTTCGGCAGCACTCACTTCATAATTAGGATAGAACACGACTTTTAGCAAATCGCCAACCGCCGGGTCATTATTGATAATGGTCGCCACATCATTAATCAAGCGGATAATCTGCTTGGCCAGCCAGTAACCCGGCGCGGCTTTACCGGCAAAAATCACCACACGCGGCACCTGATTTTGTGCCTGGCCATTGCGGATGCGGTTATACAAAGTAATCACATGCAGCACGTTTAACAACTGGCGCTTGTATTCGTGAATTCGCTTGATCTGCACATCAAATATTGCCTGCGGGTTAATGGCAACGCCGGTTTTCTGCAATATCTTGTAGGCCAGCCTTTGCTTATTCGCAGCTTTTACTTCACGGAAAGCTTTCCTGAACGCCGCATCGTCGGCCAAAGGCTCAATCTTTTTAATCAGGCTGAGGTCTTTCTGGAAACCTGTACCAATGTGCTTGGTTAATAGTTCAGTCAGCAAAGGATTGGATTGGTTTAGCCAGCGGCGTGGCGTAATACCATTGGTCACGTTGGTAAATTTACCAGGATAGATTCTATTGAAATCGGCAAACAAGGTAGTTTTTAATAACTCGCTATGCAAGGCAGCAACGCCATTGACAGTATGGCTGCCGACCACGGCCAAATGCGCCATACGCACGCGTCGGCCATTGCCTTCATCGATAATAGATACACGGCCAAGCAAATCGCTATCGCCAGGGAAATGCTGGTTCACCATCTGCAGGAAGCGATGGTTGATTTCGTAAAT
This sequence comes from Methylophilus sp., assembly GCA_032153875.1. GTDB lineage: Bacteria > Pseudomonadota > Gammaproteobacteria > Burkholderiales > Methylophilaceae > Methylophilus. Next base: position 2,260 of record JALDYP010000084.1, read on the forward strand.
GATTTCAAGGTGACGTGGCAACAGCGATGAGAACAAATCTACTGACCAGGTTTCCAGTGCTTCCGGCATCAGTGTGTGGTTGGTGTAGGCAAATATTTTAGTAACCAGATTCCATGCTTTGTCCCATGGCAGATGATAAAGATCTATCAGCTGATACATCATTTCTGCCACGGCAATCGCCGGGTGCGTATCGTTTAACTGGATAGCGACTTTCTCCGGCAGCGTTTCCCAGTCGGCGTTGTAGTTGATAAAACGGTGCAAGATATCTTGCGTTGATGCCGATACAAAAAAGTACTGTTGCTTAAGGCGCAACTCTTTACCCGACTCCGAAGCGTCGTTCGGGTACAGCACTTGCGAGATCGTCTCGGCACCGTGCCGACCTTCAACAGACTTGTCGTAATTGCCCTGGTTAAAATGCAGCAAATCAAATTCTTTGGCTGCCTTGGCGGACCACAAACGCAGGTTATTCACGGTTTGTGTGCCGTAACCGGGTACAGGCACATCATACGGCATGGCAACCACGCTCTCGGTATCAATCCAGTGACGCTCATTGCCACGCTCGGTGTGCACTTGCACAACACGACCATAAAACTTCACTTCACAAGTATGCTCAGGGCGCTGAACCTCCCAGATGTTCTGGTAACGCAACCAGTTATCAGGGTTTTCCACCTGCTGGCCGCCTTCGATACTTTGCCTGAACATGCCGTAGTCGTAACGTATGCCATAACCGGTGGCGGGGATATCCATGGTCGCCATCGAATCAACGAAACAAGCTGCCAGCCTGCCCAAACCACCATTACCTAATGCGGCATCCGGCTCCATCTCGGCCACGCCTTCCATTTGCTGGCCGATTTCCTGCAAGCCTTCGCTTAATTCCGGTGCAACGCCCAGATTCAGTGCTGCATTTGAGAGCATGCGGCCAATCAAAAATTCCAGCGAGAGATAATAAACACGCTTGGTATTCGCATCGCGGTACGCATCGCGGGTGGTCACCCAGCGGCTCATCAGGTGATCACGTACGGTAAAGGCGGCGGTCTGGTACCAGTCACGCGTGGTAGCCCAGGAGTCAGATTTACCCAGGGAGAAGATTAGATGGTTACGTAATGCCTGAGGAATCGGCAACTGTTCATGCAAAAATTGTTCAGCGTTATGGATAGTTTCTTTTTTTTCGGTCTTGCTACGTGTGGATTTGGCATTGGTGGCCATGCATCTTCCCCTTGAATATTCAATAACGGATGTGATTGTCTAGATTTAAAAAGCAAAAAACAAGCCTGTAAGCAGCTGTTGCGCTTTATGACAAAAAGCCACGGCGAAGGTGCCATGGCTTTTATTATAAATTACGATAAATGTATTTTTAATGACTAACTATGCTTTTAAATCAGGCCTGGATTCTAAAAATCAAAGACTCATCTTTATAAAGATAATCCGCTAACGCGGGCTTTTATACTTACATGCAATTTAGACCGATCTAAATAATTACAGAATCAGGCTATTCATACGTTTCACAAAACTGGCGGGGTCTTCCAGCTGCCCACCTTCCGCCAGCAATGCCTGGTCAAACAACACATGCGCATAATCGGCAAAACGGGCATCATCGGTTTCAGCTTTAAGCTTTTCCACCAACCGATGTGCCGGGTTCACTTCCAGAATAGGTTTGCTATCAGGTGCCTGCTGACCTGCCGCTTTCAGGATACGCGCCAGGTTGCCGGAAAGATCATGCTCACCCGCTACCAGGCAAGCCGGTGAATCCGTCAGGCGATGCGTCACCTTGACTTCTTTCACTGCCTCACCAAGTGCGGCCTTGATACGCTCAACCAGGTCTTTGGCATTTTCTTCAACCTGCTTCTGCGCTTCCTTGTCTGCCTCATCTTCCAGCTTGCCCAGGTCCAGATCGCCTTTGGCAATCGATTGCAGTTTTTTACCTTCAAACTCGGTCAGGCTGCCCAGCAACCACTCATCGACCTTGTCCGACATCAACAATACTTCAATACCTTTTTTGCGGAAGATTTCCAGGTGCGGCGAATTCTTCGCAGCGGCAAAGGTATCGGCAGTGATGTAGTAAATCACTTCCTGTTCAGCTTTCATGCGGCCGATATAATCTTTGAGCGACACATTTTGTGTATCGTTATCGGCATGGGTAGACGCAAAACGCAGCAAACCGGCGATTTTGTCTTTATTCGCAAAATCTTCGCCCGGCCCTTCTTTCAACAAGCGGCCAAACTCGGTCCAGAACTTGCTGTAATCTTCAGGCTTGTTTTCTGCGATATCTTCCAGCAGGCTCAATACTTTTTTCACCGAGCCATTTTTAATTGCTTCCACATCGCGGCTGTCTTGCAGGATCTCGCGCGACACGTTCAACGGCAGATCCGCAGAGTCAATCACCCCGCGCACAAAACGCAGGTATTGCGGCATCAGCTTCTCAGCGTCTTCCATGATAAATACGCGCTTCACATACAGCTTGATCCCCTGGCGACGCTCGCGGTCGTACAAGTCAAATGGCGCTTTACCCGGCACATACAGCAAGGAAATATATTCTTGCTTGCCCTCTACACGGCTATGCGTGTAAGCCAGGGGGTTCTCGTAATCATGCGAAACGTGTTTGTAAAACTCGTTGTACTCGTCTTCAGTGATATCGCTTTTGCTACGCGCCCACAATGCTGACGCTTTGTTGATGGTTTCATCGTCATCGGTAGCCACCATCTGGCCGCCTTCGCCGTTCTCGCCATCTTTCCATTCGGATTTTTTCATCACGATAGGCAGGGTGATATGGTCAGAATATTTGCGGACGATGGTTTTCAGTTTCCAGTCATTCAGG
>JALDYP010000004.1:0-85729 GCA_032153875.1 Methylophilus sp.
GGTGGTTTATTCAGTTTGATGGTACTCAAGATAGCGGTCCCGACTTAATGTTTGCACCGGTCACGAACACCCGGGTGCCTAAAGTGCTATTGTAAATTATCCGGCCGTTTTTACCGTTTTAAAATTCAAGCTTCCCGGGTCTTTACGGGCGCTGCGCGGCATAAAATGCAGAATGCTTTCAGCGCGGGTTAAATCCGGCTGCTGCTGGATATACTGTTTTTTCCAGGCGCGATGCGGATTACTGATGATGCCCGCCAGCCACGCCGCTTGTATCGGATTCAGCTTGTCCGGTGTCAGATTGAAATAGTAGCGGGATGCAGCATGTGCGCCGCAAAGGCTTGGGCCCAGATCCACCGTATTCAGGTAAAGCTCAAGAATATCGGTTTTAGTCAGCGCATCTTCGAGTTGCACGGCATAGAGCAGCTCTTCTACTTTGCGCTTCCAGGTACGTTCACCGTTGGTGAACATGTATTTTGCCAGTTGCTGGGTAATCGTACTGCCACCCACTTGTTTATCCGCACTTTCCTTGCCTAGTAAATGCTGCATCTGTGCCATGACATAACCGGGATGGTGCTTGAATTCGGCATCTTCGGCGATGATGGCAGCTACCGGCAACCAGCGGCCCAGCTTCTCGTAAGACACCCACTGCATGTTCTCGGGATGTTTATGCTCATCCAGTAACGGGCAATCGTATTCTATAGGCAGCGTGGTGGCGGCCCTGATATTGAGGCCGGAGACCGCCATCGCATTCAGTTGCGGTTGTGCACTCCACTCCTGCCTGGGCCAGCGCAAGGTGCCGGAAGCGGATAAGGTGCCGGAAACAATCGCATCGCGTATGACCTGGGAATGTGGTTGCAGCGGTTTAAGCAAAGCCTGCAATGGCGTTTGCGGCAGTTCCCAGGTCAGTTTCAAGCTGCGCATGCTGACTTTACCGTTAAAGTCGATTTTGAACAGGGGCTGGTTTTCACCTACCGAAAGGTAACCTTGGATATGCTGCTGATCCAGTTGCAGCCATAGCTCTACCATGGGGATGACGATAGGCAGGTCACTGACCGATTTTGCTTCTATCCAGCATTGTTTGCAACGTGCTGTTAAGCCATTTTCGTCTGATAACTGGATATCGCCGTGATGTAAATTAAACGCTTGCCGGTCTAGCAGCCAGCGCCCGGGCGCTGAAGTAGCCAGCATCAATAAGGGCACGACACGCACCTGCACGCCGCCCGCCACCGGCAATCTGACGCGCCAGGCCTCGTCGTCATAGGGTTGCCAGATCCAGCCAGCCAAAGCCAGGACAGCCACGATAATGACGACCAGCAGTGTGACGATCAGTCTTTTAACCCACAAAAACAGCATGCGTTTCAGCCTTAAACTACCAGACGCTCCACGATTTTGCCATGTTGCAGATGGCTTTCGATAATCTCATCGATATCTTCATCATCGACAAAGGTATACCAGACCGCCTGCGGATAAATAACCATCACCGGGCCTTCGCCACAACGGTCCAGGCAACCGGCGCGGTTGATACGCACTTTGCCGGTGCCTGCCAGCCCCTTTTTCTTTACCGATTTCTTCATGTAATCAAAGGCCGCTTCGGCACCGCGGTTCATGCAGCAGTCTTCGCCTTTTTCGCGCTGGTTAAGACAAAAAAATACATGATATTGAAAGTGACTTTGACTCATAAGGTTGCTCTCTGATGCCGCTTATACATAATGATCAATGGAAAAATACCACAGAAAAAGACTACCGAAAAACAGTGTGCACAACACACATACAAAAACCTTAGTCAGTTTATTCTGTTGAAAGTTGGTCTTCTTTACTGAAAGTCCAGGTGCGGGTAATACTCAGCACATCGGTATCCTTGCGGATATTTTCAGGAAAAGCCGGGAAGGGCGCCGCCATTTGCACGATACGTCGCGCAGAATCATCCAGCAGGCGCTGCCCTGAACTCTGCTGAATTTTAATATTTTCGATACTGCCATCGGCGCGAATAGCCACGGTCAACTGCAGCTTTCCGTACAGGCGTTGCGTACGCGCTGCTTCAGGATAATTAAGGTTACCCACCTGCTCGATTTTTTGCCGCCATTGATCTACATAATTTGCAAAGCGGTACTGGCGGGTGCGCGCACCGATGAACTGCCGTTTGGGACGCATTTCGTAAGCATCCTGCTGCTTGGCGATCAAGGCCTCCAGTTTTGCCATTTCCTGCAGGGCCATGATTTCCTGCTGCGTTTGCACCGGTTGATTCAGGGCTTGCGGATTGGGTTTTCTGGTGGTGGCCTGCGTCTGTGACAAGGGCGGCGCTTGTACGCTGGTTACTACCTGGCTTGCTTTAAGTTGCGTCAACAGTGCTTGCGCTTCTTGCTCAAGTTGCGCCACGCGCTGCTGATGCCGCTGTAATTCCGCATCCTGCGGGGTGGCAGGAACTGCCGGCTGCATGGTGGCTTCAGTCGCTTGCGGGGTAGTCGCCGGCATTTTCTGCACACTGGGCAACGGGCTTTTCATCTGCCGTTTTTCGTCGGTATTGCCACCGCGGTCGAGATTGGCTTGTGCCAGCGCATCGGCCTTTTCAGGCGCCTGCCTGGTTTTGCTATTTACCAGCATCACCTTGAGCGAAGGAATCTGGTCTTTGAGCGCTTTTAATTCAGGCTGGAAATGTAGCGTCAGCAATACTGCATGCGCTATTAGCGAAATCCATATGGCCCATATCAGTGGCGAACGTTCACGGAAACGCATAGCGCATTAGCCGCCTGTTTAGCCCTGCAATGCCTGTAACAATTTCTGGTGCACGCCACCAAAGCCGCCATTGCTCATCACCAGTATCTGGTCGCCAGGTTGCGCCAGACGGCTGACCGCTTGCACCAGCTCGGATAAGTCATCAAACGTTTGCGCTTTGTTTTGTATGGGGGCGAGGGCCGCCGCCGCATCCCAGCCCAGGTTATTGGCATAGCAAAACACGGCATCGGCATCACGCAGGCTTTCCGGCAATGCGTCTTTCATCACACCTAGTTTCATGGTGTTTGAGCGTGGTTCGAGCACCGCCAGAATGCGGGCACTACCTGCTTTGGCACGCAAGCCTGCAACGGTGGTGGCTATCGCTGTCGGATGATGGGCAAAGTCGTCATAAACAGTGATGTTGTTGACCACACCTTTCACTTCCATGCGGCGCTTCACGTTTTTAAATTCATTCAACGCTTCAATCGCAATACAGGGTGCGACACCGACATGGCGTGCAGCAGCGATCACAGCCAGCGCGTTGTTGCGGTTATGTTCACCCATCAGCGCCCAGCTGACATTACCCTGGCGCTCGCCGTTAAAAAACACATCAAAGCGGCCTTGTGCATCGACATTACCTACTTGCCAGCCGGCGGCGCTGTCTATACGTTCTACTCCACTCCAGCAACCACGTGCCAATACACGGTCCAGGCTTTCCTGCTGGTTCGCTACCACCAGGCCTTGTTGCGGCACGGTGCGCACCAGGTGGTGAAACTGCTTTTCAATCGCTGGCAGGTCTTCAAAAATATCTGCATGATCAAACTCAAGGTTATTCAGCACCGCAGTGCGTGGGCGGTAATGCACAAACTTTGAACGTTTGTCGAAAAAGGCCGTGTCGTACTCGTCTGCCTCAATCACAAAGAAAGGCGAGACAGATTTCGGGTCCTGCCTGGGTGTTTGCGGCAAGCGGGCAGACACACCAAAGTTTTCAGGTACACCGCCAATCAGGAAACCCGGCGCCAGACCGGCATATTCAAGTACCCAGGCCAGCATGGATGAAGTCGTGGTTTTGCCGTGCGTACCGGCAACTGCCAATACCCATTTACCTTGCAGCACATGTTCCGCCAGCCATTGCGGGCCGGAAATATATGGCAGGCCCTGATTGAGGATTTCTTCCATCAACGGATTGCCGCGGGCGACCACATTACCGATCACATACATATCGGGTTTGAATGCAGTCTGGCTTGGGTCAAAGCCTTCGATCAGCTCAATCCCCTGTGCTTCCAGCTGGGTACTCATAGGTGGGTAAACATTCGCATCACATCCGGTGACACGGTGCCCGGCAGCTTTTGCCAGCACAGCGATGCCGCCCATAAACGTACCGCAAATACCGAGGATGTGAATATGCATAGAATTTACCGAATCAATTTAACGAATGCATTTTACCAAACAAGCCTTAATTCCAAACAAGCTTTAATTGAAGCGCTGCTAAAACGATAGCGGACATGCCTGAGGCAAAAGCGGGTGCGGAAAAACTCAATTTTTCGCAAATAAGGGCAGGTATTGGCGACAGCGCGCTGAAATATCACTGGCCTGGAAAATATCTGTAATCACAGCCAGCGCATCTGCACCGGCAGCTATCAGTGGCGGCGCGTTATCCAGCGTAATTCCACCTATGCCAACCACAGGTACTGAGAGCGATTGCTTTGCCTTGTAAAATAAATCAAGTGTTGCGCGTAGCGCCTCAGGCTTGGTGGATGAAGGGTAGCAGGCACCAAATGCGATGTAATCTGCCCCTGCGGCTTGCGCCTGTTCGGCCAACGCAAATCTGTTGTAACAGGAAGCGCCTAGGATTTTGCCTGCGCCGAGCACCGCCCTTGCTTCCGCGATTGCCCCATCATGCTGGCCAATATGCACGCCGTCTGCATCAAGACTGTTTGCCAATGCCACATGATCATTGACCAGAAAGGGAACATCGGCCTGGCGGCAAATGCTCAACAGCGCGCTTGCCTGCTCTGACCGTAATGCATCACTGGCAGTTTTGTGACGGTACTGGACGATAGCGACGCCGCCGTCTAACGCCTGTTTGACCTGCTTACACAATAATTCTGTATCGTCACAGTCTGGCGTGACCAGGTACAGCCCGTTAATGCTGGAGCTCACTGGCTTTTTCCTGTTCCTCGGTTTCGCGTGCCCAGAAGAACCGGTCAGGGATAAATTGGCCCATGCCAGGACGGAAAGAGTGGCGCAAGGTTTGCCAGGTGAATTCCTGCGCTTCATGCACAGCCTCTTCTATGCTCAGGCCATGTGCCAGACACGCGGTAATCGCACTGGTCAGCGTACAGCCGGAACCATGATAGCTGCCTGGCAAACGTTCCCAGTGATAATCCTTGATCAGGCCGGGCATATTGCTTAACTGCATGCCATACAGGCTGTTGACCACATCAATTGAGCGCTCATGGGTGCCGGTGATCATCACATATTCGGTACCCATCTCGAGCAGACGCAATGCGCATTCTTCCAGCGAACTATGCTTAACTTCATCGCCTTCGTCGTAATAGGCGAGCCGGCGTGCTTCCAAGCTATTTGGTGTAATCAAGGTTGCCTGCGGGAACAGCAATTCACACATCGCCGCCTGCATTTCCTCATTAGACAGCTCATCGCCGCGCCCAGAAGTGAGGATAGGGTCAATGATTAAGGGCACATCAGGATAATCGGCCACGATCTCGGCGATGATAGCGACATTCTCTACGCTGCCGAGCAAGCCCAGCTTGAATGCGCTGACGGAAACATCTTCAAGAATAGTACGTGCCTGGTCATTGATCCAGTCCGCATCCAGCGGCATGACGCTTTCTACGCCGACGGTGTCCTGCACCGTGATACCGGTGATGACTGACAGCGGATAGCAGCCAATACTGGCAAGCGCCATAATATCTGCTTGCACACCGGCACCACTGCTAGGGTCTGTTGCTGCGAATGTAAGAACGGTTGGGGGAGTGTTAGCCATGAAAATTCCTTTGGAGCGGCTGACGGGAATCGAACCCGCGTATCAAGCTTGGGAAGCTGGCGTTCTACCATTGAACTACAGCCGCGAATAGCCATTATTTTACTTGTATTTTACTTGCTTGGCTAAACGCCAAAAACAAAATGTCATCCTCAGAAAGAAAAAGCCGGACAGTTGTCCGGCTTTCACTGAGTACACTAACTAAACAAACTGAATTAAATACAATTCGAGCTTACGCCATCTGGCAGTTTCACGCCTGAATTCAGGATAGGCGTACTGCCCAGGCTGTCTTCATTGGTTGGACATGCGATTGCATCCATATCTTCTTCATCACCCGCCGCTGGGTTCAGGGAAACGATAAACATCGTATTTAATATCGGGTTATTCGGAATCAAGCCGCCCAAACCTGCATCATCACGTGGAGATGCAAAACCCAGTGCCGGCGGTGTTGCGCCTCCGGTATCTGTGATGCTGCCAGTTGCAGTAGAAGTTTCGACAAACTGATAGCCATACACTTGCTTACCTTCGGCAGTCACGATGACACCAGGAGCATTCAGGTCGTAGCTTCCTGCAATCGGTTTGTTAGTACCGACTGATGGATTATCAAAGGTTGCCCCTGTGATTGGCGTGGCTGCACCGGCTTGATCACCATTAAAGAAACCAGACAGGTTTACATTGAGGCCGGATAAATCAGTCACAGTGTTGTTACCGTCAAATGGTTTGGTGCTGGTACCGGACAAGTTCGCATTCACAGTAGGTGCGACTTTGTAGATGAATCCATCGTTAGCACCCAGGATGGTGTCACCAAAGCTGGCATTGTATTGCGTGAAGTCATAAGACGCTGTCAATGCAGCACCACGCGTGTCCGCCGCTGGACTAGTGGAATACACCAGCCATCTGCCACCGGCACCAGTGGTAATCGAACCATTAGCGGCGTTGTTGAAATTACGTTCTGCTACCAGTTGTACGGCAGTCGCAGACCCACTTGTAGTGACGATATTGCCATTCAGGGTCAAGTCCCTGGCTGCACGCACCAGCAAGTCACCTGTCATATCTGCAGATTCGAGGGTGATATCGTCAACATCACGCACGCTGACATTACGCCCGTTCACCACCTGGATGGAAGCGAACTGGTTAGATGCATTATTGGCAGTAAAGTCACCAGTACCGGTTTTCACAATCACTGCATTGCCAGCCGCGTTTACCACATCATTCAAAGTCACGTTGCCACCAGCAGTGGTTTCGAACGTAGTAGCAGTATGCAGGTTCACCCTGTCGTTGTAGGTCTGGTTACCGGTCGTTTTCATGGTAGAACCAAAGATTTCTGTAGTACCGCCGGCATCAGTCGTCAAACTTGCCAGCTCTTTGCTTGTACCTACGGATTGTGTGAAATTCGTAGTGCCATTCGTGTTCACAGTCAGCGCACGATTACCTGCCGCTACAGAATCTACAGTGCCGTTAAAGTTCACATTGCCACCAGTGACGCCACGGCTGTCGATCACTGCATTTGTCGCAACCAGCGCATTGCCGTTGATATCCACCGTGCCGCCATTGCCGGATGCGCCTGACCCGCCAGCCGTACCACCACGGGTATCGATGGATTGCAGGGTGACCGTGCCACCAATAGAAGTCAGATTTACGCTGCCGCCATCACCTGCATTGCCGGTGCCGTTTGAAGCTGCACCACCAGCAGTGATATCGCCGACTATGACACTACCATTGTTAGCGATAGCGACTACCTGGCCGCCGTCACCACCGGTGCCGTTCGCACTGGTTGGCGCGGATCCTGCGGTATTGATATTACCAACGGCCACATTCTGTCCGGTTATCAGCGCTGCACCGCCATTGATGCCATCGCTATTTGCGGGTGTTGAGCCGGAGGTATCGATCTGTGTGGTACCCAGATTGGCATTGCCATTGGCAATCACAACAACGTTACCGGTCAAATTGACATCTGTACCCGCACCGGTTTTACCCATACCGTTAGTGTTCAGGCTACCGTTATTCATAGTGACATTATTATTGGCACCAATCAGGATATTGCCTGAAATAGCCACATTAGAACCGCTGATTGGCACGGTTTGGCTAGTTGTCGATTCACCAGCCACATTGATTTTAGTATCTTGCAAATCAATATTTCCTTGTGAAATCACCGCCACATTCCCGCCTTGCCCACCAGTGTAGGTCACACCAGTGGAAGCTGGATTAGCGGTATTGATTTCACCTGACATGGTAAGATCCTTGCTGGCTAGCAGCAGCACATTGCCGCCAGTAGCTTGCGTTGCGCCACCACTTTGGTCATAAGTGTTGATTTTCATGTCGCCCAGATCAACATTCCCGTTCGAGCCTATCATGACCATGCCGCCATTGGTGGTGACGTCGCTACCTGTAGTTTGTGTGATATTTGCACCCGCCAGTGATACCACGCCCTTATCGGTCACAATATCGGCGTTCAGGTTCAGGTTGCCGGTATTATTACTATCGGAATCTGCTGTGATCGCTACAAAGCCTGCACCATCGGCAATGATGTTGGCGTTGAGATTGACATCGTTTTTAGCCAGCAGGGTTAAACTGACATCCGTATTACCTGTTGCCGTTTTAAGGTTGAACTCTGAATTCACATTGATGTTTTTATTCGCCTGCAACACGATGTTGGCATTGTTACCAACCCCAGTGAAGCTGCCACCTGCGCCCACATTGAATACGCTGTCCTGGCCGAAATTATCAGTATAGGCTTGCTGGTTATCCACGCCTGGCTGGAAGCCGGAAGTATTGGATGCCGGGCCGTTGATCAGCGTGATATTTTCAGGGTCTAGTAACAGAGTACCCCTGTCACCATTCACAGCTGAAAGATTGACGCGTCCTGCGAAATCGAGATAGTTCTTGCCGGAGACTTCTGTGAAACCGCCGTTTCCACCCAGCATTCCGCCTTGCGCAGAGATTGATCCGTAGAAACGGGTGGCATGATTAGCCCACACAATCACCTTTCCCCCATCGCCTTGCTTGATTGCATCAGCCTTGATAGTCGCGCCACTGGCAATGTAAGTTGTTCTTGCGTTATAAACTGCAGCATCGCCACCTTGGTAACCACCGCCAACCAGTACCTTGCCGCCGCCTGTATCACCGGATGCATCGAGCAACGCGCCATTCATCAATGCCACCTGTTCGCCGGTCACCTGAATCGTACCGCCGGTAGTATTTTCACCTTTGGCAAGCAATTTACCGGAAACTTCTACTTTGGAGTTATCGCCACCTTCAAGGCGGATCATCCCGTCTTTTTCGACCAGCTGATTGGCTTCAATAATTCCGGTTACATTGATGGCTGCGGTCCGCGCATTCGATGCAAGTTGCACCAGACCACCATTAGCTTGGATCAAGCCACTATTCTTCACCAGCGCTTCAACAGCCTGTCCCGTCAAATTGGCTCTCACCAGGCCATTGCCATAAAAATCCAGTACGGCTTCTTTTGCGGCTGCCATGACAACACTGCCCTTGTTAGCTACCAAAGTCCCTCTATTCTCGACTTTTTTACCTAGCATCACGATATAGCCCTCATCCTGGGCTTTAATATGTCCTTTATTGACTACGCTGCCAGCTAAATCTCCACCTGTAAATTGGTAGCGGCCTTGCAGAAAAGCCTCATTCGAAATATTCAGGGTAGAAGCAATGATGTTACCTACGTTTACTTCAGCACCTTTGCCAAACAGGATGCCGTTCTGGTTTACCAAAACCAGAGTACCATTCGAGTTTAGTGTTCCCATGATCTCGGAACGGCTGTTACCGATCACCCGGTATAGCGCACGCCCTGCATCTGGCATCACCACATCCAGCTGGTGACCCTTCATCACGCCAAATTTGTAAAAATCAACAATGTTGACGTTGGCAGTATGGGTATATTGAGTATGTGTGGAACTGATATCCTTAACGGTAAGGTCACCTGCCACGACACCTGCAACCACATTAGTATCGGCAAAAGATGAAAAGGGCATCAAGGCCACAGCGAATGCACTTGCAATCACTACCCGCCATTTCGACCCTGAAGTAAAAGATATTTCCTTCAGCGCGCGACGATTACCGGACTCTTTGGAATCATTCACTTGACCATTCAATGAAGATTTACCACTGGTGCGTGTGCCTTCGGCAACGGCGACCCATGCCTCCTGAACCTTGCTCCAGATCAAACGATAAACGTGGTTTAGGGATGCTGCTTTCATGACATTCTCCTCAAAGGCTCTCCACTGGTCCTCCAGGACCAGTGGTCTTCCATAACTTCTACTCATTCCTGATAGTCAATAGTTTGCTTCAGGATGTTTTTTTTGTCTGTAGCCCAGTATGACTAACGGGCGACTATTTGTTTATTTGATGCTTTAAAACTTTAGGATTAACTTCGCAAAAAACTAGAAGTTTTTGCGCAACTGCGCCCATAGCTGGTATTCAGTGTTGCTTTCAGTTCCATCCAGGTCACGTTTTTGCTGTGAGTACGTAGTGGTCAAAATCCATTGAGCAGGAAACTGAATATCTGTACCTACACCCACATGATTCGATCTGACATGATTATCACTGGTTAATGGATCATGGTTTAACTTGCCGCGTCCGGCATCATAAAATACGAATGGCGTAACCGATTGAATATAAGGTGTTACATCCGCTGCAGATGATACGAATGTTCTACGTATATCGGTCCCTACCATCCAGCCCTGGTCAGCCTGACTTGGAATTTCTGAATACTGCCTCCATCGATTTATTGCACCAATGCCGAATCTTTCAGCAATATCCAGGTTACTGTTAGTACCTTGATAATCGGCACGCACAATCCAGTTAATGCCATTCTCGAATACCTGCGTGCGGCTTGAGGTCCAGTTCCATTTGGTGAAACTGCCCTGTGTATCCAGGAAATCACTATCCCTTGCCTTGGCAGCGCCTTCCTTGAAGGACACATTACCTTGTGTCAGCATCATGCTCCACTGGTAAACGACATTGCCGCCATCATTGATCCAGTCGCCCACTAAGCCCAGTTCAATACTGGCAATATCACGACGGTTGCTTTGATTGGCCGCATCGATATCATCATCCAGGATCTTGTAATTGCTGGCAGCTTTGAATGCAATCCCTTTCTTGGTTTCACGCATTAAAGGATGCTCAAGAGAGCCATAGAAATAATGCGCATCGCCGTGAGCATCAAATGTCTTGAATTCTTTGCCCAGCTTGTAATCAACATAGCTGTACGCTACGTTCAATATTGTCCCTGCATCACCTACAGGAGTGAAGTACAGACTACTCAGCGAGCGCTGCCCTTCATCGTTAGAAACCTTACCAACCATCGCCAGCTGGTCACCACGACCTCTAAGGTTGTTCACTGCCAGGCCAAAGCCCAGGGTTTCACGATTGGTGAAGCGGTTGCCATAATTATTGGCGCTGACAAAGCCGCTGTATGTGACACGTGGTTCGACTGAAACAGCGACATCAGAACTACCTACAGCTTCACCCGGGTTAAGCTGCGAGGTGACCTGGATGCCAGGCAGGCCATTCATCACCATCAGGTTACGCACCAGGTTGCGCTCATTCAGTACGTCACCTTTTTCCAGGCCGTATTCTGAAAGTGACTGGAAATACTCCTGATCCAGGCCTTTTCCTGTTTCTGCTTTCACCTCACCCAGAGTGCCTTCAAGGATGGAAAGCTCAACTACAGCATCCGCATCGGTAGATTTCTGCAAGTCCTGGGTTGGCAGATACACTTGCGTCAGCATGTAACCCCGCTGGCGGTAATAATTACGGATGGTACCCACTGCTTCGTTCAGCTCGCGCATACCGATTTCGTGACCGGTCAGGTAGGCGACCTGTGCAGCCAATTCTTCACTGGAGAATTGTTTGTTGCCGGAAAACTTGAACTCTTTGACGACGATCTTGAGGCTGGATTTCTTTTGTTTCTTCTCTTGCGCAGGGGTTTCTTCAGGCACCTGGATAATCGGTGCTGGTTGGGGAAAGACAGGCCTTGGCAGGTTCTGTTGTATATTTTGTATGTCAGGCAGTTGTACACCACCGGCGAACGCTTGCACTGAGTAGCCTACAGCCAATAAATTGAATACACTCCACCGGGTTATTTGTTTTTTCAAAATTATTCCTTCTTACACCCAAAATCTAAGTTCTTAATGATATTAAAGACAATGCGCGTCAAGCATATTGACTACAATATTTTACAATCTTTAAGCTTAGAAGGATTTAATTGTTGTAAAAACCAAGCAAAATCAATATTCCATGGCATCCACGTCGACTATCCAACGTATTTTTGCTTGCAGGGGATGCACCCTGGCCCAGGCAACAGCAGCGTGCAAAAGCTGCTGTAGTGCGTTGCGTTGCGTGCATTGCAACATGACATAACCGCGCTCCATGCGATTCAGGCGGGCGATACCAGGCCGCACCGGGTCATAGATCACCGGCTTTTCAGATAAACCGCCGCTTTGCTGCGCGACAAACTCGCGGGCAGACAAGGTTAAATCGGTTAAAAATTGCTCCACCAGCCCATAGTCAGCAGCTTCTGCTTTCATCACGGCAATATAAGCAGCAGGCGGGAATTGCAATGTGATGCGCTCTTGCAGTAGAGAATTGGCGAACTCAGCATAGTTTTGTTGTTGCAAAGCGCCGAATAAAGGATTTTGTGGAAAAGCGGTTTGTATTAACACTTCGCCCGGCTTATCGCCGCGTCCTGCACGCCCGGACACCTGCATCAGCTGGGCAAACAGGCGTTCACTGGCGCGATAATCAGGGCTGTATAGCGCACTATCGGTATCGAGCACTCCTACCAGTGTCAGGTTGGCAAAATCATGGCCTTTGGCCAGCATCTGCGTGCCTATCAGAATATCTATTTTCCCGGCATGCACCGCGGATAATAAGTCGGTGAGCGCATCCTTGCCCTGGATAGTATCCCTGTCCACCCGCGCCACACGCGCCTGCGGAAACAGCTGCTGCAAAGTTTCTTCTACCCGTTGCGTTGCCTGGCCTACCGGACGCAAATCCGGATTACCGCAGCTCGGGCATTGCAGGGGAACCGGCTGCTCGTCACCGCAATGATGGCAGCGTAATAGCCGTTGCCGCAGGTGCAGCACCACCTTTGCCGAGCAGCGTCGGCAGTCTGCGAGCCACTGGCAGGCGGAACAATGCAACACCGGTGCATATCCGCGACGATTGATAAACAGCAGGCTTTGTTCGCCGCGTTCCAGGCGTTGCGTGATTGCCTGTTTTAATTGGGGCGTTAATCCTGCTTCGGGCGGCGAGTGCGTGGTATCCACACAAAAGATGCGCGGCAATTGCGCCTGTGCGGCTGCACGGTTATTCAGGGTCAGCAGCCGATAAGAAAGCTTTTTACTGGCATGCCTGGATTTTTCTGCGTCACCAATCGCGTTGTACCAGCTTTCCAATGATGGTGTCGCGCTCCCGAGCACTACCGGGATCCCACATTGTTTTGCCCTAACCAACGCCACATCCCGCGCATGGTAGCGCATGCCATCCTGCTGTTTGTAGGAGCTGTCGTGCTCCTCGTCGAGTATCATCAGCTTAAGGTGCGGCATAGGCGTAAACACACTTAAGCGCGTGCCGATAACTATGCGCGCTTCGCCAGACTGTGCGGCTTGCCAGTGCTGCAAGCGCTCACTCTCGCTTAAATGACTGTGTAGTGTCACCAATGGAAACAGGCTCAACCGGCTCCGGAAACGCCCCTCTAACTGTGGCGTGAGGTTGATCTCCGGCACCATGATCAGCACCTGGGACTTTGGTTCAGCCAGCACAGCTTGCAGCAGGCGGATGTAGACTTCTGTTTTGCCCGAACCAGTCACACCGAACAGCAACCACGGCTGAAAGCGGCTCAAGTCTTTCACTATCGAATTCACAGCATGCGCCTGCTCTGCATTCAATACTGGCTCATGATCAGAGGCGGGCAGGGAAGGCCGTATTGCCAGTACTTCCCGCCGGGTCACCAGGCCCGTATCCAACAGGGGCTGCATGGTTTTGCGCCAACCTGAAGACACTTCGGCAAGTATGCTTTCGCTGCACTCTTTGTGCTGCTGCAACACAGTGATCATTCTGGCAAGTACCAACTGGCGTTTGCCGACCAGATCTTCCGGCACTGGTTGAGCAAGTGCATATACCCACATTTTGCGTGAAACCGCAGGCTTCGTTTGGCGCAAACGCAAGGGCAAACTGGAAAGCACCGTCTGCCCGTAAGGATAGTGATAATAGTCCGCGCAAAAACGTAATAGCTTCAACGTCGCGGTATCAAACGGCACGTCTTCGAATACCTGTATCACCGCTTTCAGCTTATGTTCAGGCACATCGCTTTGCCCGGGCAAAGCCATCACAATGCCGATCAGCTGGCGGCCGGCAAAAGGCACAACCACGCGATTACCTTCATGGATATCCAAACCCGGATTCAGGTAATCAAACTGGCGATCCAGCGGCACATCCAGCACCACACGGACAATGCTGGCGGCTGGGGTGACCTGAGTGGAAAGGGCTGCGGAACACATGGGTGAAAGTGGTTTATTAGGTTAAAATGGCGGTTTGATAATTCCGCACCATTTTAACCTTGAAACAAACGATCACAGAATTGATTCTGCAAGCGGTGACACCGCTGGTAGACGACACCTCCAGCCTGAATATCATTCTTGAGCGGCCAAAATCTGCCGAGCATGGTGACTTTGCCAGCAATATCGCCATGCAGTTGGCTAAACCGCTAAAGCAGAATCCGCGCGCGATTGCACAGAGCATTATTGATGGCCTGCCTGCCAATAGCGTGATCAGCAAAGTAGAAATCGCCGGTGCCGGGTTTATTAATTTCTTCCTCTCTGCGCAAAGCAAGCAGGACGTTATTAAAAGTATTTTTCAAGAAGGCGAAGCTTTTGGCCGCAATACTTCAGGCCAGCAGGAAAAAGTACAGGTTGAATTCGTGTCAGCCAATCCGACCGGCCCGCTGCACGTAGGCCATGGCCGTGGCGCAGCGGTAGGCGATTGCCTCTGCCGCTTGCTGGATGCCAATGGCTGGGATGTGACACGCGAGTTTTACTACAACGATGCCGGCGCACAGATTGATAACCTGACCAAGTCTGTACATGCCCGCGCTCAAGGTATCGCAACGGATGATCCACGATTCCCTGAAGATGGTTACCGTGGCGAATACATTGCCGATATCGCTAAGGCATACCTGGCCAAAGAAACCGTGACTGCTGATGATATGGCGGTCACCGCCAGCGGCGATGTCAATGATGCCGAATCTATCCGCAAGTTCGCCGTGGCGTATCTGCGCCATGAGCAAGACCTGGATTTACAGGCTTTCCAGATCAAGTTTGATGTTTTTTCGCTGGAAAGTGCTTTGTACACCGAAGGCAAAGTCGAAAGCGCCGTGCAAGCCCTGATCAGCAGTGGCCATACCTACGAACAAGATGATGCATTGTGGTTACGCACCACTGATTTTGGCGACGACAAAGACCGTGTCATGCGTAAAAAAGAAGGGGGTTATACCTATTTTGTGCCCGACGTGGCTTACCACCGTGAAAAATGGAACCGCGGCTTCAAGCGCGTGATCAACGAGCAGGGCGCAGACCACCATAGCACCATCACCCGCGTACGCGCCGGCTTGCAGGCATTGAATACCGGCATTCCACAAGGCTGGCCGGAGTACGTGCTGCATCAAATGGTGACTGTGATGCGCGGGGGCGAAGAAGTGAAATTATCCAAACGCGCCGGCAGTTATGTCACCTTGCGCGACCTGATTGAAGAAGTGGGCTGTGATGCCACACGCTATTTCCTGGCGGCGCGCAGTGCAGATTCACAACTGGTATTTGATATTGACCTGGCACGCGCGCAAACCAACGACAACCCGGTGTATTACATTCAATATGCCCACGCACGGATTTGCAGTGTGCTTAACCAGTGGGCTGGCGATAGTGCGAGCCTTGCAAATGCAGACCTTTCGCCTCTGGAGAGCGCGGCTGAAACCGCACTGATGCAGGCCTTAAGCCAATACCCTGAAGTAGTGGCGACCGCCTGCCAGGCTTCGGCGCCGCATATGGTGGCCAATTACCTCAAAGAACTAGCCAGTGCCCTGCATAGTTATTACAATGACACCAAATTTTTGGTGGATGATGTGCACATCAAACAGGCACGTTTGGCACTGATCACCGCTACGCGCACAGTATTGCGTAATGGTTTACAGCTATTGGGCGTCAGCGCACCGGATAAAATGTAAGCTCATTAACAAGCGCATTTGCATTGCTTCGTTAATGAGATGAAAATGATTAGTTGGAATAACTCACCGAATCGAATGGTTGAATAGTACACATGAGTCGCGATTACAAACCCTCACAAGCAAAGCCCAAATCTAAAAGTAGCGGCAGCTCGTTTTTTAACGGCCTGCTGGTCGGGCTTTTTCTAGGGGTCGCCCTCACCGTGGCGCTGATCATTTATATCAAGGGCGATCATAGCCCTTTCTCCAGCGCCTTTAAAAAAGATGAAGGCCAGCAGGAACTACCGATTAAAAGCACCGTGACTGAAGAAGAAGTCAAACCAGGTAGCGCGGCGATTGAAGACCCCAACAAGTTTGATTTCTACACCATTTTGCCAGACACCGAGAGCAAAATCAGTGAAGAACAGGTCAAAAAGAACCCGACCATCAAGCAGGAAAGTTACTTCATTCAGGTCGGCGCTTTCGCTAAAGAAGATGATGCCAACAACCTGAAAACCCGTCTGGCTTTGGTTGGTTTTGAAGCATTCGTGCAAACCGCGGACATCCCTAACAAAGGCACCATGCACCGGGTTCGCATAGGTCCGCTGCGTGATCTGGCTAAAATCAGTAAAATCAGCCATGATCTGGAAACCAATGGCTTCCAGGCCAATCTGATCAAGGTCAATATCGAGTCTTCTGCACATTAATTTAAGCTTGGGCTGTCATCGCATTGTCAACTGGCTACGTTAAATCATCAGTTTTTAAATTTTCGATACGTTAAACATCACTTTCCCTAGCACAAGGAAGCTAATTTTATGAAAAAAATGTTGTTGAGTTTGATGCTGCTGGCCGGACTGGCCTCCACTGCAGCTTCAGCAGATCCGCAAGCCGGTGTGCAGTTCGACCAGGTCACGCAACAAATCGCGACTGACCAGCCTGGCAAAATCGAAGTGATGGAAATTTTCTGGTACGGCTGTCCGCATTGTTACCATATGGAGCAACCGCTGGAAGCATGGGTAAAAAAACTACCGTCTGACGTCTATTTTAAACGTGTGCCTGCGCTGCCAAATGCGGGCTGGGCGCCAATGGCTAAAGCCTTTTATGCCATGCAAGAGCTGGGTGTACTGGATAAACTGCATAGCCAGTTGTTTGACGCGATTCACAAAAGCAAAACGTTGAACCCTGCGGATGAAGCGGCGACGATTGACTGGGTAATCAAGCAGGGCGGTCTGGACAAAATCAAGGTGGAAAAAGCGTTTAAATCTTTTGCTACCAATATGCAGTTGAATAAAGCCATGCAAGTTTTCAAGGCTTCTGGTGCGACTGGTGTGCCTAGCCTGGTGATTGACGGCAAATACATTACCGGTAGCTCAATGGCCGGCGGCAATGATGCTGCCCTGCAAACTGCGGACTTTATTATTAATAACGTACGCAAAGATAAAGCCAAGAAATAAGCTTTAGCTAGTAATAAAAAAAGCCCTGCAAATGCAGGGCTTTTTGTTGGCTCAGGTCTAAAACTCATTCCTTTTGTTGAGAGAGCAACTGATTTAAGTATCAGGACTACCATTCTTTTCAGACTGTTTTTTATTCCAGCGCTTACCTGTAAACACCCAGCCTATCAGCGTGATTTCCATTAATACCCTTAACACTCTGGTGATGGAAAATTGTGTTTTAACCGCCGCTTCCCGCGGTGTCGGGTTGATAAAATCTTTTAACAATTCCCGCGCCGAGGCTTGAAACTCGTCTGGCACCATAAAGGTTTGCGTGTTGTAATCTTTGATTTGCAAACCTGGATAAAGCTTGCTGAAAGCACCGCCCCGTATGAAATACGGGATTTCATACGCATCCAGCATGGATGAAATGACCGCGACTTCAGATTCAGTCTGTGGCGTGTAAATAGGGATCACGATATCAGGATCATTTGAATATATTTTTAATAAAGTTATTTCTGGCTTTTTCCACCGGGAGCTTGCCAAAATGATGCCCGACAAAGCCCAGGTTTTGCACAGGGATAAAACTGGCCACCGTAGTGACCAGATTTGCAGCCTCAGGATTTTCTGTTTCAATCTTGGACGACCAGAATTTGCGAGCCCCATGAGATAAAAATGCCGTTAGATGCAAACTACGGGCACCATCATTGGTAATGAGTTCGACCACATTCCTTGCGCGATTCCCTACTGAAATATAAGACCTGACCGCACCGAAATACATGATTGGATAGCGCTTATGTAGCCGGTTGCCAAAAATAGTATAGCTAATCACTTCTATTTCCCTGCTGGCTTTATTGATCAACACTTGCTTTTTGGAGTCTATATACCACCGCCAAAACTTGTAGGCGATGAGCAGTGCTGCAACAAAAAGTAGTGATTGAGTGATCGCGTTGAATCCTTTATTCAGATAATTCACCATCGTCAAACTCAACAGGATGATAAGCAAAAAAACAGGTTGGGTTTTTAGCGCACCCTTGGCGGAAGTTATCAGTAACTCGGTCATAAAACTTTCAAAAATTCAGCAACGATCTTATTTAGAGAATTATTATTTGTGGAGATGTTGCTGTAAGTGCTTTCGCAAGGCTTCAATCATGCCGAAACTTTAAATCTAACGGGTGAATTCTTTGTGACTTTAATAAAGCACATTGATTCACCATGTGGATTTTAAAATTTAATTTTTCGATTTTAACCAGCGCCCAATCCAGGTTTCAGGCATTTCAGTGCCGGTGACAATGTAATGAAGGGTTTTGATGTCATGCATGACATAACGTTGTATAGACTTTGCCTGATCCATGCCGCAGCACAAGATTTTGTCGCCCAGTTGCAGCGGAGTAGAAAGCTCGGGCAACATGGATTTTTTCTCACCACGCACCAGCATTAAAGGCACCACCGGCATTTCATGACGTTTGCCGGAAGGACTCATGACCAGGTGCTTGAGGGTAGGTTGCAGGCCTTGCTGCATCAATGCACACACGGCAAAAGCCATTTCGCCTGCAATCGTGATATCCCAGGTATCCGGCACCTGCTCTCCTAATTTGGAAACCAGCTGCGCAATGACCGCATTGGCCCAGGCATTGGTCTGGTGCCGGGCAGTGGCGAGGAACTCAGCCAGCATGGGCGACACCATATAAGACAAACAGGTATGCGCAATCACGTCGCTGGGCTGCATGGTGATATTGGCATTAAAGTGCTGGAACAAGGGGTCGTTGTGACGCTTGTTTTTGCGGATAATCACGAATAATTCCGGATTCGCTTCCTGTGCGGTCATGACAATCGAGAGATTATTAATATCATTGTCAGTCCCCGCCACAATACCAACTGCCTGCTCGACACCTGCTTGCTTCAGCACATGTGACTCTACGCCGCTGCCGACAATACAGTCTTCGCACTGCGTACCTTCAGGATCCGCTTCGATGATGCTGACATTCGCCACACCATTTTGCAGGCTATTGACCACCGATTTTCCGAAACGGCCAAAGCCGCAGGCAATCCACTTGCCTTTGGGGATAGCGGCAGGTGGTTCAATCGCATCCCCCGGAGCCCTGGTCAGCCATTCGTGCAACAGGTAAGTGCCCAGTGCATTCAGGCGCATCGCCAGGTGCTCGCCAAAAATCTTGTATGGATTAATAATATGGTCAGTGCCGAACGAGGCCATATTGGCCGCCACTACATCATTCTCTACCCGGGCCAGCACCGGCAGCTCAGGTTTGATCAATTTCACCGCCACAGAAATGGCGAGATTGGCATGATCATCATCGGTTAACGCCGCCACGCCACTGCACATAGGGTTTTTGATCCCTGCATATAGCAACACTTCCGACATTTTCGCATCGGCACACAGATGCGGGACATAAAACTGGTATTCATTCATGCCCAGCTCATTTATCCGTTCTGGATTGATTTCAAGGACCACTACCCGTAATTCATTTTTATCCAGCGCGCGCACCAGTTCGCTACCAGTTTCACCATAACCGCAAATCAGGTAAAACGGTTCCCTCAGGTTACAGACGTCGCGCTGAAACCTTGCAGTTTTGATTGCCTGCTGCAGAGAAGCCTCCTGGAACAAGCCAATGATCGCCCCTATGGCATAGAACCAGGCAATCACCGTGAAATAAATGGAGAAGGTCATCCACATGCGTTGATGACCAGTGAATGCATAGGGGATCTCACCAAAACCGATAGTGGTGGCGGTATAACTTAATATATAAAAGGCATCGAAAAAGCTCAGGTGATAAGGCCGGCCCTGATCATCAATACCCGTAATCAGCACAAATCCGATCAGCGCGATGGCATAGCTGATAATCACCATCAATAGCGGCGCACGCATGCGCCGCAGAATCAGGAAAATAATCTGATTGAGGTTCATTGCTGAAAAACTAGCGGCGCAGGGTGACGGTTTCGTAAATAAGCAGAATTACCGAAGTCACATTCGCCAGGAAAGCGCCACCGGAGAGTGAAACGATGCCGACAATCACTTCCGGCTCAGTGGATTGAGTGCCGGCAGCAGTCCAGATAATCGCAGCGGCAATTAACTGCAAATCAGCCACCAGGCTGGTAGCCAGATGAATAGCCCCGATCTGCGTGCGGTCACCAAACTTAAGCACAGTCGCAATCAGGTTCACCACAATCGCGGCATACAACTCATAATGCAAATGATGTTTGGGATTATCAATTTGCCCGACAAAAAAACCAAAGTTGAGTGTCATGGCTAAAATAATAAAAAAGCCAAAAATCACTTTTTCCAGATTCATGATTGTTTCCCTGTGTTGTTTTATGGCATTCTAACCCAACCATTTTCTCCTGTAACTTTTATGCACCACGCAACACCGCCTCATCTTCGTATCTTTATCACCGGTGCCTCCAGCGGTATTGGCAAAGCGCTGGCAAAAGCTTATGCCCGTCGTTATGGCGCACAATGCACATTAGCGCTTGTAGGCCGCAACCATTCGGCGCTTAGCGCCCAGCAAAATGAATTAACCTCCACGTATGGCAGCCAGGTATTTTTTTATGTGGCTGACGTGCGTGATGTCGCCCGCATGCAAGCCATCGCAGAAGAGTTTCTCTCTAATACCGGAACACCGCATATAGTCATTGCCAATGCGGGCGTCAGCCGCGGCACACTGACGGAATACCTGGAAGATATTCCTGCTTTCCAGGCCGTGTTTGATACCAACGTCATGGGATTAGTACATACCTTCCAGCCGTTTTTAGCCGCCATGAAAGCTTCAGCCATGCAAGGCGAGCAGGCACAACTGGTCGGCATTGCCAGCGTGGCTGGCATCCGTGGTTTGCCAGGCTCAGGGGCTTACAGCGCCAGTAAAGCGGCAGCGATTACCTATCTGGAAGCCTTGCGTGTTGAAATGCAGTTAAATAATATTTGCGTTACCACCATTGCTCCCGGCTATATCCGCACGCCTATGACGGATATCAATACTTACCCGATGCCATTTCTGATGGATGCTGATGTATTTGCCGACAAGGCGGTGAGCGCCATCGCTGCGCAAAAACGCTACACCGTGATTCCCTGGCAAATGGGGATTGTCGCCAGGCTGATGCGTATGCTGCCTGCGGGGGTGTGGGATTTCATGATGAAAAAAGCCCCGCACAAGGCGAGGCTCTGACTGTCATAGATGAGTTGAGCTACTTGAGAAGTGTTTTGTAAAAATTCAGTAGCATCTCAATTAGATGACGGCAATCTGTACACACAAAAAAGTCCATTCCTTAGAATGGACTTTTTATTTTTAACGGCTAATCGGTTTGTAACGGATACGCTTAGGTTTAGCGCCTTCTTCACCGAGGCGCTTCTTCTTGTCGGCTTCGTATTCCTGATAGTTGCCGTTGAAGAATGTCCATTGTGAATCACCTTCAGCAGCCAGGATGTGCGTCGCGATACGATCCAGGAACCAGCGGTCATGCGAGGTCACCAGCACGCAACCGGAGAACTCCAGCAAGGCATCTTCCAGTGCGCGTAAAGTTTCCACATCCAAGTCGTTTGAAGGTTCATCCAACAGCAACACGTTAGCGCCGGAAATCAGGGTTTTCGCCAGATGCAAGCGACCGCGCTCACCACCGGAGAGTTGGCCAACCACTTTTTGCTGGTCACCGCCCTTGAAGTTGAAACGGCCAATGTAGGCACGGCTAGGCATTTCGAATTTGCCTACATTCAGCATATCCAGGCCACCTGAAATGACATCGAATACTGTTTTGCTGTTATCCAGGCCTTCGCGGCTTTGGTCTACAGCGGCTAATTTCACGGTAGGGCCGGTAATGATTTCGCCGCTATCCGGCTGTTCCTGGCCTTGCAGCATACGGAACAGGGTAGATTTACCGGCACCGTTAGGGCCGATCACGCCGACAATCGCGCCGGGAGGAATGCTGAAAGACAGGTTATCGATCAGCAAGCGGTCGCCAAAGCCTTTGGAGACATTATTGAATTCAATGACCTGGTTACCCAAACGCTCACCTGGCGGAATAAAAATTTCCTGGGTTTCGTTGCGTCGCTGATATTCAACACTGGACATTTCTTCGTAACGGGCCAGACGTGCCTTGCTCTTGGACTGGCGGGCTTTAGCACCCTGGCGCACCCATTCCAGCTCCTGCTTCATGGCTTTGCGGTGCGCATCTTCCTGCTTGTGCTCCTGCGCCAGGCGGTCTTCTTTTTGCTCCAGCCAGTTGGAGTAATTGCCTTTCCACGGTATGCCTTCGCCGCGATCCAGTTCCAGAATCCATTCGGCGGCATTGTCCAGGAAGTAACGGTCATGCGTAACGGCGACTACGGTGCCCGGGAAACGCACCAGGAATTGTTCCAGCCAGTCAACAGATTCAGCATCAAGATGGTTGGTCGGTTCGTCCAGCAACAGCATGTCTGGCCTGGATAACAACAACTTGCACAAAGCGACACGGCGCTTTTCACCGCCTGACAATGGGCCGATTTTGGCATCCCATGGGGGCAGGCGCAGCGCATCGGCGGCGATTTCCAGTTGTTGCTCTACATCACTGCCGCTGGCAGTAAGTATATTCTCGTATTTGGCTTGTTCTTCGGCCAGCCTGTCAAAATCCGCATCCGGCTCGGCATAAGCGGCATAAATTTCTTCCAGCTTTTGCTTGGCTTCCATCACAGCGCCTAGGCCGGACTCTACTTCCTGACGCACGGTTTTTTCAGGGTCAAGCTCAGGCTCCTGCGGCAAATAACCAATCGACAGATTGGGCTGCCATTGCACTTCGCCTTCATATTCTTTATCTGCACCGGCCATGATGCGCAATACCGTCGATTTACCGGACCCGTTCAAGCCCAGCAGACCAATTTTGGCGCCCGGGAAGAACGACAGGGAAATGTTTTTAATGATCTGCCGTTTCGGTGGCACGATTTTGCTCACGCGGAGCATGGACATCACATATTGGGCCATAAGATTTACAAGCCTTCAAAATTTTCTAAAAACGTATTTTAATACGCATCATCCATCTGCGCTTGGTAAACGGACACGAATATTGCGATTACAGCATAACCAAATGAAAAAAGGGCCCTGCGGGCCCTTTTTCTAATGCAGCCGGTTAAGCCGCTTTTTGCTCGATGAAGGAAGAAATATTAGATTGAAATTGTGACCCAATTTCAATCTTGCGCGGTTTAAGCGCCTCTGGAATTTCACGCACCAAAGCGATGCTCAACAAACCATTCTCCAGGTTGGCGCCAGTGACTTTGACATGGTCGGCCAATTGGAATTTGTGCTCAAAATCACGGTTGGCGATGCCCCGGTGCAGGAAAGTGGTTTCCTGTTCTTTTTTGGCTTTGCGGCCGGTCACGCGCAAGGTCTGATGTTCGGTTTCGATCTCCAGCTCATTCAGCTGGAAGCCGGCGATGGCCATTACAATCTTGTAGGCATTTTCATCGACCAGTTCGATGTTATACGGCGGGTAGCTGATTTCGTTCTCGCTGCGCTGGCCGTCGTTGAGCATTTTTGCCAGGCGGTCAAAACCAATAGCGGTGCGGTAGAGTGGGGTTAAGTCATAAGTACGCATACGTTTATCCTTTTAAAAATTAAGCGATTAACATGATTCACAGACCTCAAACTGCAAGCATCTGTGATTCAAATATGGGAATTCGCTTTATTTTTTCAAGAGGATAAACGTAGCTAATATGTTAAACGCCCAGTTTTTCTGTCCAGGCCAAGGCTTCCATATGGCACTGGTTAACCTTGTCAGGATTAAGCTGCAGCATTTCTGCAAGGTGCAGAATTTCTTTACTGTTAGCATCTTCACAGGCTTCTGTGAGTTTAAGGAAAGGACCAAAAATACCTGTTCGTTGTGTCAGCGCATCAACGATAGATTCAGGCAATTGCAGTTTTTCCAGAATATCTTCCATCGGCACTTTCAGCATGACATCCAGCAGGGAAAATACGCCGACTACAAACAGGTTATCACGGTCTTTCTTGTCAAAAAACGGCTCGCCCAGCAACTCCGTCAAACGACCGCGGGTAATTGAGGTTTTCATCAGGGCAGGGGAGGTGCTGTTGTTACCGGCGGTAACCATCAGTAGGGTCAGCCAGCGGTAAAGCTGGTTGCGACCAAGTATGGTCAGGGCGTGACCAATCGATTGCACTTCACAGGACAAACCAAAGCCTACTGAATTAATGTAGCGCAGCAATTTGTAGCTAAGGGTGGTGTCGCGCTTGAAACCATTTTCAATCTCCCTGTTATCAGCCTCCTGGCTGACCAGGTTCAAAATATTCAGCACCCCTTCAAAGCTCGGGTTGATTACCTTGGCATTGAGGTTTTCCGGCTGCGCATAAAAATAGCCCTGGAACTGCTGATAACCAGCTTCTTGCAGGCTTTTGAATTGTGCGTTTTGCTCAACTTTTTCTGCAATCAGTTTGCAGTTAGGCTTCTGGTATTTTTTCAGCCATGCTTTGGCTTCTTCAATATCTACCTCGCGCATATCCAGCTTGATGTAATCGGCAATTGGCACCAGTGCTTCAAGGTGTGGATGACGTTGCGGGTTATCCAGCGCGATTTTGAATTTGGCGGTTTTCAGCGCCTGGCAGCGTGCAATAATTTCTGTCGTAACATTGACCTGGTGCACAATCTCCAGCACTGTTTTTTCGGCCGGCATCAGCTCCAGGAACTCGCTACCCAGCATGACATGGTCAACATTGATAAATGCCAGTTGCTGGCCCAACAACCAGCTTTCATGCATTTCATCCATGGTAGTGGAGAGGATTTTGGCGCAGGTCTGGATATCTTCCTCAAATGGCGTATCACTGCCATCAGATTCTTTCCGGAAAAAGAATTCATAGCCAATGATTTCCTGCTTATCATTAACAATAGGCTGGCGCCCGATAATACTTTGATGTGTTGTGGTCATGACTACATTCCTAATTAGCACCGATTTTCAGTGCCCGGTGACAAGTCTAATTGAGAGCAATCTATTTCTTATCTGCAAAAAAGCCCCAATTGCAGGGTGATAAATCAAAATAGAGTTTGGTCATAAACTCCATATAAGTCTTTGATTCTTCGTTGCCCGCTTACAATGCGTAAAAAATAGAGTTTGGTCCTAAACTTTCATTCGGTGATTTTATACATTAATAACTCAATAATAGAGTTTGGTCATAAAAATCATTACGCTGAGAAATAAGGAAAATATGCACTACTTTTGCATATGAAGGTTATTGCTGGAACAATTTGAGTTTCAAAGCCAGCTTATAAGCTCTGAACATGGATTTACTTGAAAAAGACTGATTATCCCTTGGACTGATTAATTTGGGGAATCTATCGAAAGAACACTTATTCTGAAGTTCCACCTCTATCTCATGACTCCAATGACCATTGTTATCTACTAAACCATCAAGCACCTGTTTAATTGCTGTCTCCATTTCAATCATGGGCAGCTGCTCTCTGAAAGAAACTGCTAACAATGAAAGTGCGTACCCGCCTGAATGATCGACATCAAGAATACAAATAGGCGGTTCGACTGGAGATTCAACAATAGCAATGGCTGCCAATCTTGGGTCACGGCCATGCGTAGAGAATGACTTACCTGATTTGAGCCGACTATAAGATAAAGAGAAATTTCTGTCAGGTACGAGCGCAGCCATATTATGGATAACGTCAGCAACACAGGCCAAGTCGCCGCTATTTGTTTCAGTCTCTGGAGTTAATAACATAAATTCAACTGGAGGTAGTTTGGCATAGCTTGAAACATCTCCAGCAGAAACATGAACTACCTTTTTGACTACTTGTGGTTTCGGCCTTTCTAATTTCTTAAATGGTTCTTTTGGCGATTGCTCTTTTGGTTCAAGATAGGGCTGCCGATTAATCTTAATCTTGTTTTCAAAACTGACTCGTTTTAAACCATTGCTCAGTATCTGAGGATTATTGCTCGCAGTTGTACCGTAGCCATTGGTATCAAGCTTATGCTCAAGTTCGTATTTTTGAGGTTGGTTGTTTTCATCTGGATCAGTATCGATTTTGGCATGGGTGCCGGGTGTGAAAGTGCTATTCCCAAATTTCACTGTTTGTTTCAAAGATGGATGTGTGAGCGTTAAGCTTTTACATGGCTGAACCTTGCCACTCATCAGATAGATTTCTAAGACCAATATTTGATTGCCATCTCTGACAGCTCTGAATTCACATCTGGAATTTTTAATACTTGGGGGAATGAAGGACAAGTAATCATTGCCACAGCTATGGGAATACACACTATCCCAGGATTTTCGACCGGCAGGGTCAACAGCTATCCAAGAAAACTCTTCCGCAAACCGATTGGATATCGCTTTCAGTGGCATCTCATCAGCAAAGTCGATTTGCAATTCATCATAATAGCCGGGGTGAATAGGTCTATACAGTGTCAACAGACCGCTATCGCGCATCATGGCGTTTGCCATCGTTCTATTATGTGCAAACAAATATCTGATTAATTCCACGGTGGGGATTGATATCTCAAGTTCATTGACTCTATATTTGAACAGGCGCTGTATTCCAGTCGTCTGAGAGTGAAATGTATAAAGGGAAGTTGGTATATCAGCTGTAGTAATTTCCTCATAATCTGCAAGGTCAGAAATCACGCAGGTTTCAGGCTTCCCCCTATGCGATAAATGTAGCAATCTGCCTTCCTGGTAATACTGGCCTATGGTCAGAATCGGCATCATACCGATGGGTTGTCGGCACATATTGAAACTACCAGACTCCACACCGCGCAATACAGGCCTGATGAAGCACGCCGACTCATCATTGAATTCAGTACCCACGATCCAATAAAGCTCCTGAATTTCCTGATTGATGTTGAAATCATGAATGACGATATCTCTCATAGATGTCATCCATTCAATGCAAATATGCACTCAGTTTGGGCTGAGCATACTTGAATGCATCATGTCTGATGCCGGCCAGCCTCGTTACATGGGAGGGGAACAGCGCTTGCCTGTTTTGCTGAAGCTGCTTGATTGCCCAAACCATTCTTCTGAATCTGAATTCGGCATGAGATTCAATTGCAGCGCTCAGGTATTTAGTAGTCAGGGGTAATTTGTGTTTACGTCTACCTATCCAATGTGGTCTTTGCAATCCACGCTCAATGACTGCAAGCGTGACTTTGATTGGTGGCGCAATTTTACGAATGCGTCTGACTTCATTTACAACAGCTTGTTTTAGGTCTTTATCGATCTTGTCCCAATCAAGTTTGGCAGAGATTGTGTTTTTCAGATTTTCTTCATCAGTGACTTCGATATTAGTCCGTTTAGCCTGATGGCAATAACGGCCAATTTGTAGTTTCATTTGCCATGGATGGCGAATATCCAAGTCATTAGCCAGTTTCACAACAGTTTTAGGATCTAACTTTAAAAGCTGTGAAATGTTTCTGAGAGATAATCCTTCAAGAATATATTGAATGAGTTTAGGTTTAAGTAATGGGCCATAGTGCTGAAACCGATTGGGGCCTACCTCACCAGAGTCATGGTTAAACCAGCGAGTAAATACATAACCACAACTACACTCGAATACGGCAACATGATGGTCAAAATTTGCATGGACACTGTATTTTTGAATGGAAGGCTTTCCTACATGTTCAGCCAGAGGATTTGTGCAAACCCATGGTCCGTTCCCAAATGGTAAATATTGCGGCTGATTATCCAGAAACTCTTGCAGTAGGAGATGGTGCAATGGATGAAATGCATGGCGATGCTTTCTTGCCATAGGTGAGAGCCATTTCAATTTCGATATTTCAGAAAACGCTGGAACATTCATGAACACTTCGGCATAGTAGTCTTGGACAGCTTGATAAAGGCGCTTTAGTTTTACATGCCTATCTGTAATGGCATATCCAGTATCTTCAAGCTTACGTCTGTAATAGCTAGTCCATTCTCCATGTGATTTACAGGCATGCTTGTCATCTATTATTAAGGCACTTCGATTAGCCAAACCAACCAGCTTATTTAACGCTGAAGGACTGGCAGTGTCATTAACCAACCTTGTTTCAGCCGAGACTAAGCAATACTCAGGGTCAGCCGCATAATATGCGTGCCTACTACCAAGCCGGATATCAATGGTGCTTTGATATAAAGACTGATGATGTTCCCGGCAAACCACCACGGAAGGAAGTTGAAATTCACGCTTCCAGTAAAGTTCACCGTATGCTTTCAGCATGTCTAAGTTACAGGCTGGACAAAATCTTAACCGGGTGACACGATTCACTTTGAATGTCGCCATACCCAATCTTAAATACCAGTCCGTTACTACACCCTTTAGAACTGAACGAGTAGCTTGCTTAGCGACATGCGGTAGTGCAAATCTGATAAGGTATTTAAACAGTGTGAGCTGTTCAAGTAACCTTTTGGCGATTGTGTAATGCTTGTTAGGTATCAACAACGCTAATTGAGCCAGCCCGAATGGAAGGTCAAAAGATGGGATTGCATATCTTTTGCCAAACAACTCATTATTCACTAAGGTATCTGGTGGTAAAGCTGTATGTTTTACATAACGTGCAAGCACGCTGTATAGCAGCTCCCCTGGATATATGTTTGGAAAGTAAGGCAGCATTATGCAAATCTTTCCTCGACGGGAAATCTAATCATTCCTGCCGCTAAGAGCTTTTGATAAGGAGTTTCTGAGCCTTCCCTTTTCACAATCAACCGAAGGTCGTTTATATCTTCATTGGCAGCAACCAATTTCAGTCTGCTTGCAGACTGTTTTTTACCCGTTTTAGTCTTTTTCAGCTCACTGATCACCGCAGCCATCAAGGTGAGCATGTCGCCGTTCGGGTTTTCAGATAGAACTTTTTCTACTATTAGTTTGATCACATCCTCTGCGATACCCATTAATTTCAATGATAGGGTCAGCTGGGCATTCACATCATCTTGCGCATCATGTAACGGAGCAGGTTTTGCAGGTACCCAGTCAGTGACGCTATGGCTATCGAGGGCTTCTTTAACAATTTTGTCGAAATGAGATTGAAACGGTAACAAGTCATCATAGCGTGCAAGCGCTTTCATATCCTTGTTACGAAGCGCATTCAACATTGGCTCAACTAACTTCAGGTTTTCATTAGCGACCTGTTTGATCAGTCCTGGCGTAATGATTTCTTCACCCTTACGTTGCTCATGTACTGAAATCAAACGTATCTGAATCAGGATAAAAAGCTTAATCAAGATATCGATCACACCCTGGGTGTAGTAATAAATCGTATCTGAGAGTTCTTTGGTTAAGGGTGTATAAGTATTCAGCCACTGATATTTCCAGAGCTTTTCAACTAAACTCTGCCAGACAGCATTGTTCTCGTAAGCATCCCAGACAGTATTGCCAAGGCCTATTGCTCTACGAGCTTCCTTGAAGTTTTTTTGGATAAGTGGAATCGCTGAGTTGGTACCTACCAAAATCACAGGGATGCCAATGGTATTCACCAGGGTGACTAAGAATGCCAGGGTCTCTTCAGCCTTGTCCTGATTCAGAATTAAAAATTGCACCTCATCTATCACTAAACAACCTATTGCATGCAAATTCGCCACATGAGCCATGTTGATTAGCATTTTATAATCATTCTGACCTTTCCCCGCGTACTTTGCTTCGTAGTTGGTGCCTAGTAGACGATCCACAGAATAGAAAAAGTTTTGGCAAAGTTGAGAGGTGCCTTTTTTAGACGGGCAATCCAATCGAATCCAAACAATTTGAGTCAAATGGTAAGGTGTTTCATGTCTTACGATTTGTGGATAGCATCGCAGAATACGTTCTAAAGTACGCGTCTTACTGCCGCCTGATGTCCCAAGCAGCGCAAAACTTTGCGCATAGTTTTCAAACATATGCTTGGGTGGCGCATCCAATGAACCCTGTTTGTTACGCTCATGGCTATTTTGCAGTTGGTGAATATAGTTCGTTTCTGAAGGATCTCGACCGGTGTACCCAAGCTTGAGTATTAAATCGAAGCGTTCATATAACTGAATTTGCCTTGCCAGTGGTTCATAGTATTTTATGAGCCTAACGATACAGTGCTTACGGATGTGAGAGGGATATCGCCTTTCACTTTCCTCAAAATGTGGCCTGTTTACCAGAGCGTGAGCTATTTCATGCCTGGAACGAATGCCGGGTAAACATGAGATGAAAGGATTTTTAGCATATTCAGGTAAGGTGTTTGGATGTTGATCATTCATTGTTGCTATCTTCCTGTCCAAGAATGTCTAAAAGATCCGGTTCAGAATAGTCTTCGTCGGATTGCTTGAATGGCACGATATTTTGGGGAATTGGTTTTCCGTGATTGTCTGCTTCAGGACCAAATTTAAAGGCTTCCTTGGCTTGTATAATGGCTTGATCGACCTTGCGGTTTTCCCGTATTCCACGCGTTCTGGCTAGATTGCTTTCAGTAATCACCTTAGGCTTCAGCGCTTTGGCCTCAGCTGCGATTTTTTCAATTTCTACCTGTAGCTTTAAATCTCCCATGTGTTCAACAGGTTTATGGGCCTCTTCCACTTGCTGCTTAGCAAGCTGAGCCTGTCCGATTTCCCATTCAGAGAGTCCAAGATAGGCTCGGCTACGCGGGGTTTTGGTACACACTTCAATCAGGTTGGTTTCATTAGGATTTTTGAAATAGATGGCATCCATGTTCCTTGGGTCATACTTGACTTCAACTGACCAGCGCTTGTTTTGCCTTGCCTGATCAAACCATCTTTCCTGCATTGCAAGTGGACAGGTGTAATACTCTTTCTTGAAGTAAATTCCCTGTTTAGTCACGGACGCATTACCCGTAACTAATAGACTGAATTTCACCTCATCAGCAGGATATGTCCTTAAATATCCACTCTTGTGCTTGATACCCCAGTTCCATAAATCAAGCGGTACAGAGGGAATGTTGGCTTTGCTTAAATCATGATCCTTGTCATAGTTAAGCAACTGATGCTTGTTGTTGTTTGTGAGTACGCAATGAATCAGAATTTTCGTGATTTGATCAAGATCCAGCTCTGCATCCAATCGATAATCATGACCGCCACGTGCTCTGAAGTCTGATTGAATATAACCTTCGACGAACGGTTTGAAATGCGCTGGCAAGAGTTTGAATTGTTGTTCGACTATCCCTTTCCAGTCAGCGCGATAGGGAGCAGTATTTTCGACCTCAACCCTGAAATTATTGCTAAGTGTGTCGATGATCTTACTAGCTATTTCTCCCCGATCACCCAACAATTTAGCTGGCAAATGATGACAAGGCCAATCTTCAGGTTCAATGTGGATGCCATACTTGGCACAGTAGGCTTGTTTATCTGCAACACAATTTTCTAAAGCCATCATAGCAGTCACCCACGATGGCCCTTCAATACCTACATACATGCCAACGATCATACGGCTGAATACATCGATAATGACGTACAGCACTGGCCGCCCAATAATCTTGCTGCGGTCATGCCGGGAAACAATGTATAAATCTAGTATGGTGGCATCGATCTGATATCTGGAGCCAGGTCCCCACACTTCTGCATTAGAAGTGCTAATGTATCCACGCATGTCTTTGTCGTAAATTTTAGCGGATGCACGCCTACGTTTGATATCGAGTAAATCAGTGTTCTGATGAAACCAATATTTAAATTGATTGTATGTAGGAAAGGCATTCCCATTCACCAATTTTTTGGGGATTATCTTTACTGCGCCAGTGACATCATCAGTGACTTTCTCGCAAAAGCACTCCGTCAGCATCTTGTCATAGGCTTTGCGCAGGTTGAATTTTTCGTTCTTGGCGTAAAACCTGAAAATGCCGACTTTGAAAAACTCTATGACTCTTTCAGTGACAGGAATGCCTTCTTCTGCAAATTTGGGAGTTCTACCTAACTTTGTATCAGTTTGTACTTTAGGCTGACCTGGATTACCGCAATTCCCATAGTCG
The DNA here is from genome assembly GCA_032153875.1 of Methylophilus sp. Taxonomy (GTDB): domain Bacteria; phylum Pseudomonadota; class Gammaproteobacteria; order Burkholderiales; family Methylophilaceae; genus Methylophilus. The sequence goes on from JALDYP010000004.1 coordinate 32,265, forward strand.
GGTAGTAAAGCATTAGGGGTCTGCCCACGTTGCCAGTAACGCCTGAGTTTTCTGTAAACGCGTGCATGACCACTTCCTAAAACCTGAAACTTATTCATCAGTTGGCAACGCCGGTTGGTATAAAAAATTGCAGGCTTTTGCTCTATCAGGTCTTTGATGATTTCCATTCCAGCTTTACGCTTAAGCTTCGCAACCTCGGAAAGTCTGTCTTCGTCTATGATTGAGAAGAAAGGATCATCGATGAGTTCTGCTGTGCTATCTTCGCCTTGCAGTGAATCAATAATTTCTGACAATGGCAATTCATACGGCAAAGCATCGTCTTTATCGATGTCGATTAGAAATGCAATGGGCTGCTCATCATGCAGCCATAACACGCGTACACGCTCGCCCGTTCCAACGTAGCGAATGACATCATTTGAAAAAACCATTAGGCAGACCTCCTAACAATTTCTGGTAATTTGACAGTGATTTCTGGAATCGCTGTTTCAAGACTGAATGGCTGAGTTATATCTAGCGAGATATGTTTATGCCATACCAAATGCCTCACTGCTGTAATGACAACACCAGTATCCATTGCAAGCATCTCGGATAGCTCTTTAAGAGAAGTAGTCTGATACTTGGACAGTCCTTCCAGGATACGGGCACAAGTATCCTGCCAGAAGTTAGCATCTGGCTGACCCAGCCCTTTAAAATCAAACACACCCCTTGCCCAATCTAACGCCAAGACTTGCGGTTTAGGTAGCTCATTATCTGTAACGATTCCCCAATCAATGTTTAACTCTTTCCAGTACCTGCGCTCAAGCTCCAGCTTCTCGATGACGCGATTTGTTAATTGGTCTGATGGTTTAACTGCACGAGCCACAAGTACTTGCTCACCATTCAGAACAGTGGTTAATAGAAAATCTGTCGTCATGACAATATCGCAACCAGTATCAGGATCTTGTGGGTGTTTGATGCCACATTCCTGCGCAATACGCCTGGTGATTTCCCGGTCTAATGGATACTGCTCACGGATGTCGATTACGTCATCCTTCCAGTCATAAAAAAGGAATGAAGACTTTTCTAAGTCGGACAAGGCGTGATGCAGTCGATTTGATTTGGTCGATGGAATACGATGCACCCTCCCGCTGGATGGCACATCCTGAATGGTTAACCAAGGGCGGTAATTTCCGCCTTCTCCCTTACCCCTTTTTTCTTTGATGTAACGCTGGATTTTCGCTTCATCAAAAGCATAGTTAAATCTAGCCAAATGCAGTCCTCACAGAAATCGCCTTCGGTCATCCAAAAATAGTCGAAGAGCAAGTTTTAAAAATGTGAGAAACGCTATGAATGCCAATGCTTCATAGCGATGCATGAAATATGGTTTAAGAATTTGAGTAAGTGGTGATAACGGGCCAGATAATTCAAAAGCATCTACTTGAAACTGGCCGTAAACCAAGACAAGCAATGCACTCAACACACCCCCGGCTAACGCCAGTTGGGTGCGTGTTGAGTGCAATAACACTAAAAGATTATCGGTGAGCCAACCCATCTACAAATACCGCTCCAGATTGGCATTATTCAGAGAATCTTTAACATCATTGCAGAAGTAGCAATCCGGGCATTCCGGTGGTCGGCTGACGGCGACAATTCCCATGTTTCCACGATATTGCAGCTGCCTGACCGCCTTCCTGATGCCGGTGGTCTGCACCATGTATTCCTGCACGGCTAATGATGCGATGACACCATTCAACGAAACCACTGACGGACCGATTTCATTGAGCTCACTGCGATCCACGCCATAGATGCTATCCCTGTCTTGCCTGGACTTCTCACTGGCAAGATCTTCTTGCGCAGCTTTTAGGTCAATCATGTCCATGCATACCAGGCAATTAGGCTCATCTGGGGCAACACAGGCCAGACGACCACCAAAGTAGAAGTTGTTTTCATCTTTGTGGGTGTCTGTCGCCAGGTCAAACAGCTCTTTTCCGTAAGCTAATGCGTACTCATTCAGAATCAGCCGGGCACCGTCATTATCCAGGCAACCAAAGATGGTACGTGCTTCACGCATTGCATCGAAAGCTTGCTTGCTACGAACACTCGCATGCACTTTGATGACTTCAATGGTAGGGTCAATCAGCGCCACTGAGCGTTTGATCATATCCACCTTGGGAAAGCCGGTAACCGGATCTGCATCGTATGCAAGCACGTAACGATTTTTGTTAGTCAGACTTAGAACTTCATCATCGATGACAATCAGCTTGCGAACACCAAGATAAGCAAGTTGTTGAATGACATGAGTACCTAAGCCCCCGCAACCCACCACGGCCACCACGCTTTCACGCAGTAACCGTTGTCCGTCAACGCCAAAGAAGCGTTCATTTCGGTCAAATCGATCCATAGGAACCTCGCAAGAATGCTTTGATGGAATTTTCAGTCGTGCGAAGAAACCCATCGCCAATCTGAATCCCGGAAATTGAAATCGGTTGCTTGCTGTCATCTACCCATGCAAAACCATCTACGCAGTCATAGCCGTAAACAAGTGCGCCATAGGGTTTCTTGGCGAGTCGCCAGCGGATATGCGGTACAAAGTCACGGAAGCCCATCCAGTCAGCCAAAGAAAAGGCGACTTTAGTTTGCCCTGGGTGACAGTGAATCTCGACCAGTGATGCACCCATGTCGTGAGCCTTTTTAATCAGGCCGGCACGGGTTTCATCAGACAGTTCCAGATAGTCCCGCTCCTGCGAGACATAATCCGAACCTTTAAGGGGCATCCACTCAATGACTTGAAATGCCTGTGCCATCTCGTCAAACTGGCAGAACAAGAATCCGCCTTGTTCACGCTTGTCACCTTTAGGAAAAAGGTGACTTAGCACATCTGCATGAGTGGATGCCGTCATATGAATGACGACTGCCATGTTTAGGCCCCTTCACCCAGACGCACTGCAAAACTCAGTGCAAAGTTGAGAAGGTTGAAGCCTGCACCAATATCGCTGCTTGGTCTCCATTGGTCAGGTGCCCATGAGAACATTCCCCACTGACCAGGAAATGGCGGTGTATCTGCCACGGTATCTTGATAGTTACCTGGCATTGCACCATTGAAGCGTAGGCCTGTTGGTACCCAGAAACCATATGGCGGTGTTCCTGGATAATCTGGTTGTGCACGAAAAGCGATGTCCGCTTGTCGCAAGCTCCAGCCTACTGGCAACGGATAATCTTTAATAAGAAACCAGCTACCGTCTTGGATGATTTGAGTCTTAAAATGGCCCTGCAAGTGTTGCATTTCATTGGTAAGGCGAGTGTCAAACAGGCTGTCGCCACGCTTCCACTTAACCTTCTTGGCGAAACCTTGTCCTGGCTTCAATTTAATGACTTCGCTCGGTGCCAATGTGCGTTCCACATTGTTCGCATCGATTTCGATTACACCCTCACCAACCCATCCACCGAGCTTAGCGATTTCCTCGGTAGTGATAGTGTCTTTATGCCACTGATGTTCGACTCCCTCGATATTTAGAATATACTTAGGGTCACGTGGTCTTATATTTGGATCTGAAGCATTCGTATTAACTGTTTGCATGGCTGAATTTTCCTTTTCAATTTGAACAGAGCTAAATGTGTTCTGCTCTTGCAAGGTAATGCTGAAAATCGGTATTTTTTTGACGTGATAAATCCAGAAAATAAATTTTCATTGCGCGTGTCAAAAATCGTTTTTTTTAAGCATTCTTCTTGTGAGGAGGATATTTAAATGAACAAACCTGATCTATTAGCAGTGACTTTGGGTGATTTGGCGACTGATGCTGAAATACGAGCAGAGGTTGAGGCGCAAACGCGAAATCCCTCCCCGCGTATATATGCAGCTGCGCGTGCAATTCTTAATCACCATCCAAAGTTAAAAATCCATACAACAGAGGAAGACCTCATTGGGGCAGCCTATAGCTCCGTTCTTGGAGAGCGAAACTGGAATAAGACGAAAGTAGACTTCTTCGGTCATTTCGTCGGTGTCATGCGTAGCATTGCTTCTGATGCGACTAGGAAGGCAACTCATACTAGAGCGCAATTAACTTATGGTCATGAAGAGTTTGATGAAGTGGATTCGGTCAGTACCACAGAGCAAGATACTGACCTGTCTCCTGAAGACATTCTCATTGCCAATGAGGAAGCAGATGAACAAGAACAGCGTATCGAGAAACTTCGTAAGCTGTTAGTTAACGATAAGGATGCGACATCGATCCTTAATCTGTTACTTGAGCATGGCTTATCTAAATCGGAAATCCGTGAAAAACTCGGAATGCATGACAAATCGTTTTGGGCTGCTGACCGCAGGCTTCAACGTGCTGTCATGAAAATAGGAGAGACCTAAATTATGCAAACTAAGGAAAAAGGAAATTTAGCAATAGACGAAGCATTGCTTGATCAAGCCCTTGATCATATCTTGAACAGCCCAGATGATGAATTCATTACTTATGCCCGTGAAACTCTGAACCTGGACCCAGAATTTATGGCAGCTGCTAATAGTGCAGCTGCTTTGAAGGCTCTGGATGAGCAAAACATGAAAAATGTATTGGCATCCTCTAACATTGACCCAGCTAAGGTTCGTTTTCGTCCAAGCTCCATGGTGAAAACACCTGAGCAAAGCCGTAGCTATGTAGATAGATTTATCGAGAACGCTAAGGTGTTGGGTTATAAATTTAGTAACGAATTTTTATCAGGACTCACAGAGAACACATTGCAGCAAAAAATGGCTTTCAAATCTAAAACTCACCGTGAAACCAGATCACGTAAGAAAAGCCAACCATGAATTCCAGTCTAGCTCATCGTCTATTTAACTTAAGTAGATCATGACAGGCACCCCTCCCGGCCACTTGGCCGGTTTTTTTTATCTATACAGAAACAACAGTGTAGTTTCTAAATTTTTAAATGATATTTTATTCAATGAAATCAGTTGACTATATTTAGAGTCTAGAGCTAAACTCTAAATATGAGTATTCCGAAGCCAACGCGTAAGGCCAAAACTTGGTTTGAAGCCAAGGATGCAGCTAAGCATTCAGGCCTTACAATGGATATGGTCAATTATCTGTGTCGTCATGAAATGGTGATCCCATCAGCAGGTAATCATCGCGGTCGCGGCTCCAAACGTAGATACAGTTTTGCGGATATATTATTGCTACGTGTCATGGCGAAACTCCTTGCAAACGGCATTTCACCGCTACGTTTGAAGGAAAATCTGAAGGCTTTAAACCAACGAGGCATTGAGAGTAAAGGCATCTTAACAACTCGTTACGTGGTCACGGATGGGTATAGCATCTATTTTGCAGACCATGGTGTAGTAGAATTACTAGAGTCTGGTCAAATGTCGTTTGCATTTGTCCTTGAACTGTCGAAACTTAGAGAAGAAATTACTGCCAATATAGAAAGTGGACTAAAAATTGCGTAGCAAAAGTGCGTAGCTTGAGGTGGCTGCGTATTTTTGGGTTGAATTTTTAAGAAACGGAGAAAAATATGCCTATCATGTCTTCAACACGTCCAGATAGTAGTAGTGCAAGATATAAACGTTTCGCAGCAATCGTAACTGATTTAGCCGATGACTCTACTGCCATACCTGCCTATAACCAAATCCCGGTTGAGGGCTTATTCAGGCTGATGGAAATGTATCGTTATGATGCCTTCAAAGATGAAACACATAGCGGTGTATTAGCCATGAGTAGTGCATCGTATGGCAGACGACACCATCAAATGTCATCAAAGAGCTGGCACTTGCCAATCAAAGAGGCATTAGACAGCACCATGAAAATAGTATTTGCCAATAAAGCAAAAGAAGACGCGGTTTACGAAGTAGAGATCATTTTGTATCAAATGTCGGAAAATGCACCTTTAACACAAGAACAACAGGTTCAGGCTAAGAGCTTTTTCAGCACATTTGAAAAAGCATTGGTTTTATAAGGTGATCATCAATGCGTCCAGTAGATTTCCTGAAAAATGAATGTGAAAATCTGCTTTCCGTATTGGACCAAACCCTTCGATATGATTATGGATTAGAGGGTAGCCGAGAGTTTTATGAGGAATGCGGCCAACGCCTTGAATACATTCAGGCATCCCTCGAATTGGTTGATCCCACAAATACTCATATCGTTCGTGAACTAGCCGTAAACCTTGAATTTTTGTCTGAACTTGTTTGCCGTATTGAGAGATCATCGTTAGGTGAATACTCATGGCCGTTTGTCGAAGAATTCAAGGAAATATCTAAAGCACTTTGTACTGAAAAACGAGTTTTAAAAGATCGCGTTGTAACACGTGTTCCAAATGTGCATGTCATTGCTGAAGGTGGTCTGCATACTTACTCTATTTATTCAGATGCAAACAAGCAGCTGAGCAAACGCAGAATATTCATTATTGAATTCCCGCGAACCCTCAAACATTATGTTTTATTTCATACTATCCTAGGTCATGAAATGGGGCATGCCATCTACAACATTCCCCTGATCCAAAATGAACTTGATGAAATTTTTATAGAAAATTTCGTGAAGGCAAGCCCGGTATTCAAAGATCAACCAACGGTTGTGCAATGGTTATACTCTGAAGCAGCACCACAAGAAGTAAAAGCCAGACTGAATCATTTGAAAACTGAGCATTCAATTGACCATGACGATTTTTTCTTTGCGCATGCAGATTACGATGCATGGCTGCAAGAGTTTTTATGCGACTTCATCGGATTACTGATGTTTGGCCCAAGTTTCCTGGGAGCGGTATGTCACTTGTTATACAGCAATGACCCCCTTGGCAGGCAGGTAAATGAAGAGCATCCACTAACCGGTATCCGAGCAAATACCTTGTTATTGGCAGCAGAATCGCTTGGCTATACTGAATGGAAATTTGACCAATCAGTCCAACCAGCTGTTGATGCATTTTGGAAGGATGTTTACGAGAAACAAGAAACAGATCCTTGGTTCAAAGTGATCTCGAAAGAAGCTGTCAAAAACACTGTTAATAAATTACAAGCGTTTTTGGCAAGCTTCCCGAAAACACTCTATCAGGCACCTGACCCGGAAAATATCAATCATTTAGTGCATCAAATTTTAGATCGGTGCCCGCCAGTTGGCTATAAGTTCACGCCTGAAGGTCCGCAATATAGACATGTGGATTTCAGAGATATCATCTTTGCAGGCTGGATTGCCCAGTCTCAACCTGGGTCAACGATTAAGTTTTCAGATATCAATCGCTTATGCGAACATGGGATCATGCAGCAAGTATCAATTGAAAAGATGCTGGAAAATCCCAAAAAATCTGAAGACAATAAAAAAGCAGCATAAAAAAACCACTAATAAGCGTGCTTAAGGGAGCGTACCATGTCTGCATTATCAAAAAAGGCGATTGAAGAGCGTCTTAGCGCTACAGATTTCAAACGACTAACAGTTTCACCCATTCTGGATCGTCGCCAGATTGGGCCATCATCCATCGACCTGCGTATGGGAAATGTCGTCATGGTTGCTAAAGCCGGTGGTCAATCTCATGTTGAGCCGGCAGTGTATAAAAAAGTGAAAGACCACGACTGCGTAAGATACAAACAACAAAAGCATGAACGTGTCGATATTCCTTTTGGTAAGCCATTCCTATTGCATCCTGGTACTCTAGCGTTGGTTCCAACGTTGGAGTGGGTACATCTGCCAGTTGATTTACAAGGTATTGTGACTGCGCGATCATCCTGGGCAAGAGAAGGATTGAACATTGCAACTGCAACGATTGTGAATCCAGATTACCGTGGCATTATCACACTGGAATTAGCCAACTTCGGTGAAATTCCTATTGAACTGTATCCTGGACTCAGACTAGCTCAAATCGCATTTTATGTATTGGAAGATGCGCCAACAGAAGGTTATGACGGCCAGTTCAAAATGAGTTTTGAACCAGCCGCTGGTGACATTTCCCAAGATGATGATTACTTCATCCCGGTTAAAGAGAATAAGGAAAAATCAGCCACTTGTAGTGACGGCTCTGATGGTTGTGTCGTTTAAAAAATACGTCAATAAATAATAGTAAGCAAAGCCGACTAATACCGTTTTTCCATAAAACAGAATATAAGGCACATAAAGAATCCACGGCTCAACACCATCGAGGTCAGAGTCTTCAGAGATAAGGCCTTTATGCAGTTTCACCTCTTCCAGCCTAAAAATAATATGCCAGGCAATAGTTCCATATAAATATTGAGCAAAATCCGCTGCTAGCGCAAAAACAACGAACAACAGCGGCGTGATTAGTTCTTCTGGTAGAGTAAACCCACCTTCAGGTTTTGTGACCTTGTACAACCAAACAATCGCAATAGCCGATAATGCTAATGTCCGGGTATTCTCAGATACTTTTTTAGTCGCATCAAAATGATAATCTCTATAAGTCTGTAATTTAGGCATGATTATCCCTTTCCACCAGGACCACCGCCACCCGTTTTAATACCGCTTTTCTTCACGGCATCTTTTAGGCGCGTGCCTGCTGAAAATGATGCTCTTTTTGTAGCCGCAATCTTGATGGTTTTACCAGTCTGCGGATTTCGGCCTGTTCTTTCCTTGTGATCAGCTACTTTGAAAGTTCCAAAGCCTGGGATTACAACGCTCTCACCATCACCTAAAGCACCCTGAATACTTTCTATCACAGCGTCAACAGCGATAGATGCTTCTTTTTTGGTTAGGCCTTTTTCACTAACCATTTTTGCAATTAGCTCAGACTTATTCATGTCCCCCCCTTATTTAAATGAATGATATATTCACCAATCTTAAAAGCTTTATTTTGTCTCAGTTTCTTTGAAGCCAAAAACAACATACTCTTTTCATATGATTCTGTTAATAACCAAAACTATTATTAACCTCTACTAATTTTGTGTCGCAATGCCTATTATGATAGGGCTGGAATCAAATACCCCTAGACTCTTATTGAATGACGTTATAACGAATTAACCTTAAACCATTCATTACTACTATCAAACTAGCGCCCATATCAGCGAATACAGCCATCCACATTGAAGCATTCGCAAATAGTGCAAGTATCAAGAAAATAAACTTGATACCAAGTGCAATAGCAATGTTTTGCCAAAGTATCGTATGGGTTTGTTGAGATAGGCGAATAGTTTCTGGCAGTCGACGTAGGTCATCATTCATCACAAGAACATCAGCTGCTTCCATGGCTGTGTGCGTTCCAGCTGCACCCATTGCAAAACCGATGTCTGCTCTTGCTAATGCTGGGGCATCATTAATACCATCGCCGGTCATCGCTGTAGTGCCATATTTTTTCTGAAGCGCTTCGATTTCCTTAAGTTTATCTTCGGGTAATAAATTCCCTTTAATTTCAGCAACACCAGCCTGCATTCCCACTATTTTTGCTGTTGCCTCATTGTCTCCAGTCAACATTACTGGGGCCACACCCAATTTCTTTAGCTCTTCGATAGCTATGGTAGAGAATGGTTTGATAGTATCTGCGACGGCGAAAATTGCCAGCACCTTTTCATCATTAGCAAGTAAAGAAACTGTTCGGCCAGCATTCAGATATGTGCCAAGTCGGATTTCCAATGCTTCAGTGCTAAGATTAAGTTCTTTAATCCACCTATGATTGGCTAGATAGTAAGTTTTACCCTTGATAACACCTTGAACACCTCTACCGGCGACTGCTTTGAAATCAGTGACATTTTTCAATTTACCAGATGATTTTTCGGAGATTGCTTTGGAAACAGGGTGGTCAGACCTATATGCCAAACTAACAGCAATACCCTCGATTTCGGTCTTATTTTCTTCGCCATCTAACATCACGGATGCTACTAACTTAGGCTTACCTTCAGTGATTGTTCCGGTTTTATCTAACGCCACAGCTTTGATCTTGCGAGCTTCTTCAAGGTATACGCCGCCCTTGATCAGAATGCCACGCTTCGCTGCTGCAGCTAAACCACTGACTACCGTGACAGGTGTGGATATGACTAAAGCACAAGGGCAGGCTATCACTAACAGTACAAGAGCCTTGTAAATGGATTGCAACCAAGTCCAACCCATTAGCCAAGGCATCAGAAGCGCTACTGCTAGTGCCAACACGAAAACGGCAGGCGTATAAACTGCTGCAAACCTATCTACAAACCGTTGAGTAGGTGCCCTTGAGCCTTGAGCTTGTTCAACAGCCTCAATAATTCTAGAAATGGTGCTGTTAGTTGAGAGCGCAGTAACTCTCATTTCCAATTCTGCTGCCTGGTTAATGGTCCCAGCATAAATTTCATCTGCCGGTGATTTATCGATTGGCAAGCTTTCACCCGTTACAGGTGACTGATCAACTGCGCTCTGACCAGCTGTAACAATCCCGTCAAGAGGAATTCGCTCGCCTGGCTTGACCCGTACTTTCGCATCTATCTGGATGTCTTTTACAAGTTCACGCTTCCAGGAACCATCAGACTGCTGAACCTCAGCATTCTCTGGGGTAAGTGCCATCAGGCTTTTGATTGCATTTCGGGCGCGATCAACGGCCTTAGCCTCAATAGCTTCTGCGATTGCATAGAGTGCCATAACCATGGCAGCTTCTGGCCACTGACCTATGAGGAACGCACCAGTTACAGCTACAGTCATTAGTGCATTGATATTCAATCGTCCTTGCGTCAGCGCTTTCAAACCTTTCACGTATACATCCAGGCCAGCCATAATAATTGCGACGCCTGCCAAAGCCATGCCAAGGTTATTAATTTCCTGAACATCCGGGAAAGCAAAGTCTAGGATCTCAGCTAAAATCGCCAGAATTAATGAGCCCAGCAACTTACCCCATGTCGCCCAAAAACCTTTTTCGGGCTCTAAAAACTTCCCAGAATCAGTTTCTTCATCTACCAGCTTTGGTGTAAAACCCGCTTTGCGAATTGCTTCTATACTTTGTAAGACGCTGTCAGCATCCGCATCAATGCCTAATTCTCTTTTGCCCAGGTTAAATCTGAGGCTTCGGATTGTTTCGATTTTGCTCAATGCGCGCCGGATTTCAGCCTCTTCAGCAGCACAGTCCATTTCTTCAATGCGCAACTTGGCAAATACTTCATCAGAGGAAATTTCAGCCTGAGCTGCAACAACTGATGCTTTACTGATTTGCGCTGTTACTTTTTCAGATGTTTGACCACAACAGCCCTGACAGTCTTTACCTTCATTTTTGGTATCTTTTGAATCATTCACGACATTGCTCCTAATGAATACTTAACTAAATGGTCAGGCAGTAGCCCCACCTGACCCAGTTTGGTAATTAACTAGCTTTGCGAGACATCCCTTTTTCGTTTGCTTCCCTTCTGGTTTCCATCCAGTCATAGGCAACGGGTAAGAAAACTAGTGTCAACACGGTAGCAGTGAGTAAGCCACCAATCACCACCACTGCAAGTGGTCGGAGGATTTCAGAGCCGACACCTGTTGCAAGCAGGAATGGGATGAGGCCGAAAATTTCAACCATTGCCGTCATCATAACCGGCCTCAAACGAAGGGTTGTGCCTTCTAATACCGCTTCATCAATTGTTTTGCCTTCTTCTCGCAGGCTATTGATGAATTCGACAAGGACAATACCGTTCAACATTGCTACGCCGAACACGGCAATAAATCCAATTGCAGCAGGAACTGAGAGATACTGCCCTGCTATAGCCAGTGAAAAGATGCCCCCAATCGCAGCAAACGGTACGTTGGCGATGATCAGCCCTGCGTATCTGAATGAATGGAAGGCTGTATACAGAAGGACGAAAATTAACCCGATGGTAAGAGGCACGATGATCGCCAGTTTGGTCATAGCACGTTGCTGGTTTTCAAATGCACCACCCCATTCAATCCAATAACCACTAGGCAACTTCACTTTCTGATCAATGGCTGCTTGGGCCTCTTTAACGAAGCCATCAATATCGCGACCTTGGACATCCATTTGAATAACCGCATAACGCTGCAATTGCTCACGTCTAACAAATGAATAACCTTCTTCGATATTGACAATTGCAACCTGAGAGAGCGGAATCAAAGCACCTTGAGCGGTTGAGATTGGAATATCGTTGATGGTTCTAATGTCACTTCGATATTCAGGCTGGAGCCAGACTTGGATGGCAAAGCGTTTAACGCCATCAATCAGAGTCGATACTGGTTTACCGCCAATGCCAGACTGAACCACTTGAAGCACATCATCTGCATTGATGCCATAACGAGCAATCGCCTCTCTATCGACATTAATAATCAGTTGAGGCTTACCTACGTTTGCTTCCAGCGCAAGATCCGCTACGCCATTAACTTTAGCAACAACTCCTTTTACCTGATTGGCAATACGGTCAATGGTTGCAAGGTCTTCGCCGTAGACTTTTGCGGATAAAGTAGCCCTGACCCCAGAAATCAACTCCTCTACCCGGGACTGAATTGGCTGAGAAGCAGAGATGACCGCTTCAGGCACATCCTCTTCAGCCTGTTCTTGAAGTTTCGCTGCCAGGTCACCATAAGTGATTTTCTTGGGCCAGGTATCTGTTGGATTTAGATGAACTAATACCTCCATGGAATTAACATCTGCGGTTTCGCCTTTTTCAGGTCGACCAATCATGGCAATGCTGCTCTTAACTTCAGGTGTTTTCTTCAGGCTTTTAGCTACGCGATCAGAAACTGAAATGGATTGCTCCAAAGAAGTAGATGGAATCCCGGTAACTCTAAAAAGAATGTCTTGTTCCTGAAGGTTAGGCATAAATTCTTTACCCAAGAATGGGAACATCGCCAATGCTGCAACAAAGGCAATACCTGTCGCGCCAACGACAATTTTCTTATTCGCAAGACACCATTTTAGAAGGGAAACATAGCGAGGTTTCAAAAGGCGAATCAGCCAAGGATCTCTTTCTTCTTTTGGTTTCAGAGCCAAAGAACAAAGTACAGGGATGAGTGTCAACGTCAGGATCATCGAACCAATCATGGCGAATGTCATGTTGATTGCTAGTGGCTTAAATAACTTTCCTTCCAAGCCTGTCAAAGAAAAGATAGGTAGAAATACCACTGTAATGATGAGAACGCCAAACGTAATTGGGTTGATAACTTCACGGGAAGCATCCAGCACAATCTTCGTTCTATCCACATTTTGACCAGCATAGTGGGCTAATCGACGGAAACAGTTTTCTACAAGCACCAATGGACCATCGATTGTCATACCAAGCCCAATGATTAAACCACCTAAGGACATCAGGTTTGCCGATATCCCGTATTTCTCCATGAATATGAATGCAATCAAACGCCCCATTGGAATCGCAACAACTACCACCAGAGCAGAGCGCACCTCACCCAACAGCATGAAGAGCACAACGATTACTAGCAATGCACCTTCAACCATTGCACGATCGGCCATTTTAATCGCTTTGTCGATAATGGCTGTGCGGTCATAAACCGTTTCAAGAGTGACGCCCTTTGGTAACGTAGCCTTCACCAGCTCTAGTTTCTTTTTAGCGGCATCTACCACTTGCTGAGCATTTTCACCAATTCTGGCAAGCACCATGCCCATCACTACTTCTTTACCATCCTGAGTGACTGCACCGAATCTCGGACCTGCACCTTCAATGACTTTGGCGATGTTTTCTACATAGACCGGAGTGCCTTGTTTTTCAGAAACAACTATACGTTCAATGTCTCGACTGTTCTTAACCAGACCCAAGCCGCGAACCAGGAATTGTTCTTGGCCAATATTGATGTACTGGCCTCCAACTTGATGGTTATTCGAGGTTAGTCTTTCAATCACTCCAGAGAATGTCAGGCCGTACTTAAACAACTTCTGAGGGTCAATTTGAACCTGAAATTGTTTCTCGTTACCACCCCAGGATGTAATGTCATCAACCCCTGAGACTGTACGCATTACCATTCTTACGCTCCAGTCATGCAAGGTTCGTAGGTCAGTGGTAGATTGTTTATCGGAATTGAGCGTGTACCAGAGAACCTGGCCTAAACCAGAGGTGTTCGGACCAAGGGTTGGCTCTCCATAACCCGCTGGCATTCTTGACCGAGCATCCGCCAGTTTTTCACCCACCAAAAAGCGTGCTTGTTGAATGTCCGTAGTGTCATTGAAATACACGCTGACATATGACAATCCAAACAGTGAAACTGACCTGATTTCCTCAATACCTTTGAGACCGGCTAAAGAGCTTTCAACGGGAAACGTAATCAGTTTTTCAACATCCTCTGAAGCTAGCCCAGGGGATTCCGTATACACGTTTACCTGAACAGGGGTTACATCTGGGAAAGCATCCAAAGGCACTTCCTGCCATGCTTTGACTCCAAAAAATGCAGCAACTATAAACGCCAGAATGACCAGAAGTTTATATTTTAGCGCAGCATCTAATATCCAATTTAGCATGCTGTTCTCCTAGTGCTCATCGCTGATTTGAGATTTGAGCTGTCTGGCTTTTAGCGCATATACACCAGTCTGAACAACGAGTTCACCTTCTTTGAGGCCAGATTTAATCTCAACTACCTCGTTATATCTGGAGCCTAATTCAACTGCCCTTGGAGTGAAGCCGCCTTTCTCATTGATATACACATTTGGAATGCCTTGTACCATTACCACTGCGGAGTTTGGAACAACAAATACATCCTTGGTCCCGGCATGGCTGAACAGTACTTTTGCAAACATATCAATGCGTAGCTTGAGGTTAGGATTGGGAAGCTCGATCCGGGCTTTTACTGTGCGAGTAGTCTTATCAACCACGCTTGATAAATAACTGACCTTACCCTGGAAAACCTCATCTGGATAAGCTGTGACTGTGACACTGGCTGATTTACCAACAGCTAGGGATTGCAAGTCTCGTTCTGGAACATCTGCATCAATCCAAACTGAAGACATGTCTGCAATAGTGAAAATCGTGTTTGCAGGACTAGCTAACTCACCGATCACTACATTTTTCTCAATCACAATGCCGTCGAATGGCGCTTTGAGTAAATAGGTTGAACCATTTTGTTCTGTCAAACCGCCATACATTCGCAATCTCTCTGAGTCTGCATACAGGGCTGATTTAGCTCTCTCTAGTGCAGATTGTGACTCGATCAATTGTTTCTGAGGAACAACCTTGTCTTCATACAGTTTTGAAATTCGATCAAAGTTGGCCTGAGCCAGCGCCAAGTCTGTTTTAGAGCTTCTGTATTGGGCTCTCGCTTCACCCATTTGAATACTATCGATCTCAGCTAATATCTGACCTGTTTTAACTCGGTCTCCAAGATTGGCAATCACCTTGGAAAGCTTGCCTTCAATTCTAGGAGTTACATGGGCAAGTTTATTTTGGTTAGCCTGAATGTTAGCTGTAAACGTTAACTGGTCTTGAACGGCACTCTTGGATGCAGGAGTAACTGTTAATTGGCTTTGCTGGACTTCAGTATTACTTAATTTAATCACATCTTCATTAGCTTCACTCTCCTCAGGAACTGAAGAGATGGCCTTGGTTTCTGAATCTGGAACATCTTTTGAGCTGCATCCACTTAGGAGCATGAAAAAGATAATTGCGGAGAAAACCAGTGCAAATAGATATAATTTTCTGAGGAAAGTTAACATTTTTGTTTCCTATTCTTGTGTAGCTGAAGCTAATGGGGACAGCCAGCCTGAAACATATTCCAACTCAATCTGTACAAGGCGAAGATCTTTTTGTGTTTCAATGATGTCGCGTTGAGCATCCACCACTTGTCGTTGCACAATCAGTAATTGCGGCAATCCAATTTCACCGTTTTCGAATGCCTTTTTGGAAAGCGTCAGGTTTTCCTCTAGCTTGGGATAAACTTCACTGTTCAAGCGTCTGACTCGATCCTTGATGTTCTCTCTACGCAACCAGGCGGCTTCAATGACTGCTTTGGCATTACGTGTCTCAGAAGTCAGGTTGATTTCTGATTGAGTGAGCTCTGCTGTTGCTCGACCTATGCCAGTCGCATTGCGACGGAAAATCGGCAATGGCATGGATACGCCGATGGATGAAATATTGTCACTGCCAGCGAGACTGGCCTCCGTCGTATTGATTAGAGACACAGTTAGGTCTGGGTAACGCATACTTTTTTGCAGCTCTAAACGCGATCTGGCAGAGGCTTCTTTACTTGTCAGGGATTGAATTCCTGGGCGGGTATCAAGCTTGTTGAATAGTTCTTGTAGTGTGTATTGCGTTTGGGCTGGAGTTAACTCCCCAACAACTTCTGGAAATTCATTTGCCTTAAGCTGCATGGTGGCTGCCAGCTGAGTTCTTGCACGCAACAATTGTTCATTAAGGGAGATCAATTGGTTACGCGCACGCTCCGCATCTACTATGGCCAAATTCCCATCAAGCAAACTATCCTCACCGGCGCTTACTCTCTTGCGAGACAACTGCGTATTTTGCTCAATGAGTTTTAGAATGCGTTGTTCAACTTCAATACGCTTTTGGACAGCAAGTACATTGATGAACTGCTCTTCTAATTGCGCATGTAGAGCGCGATATTCTTCAGCAATATCTTGGGAAATTGCAGTTTTACTTTCTTCTGCAGCTTGTCTACGAAACCGTTGCTGCCCGGCAATTTCGAAGGTCTGGGAGATACCGATACCATATTCACCTCTGTAAGGGTCAGATGCGCCGGTTTGAGCAATACGGCGGGTTCTACCTTCCAAGTTCAGTGTCGGGTTGTAATAGAGCGGGCCAGAAGCATCTTGGAACTCGCCAGCAGGAATACTCTGATTGGCGATTAAGCGCTTTAAGTCCGGGTTGTTCTGGGCAGCAATAGTCCAGGCTGCCTCCAGCGTTAATGGCTCAGCATTGGTAACTGAACTGATTAAGAAAGCTATTAATACAAACAGCCATCTTATAGACGATGAATCATACACGGTAAGACCTCTCTCGTTGGATCAATAACCAAGATGCTGAAATCACTCAGCATCTTAAAAATTTAATCAAACAAGCGCAGGAGGTCTGTAGAGACTTTTAAGGACTGGATTGGTGAACTGATCTTTAGATTCAATGTTGTAGGTAGATGAATCTAAATCAGGAAGAATGTGACTAATTCCACTCGTCTCAATGGCTGTGATGTGAGCAGAGATATGGCAAGCATGATCACAAAATTGTTCTGAGATTGGTACATTTATGATATCAGAATTGCTATTCACTTGGGATTTGTTAATCAGGTGAACATCCTGCATGACTGCTTGAGACGAAACAACATCATCAAACAAAACTTCAGGCGAGAAAGCCCACGCCGATGAGCTCAGAACTGAGACCAGCGCAAGAAATGCCATGAATTTTCGGATTAGTTGAAACATGCTTTTTTAATTTAGCAATAACTCATTGATTAGTCAATAATTTCCATGTATCGAAACGTACAGAATCCATCTTCGGAATCATTCTTAAAAAAACCAAGTTTTGACTCTCAGCTTCTGCAAACTTTGCATAATAAAAAATTACGATCCTGCAAAACTTGCAGGAATTTACGTGCCTGACTGAATATTTCCATTAATAATCAATGTGATAAGAATTGGCATACGGTTTGCTGATTTCTGATGATTGCCATCAGAAAAATGAGCCCATGTTTTTAGAAAACTTAAAATCAAAGATTTCGAAATACTTGCCTGTTCCAAAGACTCAAAATGCCTGGGTCATGATGGCATCCTTGTTCATTATGGTGACTGGCAACATTTCGCTTTGCCAAAACCTGTTGAAGACGTATCCACTCAGCCTTAATAATCTTCCGTTCCTGGCATCACTATTCGTTTTCTTTTTAGTCACACTAACAATCATCATTCAAATACTTTGCATTGGTAAATCTGCAAAGTGGGTTTTAGCTGTTCTGCTGATTGTTTCTTCGCTGAACGCATATTTCATGGATAGCTTTGGAGTAGTGATCGACCACACCATGATGGATAACGTTGCTCAAACCGATCAGAGAGAGTTGCAAGGTTTAATCACATTTGAATTGGTGGCTAGATTGATCCTACTGGGTCTAATCCCAGCGTTTTTTGTAATTAAAAACTTTCCAAAACCACGTAAATTTTCTCAAGAGTTCAAAAGCCGTTTTAAAGCTATTTCGAGCCTAACTATTACTGCGATTATGGTGGTTGCACCATTTACTGCAGGATATGCCTCATTTATCAGAGAACATAAAATCGTAAGATTTTATGCGAATCCAACATTCTCAATTTATTCTGCATATAAATATGTAAATCAAGAAGCCAAAGTGTTTGAAGCACGGAATGCCCCTTTAAAAACGATCGCCACTGATGCCTATAGAAACACTCAAAATAATAACAAACGGAAGCTTGTCATCGTTGTCGTCGGTGAAACAGCAAGATATGACAGATTTGCACTAAACGGATATCAACGCGCCACCACTCCTAATCTGGAAGCTGCAAACGTTGTCAGCTTTAGTAATGTCAGTGCTTGCGGCACCTCCACCATGGTTTCTGTACCCTGTATGTTCTCTTCCCTGGGGCAACGTGGTTATAACAAAGAGACGGCTTTGAAGCAGGAGAATGTGATTGATGTCCTGGCTAGAAACGGAATTGATGTTTTATGGCGCGACAATAACTCAGACTCGAAAGGTGTTGCACTTCGAGTTAAATATCAAAATTTTCAATCAACAAACCTCAACCCAATATGCGATCCAGAATGCCGTGACGTAGGTATGTTAGATGGTCTGGACAAGCACATCCAATCAAAAAATGGTAAAGATATTCTAATCGTATTGCATCAAATGGGGAATCACGGGCCTGAATATTTCAGACGTTACCCAAAGGTATTTGAGAAATTCAGCCCAGTATGTAAGTCGAAAGAACTCAAAGATTGCACCAAGCAAGAGATCGACAATGCATATGACAATGCCATTCTTTATACCGATTATTTTCTATCCGAAGTAATCAAATTTCTTAAGCCATACGAAGAAAACTACGATGTGGGAATGATGTATATCGCCGATCACGGTGAGTCATTAGGCGAGTATGGAATGTACCTTCATGCAGCACCGGTGGTGATTGCGCCAAAAGAGCAAACCAAAATACCTCTCATTGTATGGACAGGTAATTCGTCTGCATTCCCAGAAAGCCACTTGAGGCAGCATAAAAATCTTGCATTAAGCCACGATGATGTTTTCTGTTCGCTGATGGTCGCTTATGACTTCAACAGCAACATGTGTAAGCCATATATGGAGGCTGCAAGACATTTACACAATTCACTGGATCATGATGCTGTTACAGCTGTAGTTGATAAGGGTATTTCAAGCTAATTCTTAGGATGTAATTTCGAGAGAAAAACTATGTTGAAAAAATTGGATGCCGAATTAAATGTACTTCAAACTGCACTGCGTATACGCAGTCAGCGTCAAGAATTACTTGCCTCTAACATTGCAAATGCAGATACGCCGCAATACAAGGCGAAAGATATTGATTTCAAGTCAGCCATGCAATCAGCAATCCAACAGGCTGAAACTAACGCTACTGCATCAACAGCTCCAAGAGCAGGCATTCTTAAACAAACTAGCAATGAGCATTTGAGTGGAGATCCAGCTCAAGTGAAAGGGCACTCTGGAGATGCTCTATTTCGCTCTCTAGTACAAGGTTCTGTAGATGGTAATACTGTAGACATGGATTTAGAGAGAAACGAGTTTGTAGACAACAGCCTTCGCTACGAAGCTGGTGTCACTTTAATGACAGATAAACTTAAAGAAATGATGACTGCAATTAAAGGAAGTAGCTAGCCTATTTGGATTGGCAATTACCAAATCAATTATAGAAGCATCAGGACAAAATTAAAGTACGGCCTCACGAGCCCTTCACTTGATCATAATCGTGATGATGAAACGACGAAAAAATTACTTTGATATGAATTGACTTGTTGAAACTAAAATACGGTGATAGAGTAATTTGATGGTAAGATTTTTTCGTACAATTGCTGTTGTTTTGACATTTGCTCTGGCTACAAGTCCAGTGCTGGCAGCTATTTGCGCGACTTCATGTGTTTCTCATTCTGTAATTTCGTCTATGCAGTCAGATGTCATGGCCCATATGAAAAATTGCCATGAAAGTAAAATGAGTAAAGACAAGCAGCAAAAATATAGTCATGACCATAAGCCTTGTTCGATAGGTGCTGGTTGTCAGTACACTCAAGTAACGCCGATTGAATCATCTGCTAAATATGTTTTCGCCGCTTTACCCGCAGTTTCCTTTCCTAGTTTCACCCCTTCGGAAAAATCCGCAGATCTATCTCCTCCGTTAAAGCCTCCAGCTTGAAGTGATGCACTAGGGCCTAATTACGCCCTAAATCTGCACATTTAAGTTTAGGAGAGCTCTCATGAATGCCCCCTGTTTGGCGGTTACGCCAAGAATCATATGCATGTCTTTTTGCATGATGACAGTGTTGGCTATATTTTTGGAGGTTGGTACTGCAAAAGCAGAACAACCGCTGACATTAGCTGAGTCAATACAATTAGCAACACAAAACCAACCATTGCTTCAGTCACTTGATGATGCCGCTATGGCATCACGTCAAGCAGCTATCGCCGAAGGTCAATTACCAGACCCTAAGATTAAGTTTGGTGTCATTAATTTACCTGTGACCAGAAATGATAGCTTACGTTTTGATCGCGATGACCAAACTATGGCCAATCTCGGTCTCGCGCAAGATATGACTCCTCGCAGAAAACGTGAGGCGGCCTCCAATCGCATGCTAGCTGAAGCCGATCAGTTCTATACAGAGCAAATAGCGACTGCTAGAACTATTGAACGCGATGTGGCTTTAGCATGGTTGGATGTATATGAGGCTCAACGAAAGTCTGACCTCTATCAACGCATGACTGACGACATGGTGGCTGAGCGTAAAGTGCAGGCTGCCAGTGTCAGTTCTGGTGCTATAAAAACCAGCGATGTACTGCGCATGGACACCCAAATTTCCATGACCAATGAAAAGCGGATTGTTGCACTTCGTGATGAACGCAAAGCTCGCGCTACTTTGGCTCGCTGGATTGGTCAGGCTGCATCACGTTCGATCTCCTCTGAACTTCCAGGCATCACCGATACCTCCCCCCACAATGCTCTTCAAGCAGAATTAGATAAGCATCCGTTACTACTCAACGCTGCTCAATCTGAAAAAGTTGCTCAGCTCGATGTAGATAATGCGCAAGCTAATTTGGAGCGTAATTGGGGCTGGGAAATCGGCTATGGGAAACGTTTTGCAGACCGTAGTGACATGCTGAGTGTTCAAGTATCGATTGATCTGCAATTGGATCGTGCGAATCGACAAGATAGGCGTACTGCAGAAAAGCTGATTTTGGTAGAGAAAGCACGAAAGCTTACCGAAGACCGGCGACGTGAGCTTTCTTTCGAATTAGAAAGCGCTATGGCAGATGCACAGGCTGCTGATGCTCGTGAGAATGAGCATCTCTCAAAACTTATCCCCAATGCTGAAGCTAAATTAAATATCGCGCGTGCAGCATATCAATCCGGAAAGCAACCTCTCAGCGACGTTTGGGATGCTCGTAGAGATGTTTTAGAAATCGAGTTAGATCATTGGGCCATCTTGACCGACAAGCAACGGGCCGCCGTCAGAATTGGCTATTTATTAAACGATAGTCGTCTATTTAAACAAATTGAAAAGGAATAAATCATGAAAACAACATACGTCTTAGTCATTGCTACATTTTTAGTAACGATCACTGCTTGTTCCAAACAGGAAAGCCCTGCCGCTTCTAGCAGCGAAACAATGACAGAAATGCCAGCAGTGGAAAAGTCAGTAGAAGCCAAGCCTCACGCAATGCTCCCTAATGAAATTGACCCTAGCGATATGAGCGGCACTAATGTGGAACAAGATGCTAGCGGTAAAAAAATATTGTATTGGCATGACCCAATGGTGCCAGACCGTCATTTCAGTAAATCAGGCCTATCTCCATTTATGGAAATGCAGCTTGCACCTAAATATGCTGAATAACTGGACATCATTAAGGAAATAAAATGAAACGACTCCATTTAGTGATAGTTCTGATTTTATTATTACTATCAGCAGGAATAGGTTGGTCTATTGGACAAAGATCCATGCAATCACCCATGGCTCAGGATAAACCAGGCGATGATTTGATGACGACTAAATCCAGTGATGGAGTCGTTCAAGATGGCAGCGGTAAAAGAGTTAAATACTGGTATGACCCAATGGTGCCAGATCAGAAGTTTGACAAACCAGGGAAGTCTCCCTTTATGGACATGCAGCTCGAACCTAAATACGCCACTGAAGGAAGTGATGGTGAGGAAAGCGGTGTCGCAATTTCATCACAGACAGCACAAAACTTGGGGATCAGACTAGAGAAAGTGTCCTTTAAAAACTTCGGTGAATCACTCTCTGCGATTGGCCGAATCGAACCAGACGAGCGACATATCTATGCAGTTCAAACACGCATCCCGGGATTTGTTGAGCGCTTATCAGTCCGTGCAGTAGGTGATCCAGTCATCAAAGGCCAGAAAGTTGCAGAAGTCTATGCACCAGATTTGTTAGCGGCTCAGCAAGAGTATCTAGCATTATTGGGACTTCATAGTGTTGATAGTGACAACTCTCTAAAGCAAGCAGCCTTCAATCGACTGAAACTACTTGGCATGACTGAGAGTGAAGTGGCCGCTATTTCGAAATCCGGTAAAGCAAGCCCAAGATTTGGCGTATATGCCCCCGCATCAGGAATAGTCACCGAGTTAGGCGTTCGAGAGGGTGCTCAATTGATGGCCGGCAGTTCATTAATTCAAATTTCCAATCTTTCTCAAGTCTGGATGATTGCAGAGGTTCCAGAGCGCGATGCAGTTAGTTTGAAACCTGGTATTGCTGCTGAGGTTCGGATGCAAAGTCTTCCTAATGAAGTTTTTAAAGGGAAGGTAGGTTATCTATATCCGATCTTGAACGATGCTACTCGAACCATACAAGTGCGTATTGAATTACCAAACAAAGACAATCGTTTGCGCCCCGGCATGTATGCCAATGTGGAATTTACAGGACAAACCCACGAAGCTTTATCTGTGCCTACTGAAAGCATCATTGCTACAGGTCAGCGCAAAGTGGTCATAGTAAAAGAGGACAATGGTTATCGCCCCGTCGAAATCGAAACCGGACAAGAGCGTAATCAGTTTACTGAGGTTTTAGCCGGCTTAGTCGAAGGTGAACAAATTGTTGCTTCAGGTCAATTCTTGATCGACTCAGAAGCATCGCTTTCTGGTGTCCTGGCAAGGCTATCGCAACATAGAAATACTTCCGAGATGAATGACACTAAATCTGACATGCCCAAGGAGAAGATGCCTATGGGGCATGGCAAAGTAATAGATGTAGATCCAAAATCGAATCATGTCACACTGAACCATGAGCCCATCACAGAAATTGGCTGGCCTTCAATGACGATGGGATTTAAGGTAAAGGATAGTAGTCAGCTTACAAAACTTAGAACTGGGGACGAAGTTGAATTCGTTTTAAAAGCCGAAGCATCCGCTGAGCAAGGTATGCCAGCACAATACATGATTGATCGTATTATAAAGATTGAGCCGATGAAAAACAGTATGAAAGGGGCGAAACCATGATCGCTCGTCTCATACGTTGGTCATCAAACAATCGATTACTGATATTGCTGGCAACATTGATGGTGATTGCATGGGGGATATTCGCCATGCTAAGAACACCACTCGATGCAATTCCAGACTTATCTGATACACAAGTCATCATTCGTACACCATGGCCTGGTCAAGCCCCACAAATTGTTGAAAACCAGCTGACCTATCCTCTTACAACGACAATGCTCTCAGTGCCAGGGGTGAAAACTGTACGCGGCTATTCGTTCTTTGGTGACTCGTTTGTATATATATTATTCAACGATGGCACCGACCAATACTGGGCGAGATCTCGTGTGCTGGAGTACTTAAGTCAGATTTCCTCAAAATTGCCTAAAGGCGCTAATCCTAGTTTAGGACCGGATGCTACCGGCGTCGGCTGGGTGTATGAATATGCGCTTATAGATAAAAGTGGCAAACATGACTTAAGTGAACTGCGGTCATTGCAGGACTGGTTTCTTAAGTTTGAGTTAAAAACTATACCGGGAGTCGCTGAAGTGGCAACACTAGGCGGCATGGTCAAACAGTATCAGGTTCAAGTTGATCCAAATAAATTGCGTAACTACCGCATACCTTTATCCAAGGTTGTGTCTGCGATTGAATCTGCAAATCAGGAAACAGGTGGCTCTGTCGTAGAAATTGCAGAAGCTGAGTACATGGTTAGAGCACATGGTTATTTGGAGTCGATTGATGACTTTCGCAAGATCCCCTTGATGGTGAGCAACTCCGGGACACCGATACTTCTATCTGATGTCGCTCGCGTACAAATTGGACCCGAACTTAGACGTGGACTCGCAGAATTGAATGGTGAAGGAGAAGTAACTGGTGGCGTGATTGTTATGCGCGCTGGTCAAAACGCGCTTGAAACCATAGATGCAGTGAAAGCCAAACTTGCGACACTCAAAAAAAGCCTGCCTGAAGGGATAGAGGTTGTGACTACTTATGACCGATCTCAACTCATTAAACGTGCCGTCGATAACCTAACAAATAAACTGATAGAAGAGTTTGTTGTAGTCGCTTTGGTTTGCGTCCTGTTCCTTTGGCACTTCCGTTCAGCTTTAGTAGCAATTGTTGCATTGCCGATAGGTGTACTAGTCAGTTTTATTGTCATGTATTACCAAGGAGTCAATGCCAACATTATGTCGCTGGGCGGCATTGCGATCGCTATTGGAGCAATGGTGGATGCTGCAATCGTGATGATCGAGAATGCGCATCGGCAACTTGAAGACTTTAAGGCCCGACATGGCGAGCTTAGCCATGCTCAACGCCTGACCGTCATTATTGATGCTGCCTGTGAGGTAGGACCAGCACTGTTCTTTTCTTTGTTAATTATTACTTTGTCGTTTATTCCTGTATTTACCCTAGAGGCTCAGGAAGGTAAGTTGTTTGCGCCATTAGCGTTTACCAAGACTTACGCGATGGCAGCTGCCGCAGGATTGTCCGTCACATTGATTCCTGTATTGATGACGATCTTTATTCGGGGCCATATTCGTGCTGAACATGAGAATCCTATTAATAGATGGCTGATTGCAATTTACAAGCCAGTACTAGACAAAGTGCTACATTTTCCAAAAGTCACTTTATGTGTTGCATTGGTTTTAGTGCTGATCACGCTCTATCCACTAGGCAAACTCGGTAGCGAATTCATGCCGCCACTTAATGAGGGTGACTTACTTTACATGCCTACAGCTCTTCCAGGGCTGTCTGCTTCAAAAGCTTCAGAAATACTGCAATTGAGCGACAGGCTTATCAAAACTGTGCCCGAGGTAAAATCAGTCTTCGGTAAGAGTGGTCGAGCCGAAACTGCCACTGATCCCGCACCCTTGGAAATGCTAGAAACCACCATTCAGTTGAAACCGCGTGAAGAATGGCGTGCAGGCATGACTCCAGAAAAATTAGTGAAAGAACTTGATGCACGTTTAAAAATTCCCGGTATGGCTAATGTGTGGGTACAACCTATTCGCAATCGGATTGATATGTTATCTACAGGTATCAAAAGCCCAGTTGGTATCAAAATTAGTGGCGCTGATCTAACTACCTTAGAAAAACTAGGCGAAGAGGTCGAGCGCCTTATGAAAAAGATACCAGGTGCTACCTCGGTAATCTCTGAAAGAGTAACGGGTGGACGTTACATTGATGTCAAAATAGACCGACCCAAAATTGCACGCTATGGCTTGAATATCAGTGATGTACAGATGTTGGTTTCTACTGCGATTGGTGGTGACAATGTGGGAGAAAAAATTGAAGGTTTAGCACGCTTCCCAATAAATGTAAGATTTCCCCGAGAAATACGTGACTCTGTGGAAAAGCTCAAGGCGCTTCCTATCATCACCGAGCAAGGTGCCACGGTCCCCCTTGGCGACGTGGCAGCAATCACTGTGACGAGTGGTCCGCCTATGATAAAAAGTGAGAATGCTCGGCCTAATGTCTGGGTTTATGTAGATATCCAAGACCGCGACTTAGGTGGATTTGTTAAAGATGCGAAAGCAATGTTAGATAAAGAGCTGCGTTTACCAGCAGGTTATTCACTTGCCTGGTCGGGACAGTTTGAATATTTTGAACGTGCCGCCAAACGACTCAGTTATGTTGTGCCGATGACCATAGGAATTATCTTTATCCTTTTATTTTTGTCATTTAAACGCATGACACCAGCGTTGTTAATTTTAGGTAGTTTGCCATTTTCTCTGGTTGGGGCAGTTTGGTTTCTTTACTTCTTAGGGCATCATTTTTCTATTGCTAGTGGAGTAGGTATGATTGCACTATCGGGACTCGCCGCTGAGTTTGGCATCATTATGTTGGTGTACTTAGATGATGCAATTGAACGATATAGGTCCACTGGCAAACTAAATAATGAAGCAGACTTGTATGACGCATTGATTGAAGGTGCGGTCTTACGTGTACGACCAAAGGCAATGACAGTTGCAGTAATTCTGGCTGGTTTGATACCGATTCTGATTGGCACTGGAACAGGTTCGGAGGCGATGAGCCGTATTGCAGCCCCTATGGTGGGTGGCATGCTGACTGCACCATTGCTATCATTATTTGTGCTCCCTGCTGCATATATTCTGCTTAAAAGGAAAAAATAATAGTGTATTCCTGTGATATTGAGCATCCATTCCAACTAAATTGAGCAATACAAATCCATTTTTTAATTGGAGGCTTCATTATTTTGGCGATATCACGGGTGCACAGGAACGCGTTAGTTTGCTTTCCTCAAAGTAAGATTAGATTTTATTAAAAAATGCCTATTTGAAGCTTAAAATTTACTGATGATAATTAAAAAACTTTGCAGTAAGAATTATTTATGACATGGCTTTATGTCAATTGACATAATTGCATTAAGTTGCTGAATTTAAATAAAGGCAGTTAATCTCTCTATTCTGCACCTGAACTCAGTGCCTCAAGGTAATGTCACTCTTATTTAGACCTCTAAGGAGACATTCATGAAAAATTCAACTTCTGATAATCAACACCATGCAATGGCATCCATGAAATACTCAACTTTTGCTTTTATGATTATGGTCGGTACTTTCATCATGTTTGGATTAATGTATTTCAATACTTTTTCTTTAGATCATCTCTTTTTCAGTGAGACTAGATCTTATATGGCGCTCATGATGGGCGCCGTCATGGCTATGGTTATGCTGATTTTCATGTGGAAAATGTACCCCAATAAAAAGTTGAATGCAGTGGTTCTTATTGTAAGTAGTGTTGTATTCTGTGTTTCGCTATGGTTAGTAAGAAGCCAAGCGACTGTAGAAGATGTTGCTTACATGCGAGCTATGATTCCTCATCACTCGATAGCTATCTTAACCAGTGAGAGAGCAAACATAAATGACCCCAGAGTTCGAAAACTTGCGGATGGAATCATTGAAGCTCAGCGTAAAGAGATTGTAGAGATGAAAAATCTTATTCAAGATTTGGAAAAAGAATGAGCCTAGCTCATCTGAATAGTATCAAGAGCTGCAAAAATTATGAATAGAGAGTAAATAATCACCGAGGAAAAATCTGTTATTCTCGGTGATTATTCCAATCTTTCCATCAAATTAAATACACCAACAGCAAAAAGTCTAATCTGTTGAATGCACTATCTTTAACTAAATGTTAATGACCTGAATGGTTAGTTGGTTTCCTTACGTTTACCTCAAACCCGTCTTTATCATTAAACTTTTGACGCAGAACCTTAGTTGTATCTACCTCAACGGCATGGGCAACTGTGCCGCTGGGATTTTTATAATCACCTGGATTTTTGTAGTCATTTTTAGCGAGTCCATCTCGGACTTTCACGGTCGTGAACATCCCCCCCATCTCAAGTGAGCCAAACTGTCCGTTGCCCATCATCATTGGTAATGTATTTTTGGGTAATGGCATATCCATCATCTCGGACATATCTGTCATTTCCGACATGCCCGTTTCACCCATAGGCATGTAGTCAGGTACGAGGTTAGTGATTTTCTTCATCAGATCACCTTGTTTCACACCTATCATGGTGGGGAAACTGTGCCCCATCGCATTCATGGTGTGATGACTTTTGTGACAGTGAAATGCCCAATCGCCAGGCTCGTTTGCAACAAACTCAATGGCGCGCATTTGACCAACGGCAACATCAGTGGTTACTTCGGGCCAACGTGCGGTTTTTGGTACCCATCCACCATCAGTGCCAGTGACTTCAAACTCATGTCCATGTAAATGGATGGGATGATTTGTCATAGTCAGGTTCCCTACGCGAATGCGTACACGGTCATCCTTACGAACCACAATGGGATCGATACCTGGAAAGGCGCGGCTATTCCATGTCCATAAATTGAAATCCAGCATGGTGTTCACTTTAGGGGTGAAGCTTCCAGGCTCGATGTCATAGGCGTTAAGCAAAAATACAAAATCGCGATCCACCGGCATGAACTTAGGGTTCTTGGGATGCGTGATCCAACTGCCCATCATCCCCATGGCCATTTGCATCATTTCATCGGCATGCGGGTGATACATGAACGTTCCTGGGCGTCTGGCTTCAAACTCATAAACAAAGGTTTTACCAGGCTCAATGGCTGGCTGCGTCAGACCACTGACACCATCCATGCCATTCGGCAAACGTTGCCCATGCCAGTGCACACTGGTTTTCTCTGGCAAGCGGTTTGTCACAAAAATACGGACACGATCACCTTCAACCACTTCAATCGTAGGACCAGGACTTTGACCATTGTAGCCCCAGAGATTAGCCTTCATGCCGGGCGCGATTTCTCTGACCACAGGCTCTGCGACCAAATGAAACTCCTTGACGCCATTATTCATCTTCCAGGGCAAGCTCCAGCCATTCAAAGTAACTACCGGTTGATACGAGCGCCCTGTACCAGGATAAAGTGGGTCTTGTGTGTTTGCCACCTCGGAGGTGATGATTTCCGGGATGGCTGCCAATGCCACCTTGCTGACAGCACTGACTACAACACCAGCCATGCCTAATCCAGCATATTTAAAAAAGTTTCTTCTATCCATAGTTGTCATCTTATTGACCTTCCATCAAACGGGGACTCGCGACTAAAGTCGCTTGCAATTCAGCATCAGCCAGCCAGAAGTCACGTAATGACTCGATATAACCTTTCACGCTTTGCACTTGCGCCCTGGCGTCACCAAATAATTCAAATGGGCTGGTGAGCATGCCGTTATAGCGTAGTTGGTCCTCGTACAATATGCGTTTGCGTAAGGGCACAATCTCATCGCGTATGTGACGAGTGACATCATGTTTGGTGCGATAGGTGTTGTACCGCTCACGTATCTCAGATTGCGCATTGGTCACCAACTGTGCAGTTTCCTGTACAGACTGCATATACATTGACTCTGCCCGTGGCACCTTAGCCTGACCCCAGTCAAACAACGGGATTTCAAAAGCGATATCGATACCTTTCTTGTAAGGCTCGCTTCTCCTACCTTCCAATACACGTGCTGGGCCTAACTCGATCACGTTGATAAACCGCGTGGTTTTGGTCAGTCCTAGCTGCTTCGCCAAAGCGTCCATTTCAGAGCGTTTAACGAGCAGGTCCAATCGTTGTTCATAGGCATTTTGTTCAAATGCCTGCAACGCCGAAAGCGACTTAGGCAGATCAGGTAACCGAGATTGGATGTTGAGTTGTGAAGCTTTTACGCCTAATTGCCTGGCTAAAGCCTCATATGCCCGAATTTCAGCATTTTTCGCATTAGCATATTCCAGTGCGGCATCTGCATAGAAGCTTTGCTCACGTGACTGCTCTAATCGATTCCAGTTGCCGGTTTCATGCAGCCGTTTAGCCAACTCTGCACTGGCCTCTGCAGACTCTTTTACTTGCGCGCTATATCTGGCCAGTTCAGTAGCGGCTACCGCATTAAAATAAGCTGTACGTGTCTGATAGGCGAGTTTCAGGACTTCAATAGCGGTAGATGCTTGTGTCTGGGCAAAACGTCTTTTTTCAACCTCTACTGCTTTAGGCATAGTGATCAATGAGAAGACGTTGAACGTGAATGCTTGCTCAATCTTATACTCACCACCATTACGCGCATATAGCATAGAGAAGCGTGGGTTGGGCAGACGGCCTGCCTGTACAAGGTCCGCTTCTGAAATACCCAGCTCATAGAATGCAGCTTGTAGACCTTTGTTGTTATAAAGCGCCACCTGTACTGCACCCTCTACATCCAAAGGTTGTGCGAGCAATGCTTGGGTCTTGTCCTGCAGGGACTTTGTAGACTCTTCTGTCTTAGCCCATTCATATTCTTGTTTCAGGTGCGGTTGAGTTTGTTTTTGTACCTCATCCATGCCGCCATCTTTTGAGAAGGTCGCGCACCCACCTAATAACAAGCTTACGGCAACAAGAATGGCACTGCGTGCTCTGAGATTTCCAATATTAGTGCTCATGTGAATCTCCTTCAGATGATGATTCATGTTGATGACCTGAATGGTTACCTTGAGCTGGTATTGCTGATTCACTTGCTTCACCATGATGATGTCCGGCATGGTTATGGCCGCCAGATGCAGGTAAAGATAGAACACCAATGCCATGCCGATAGACCACTTCACCACCCAGCCATGCCGTTGTCGCTACAGACAGGGATAAACCAGCCAGGCAAACTAATACAGGAATGGACATCGGGCTATCCTGACGCGATTTCAACGAGTGCCAGATTGCAACGAGCACCAATCCAGAAGCAGTAGGGATTGCCCAGGCTCGATGCAACAACATGGCAGCATGGCCGGCATCATCGTGATTCATAGGTGAGTTGAATGCCAGCCAACCAAAACCAACGGCAGCCACAGCACTGACAGCGGCTAGTATTAATATGTAAGATCCTGCAGCGGCTAATGAAGTCGATGATGCAGATTGCCGGAACAAGCGAGCAGCTAGACCGAAAATGAAGGCCACTATCGTCAACGCAATTGGAAAATGGACGACTGCCGGATGCAAATTAGGAATAATTTGGAAACCGGTGTGTTCTGAGGGCGCTTCTGGTTTAACAGCTTCTGAAGACTCATGGATATGGCTTGAGTGACCTTCTTCCGTAAGCTCACCCTCAGCATTTCCATGCTCATGGGTCATTGATACAGCTTCTTCACTCTCACTTCCTGAATGATTCATATTTTGCATGGCCTGATGATCCATACCAGCATGGTTCATCATTGCATGGTCGTGAGTGTGTGCCGACATTTCAGATGAGGATGATTTGTGAACCATGTTTGCCATGCTGTGGCCCATATCTTCAGCCTGACTATTCATGTCATGCATTTTGCTATGGTCCATCCCCGGTATGCTGTTATGGTCCATGCCTTTCATATTGCCATGATCCATGGGGGGCATCTGCGACTCTGAGTCATGTGAAGCATGCGTATCGCCATGAGACATACTATGTCCCATCGCTTCATGATTCATTGGTTGATCCGAGGAGTGCTGCATCCCCGGCATTTGATGTCCTTGGTCTGCAATCGAAGAATCTAGCGATTTCCAATCTGTTTGATTGTCACTATTTGTCGCCTTGTAATCTTCAAATGTGGACTGATATGGCGCGGAGCTTTCTTCCGCAAATGATGCGCCAATACCCAATGCTAATGCCATCGCAAGACACAATAAATATTGATAGAGAGAGGCAAGCCAGGCTCTCTTTAGGGTAGGAAATTTCATATAAACCTCTCATTTAGAGTTCCCAACATTTATTGGGAACGCATTCTTTTGCCTGCCCAGAGCATGCAAAAGCATAAGTGTGCTGGCTAAAGACCTGAACGGGCTTTAGCCAGTAACATACTAAACGAGGAGAAAGCGCGGGGGTCGCTCAGGCCCGGAGGATATATGGCTAGTGAAATCTGGAACGATAAAACCGATTGCCGTACCTGCAACAATCAAATGATGCTTCAGGTCGTCACCCGACGCTGCAAAGGCGAAACCTGAACAGCAGACTGAACATTTGGAACAATGATTACAAGCGTGCTTGGTATCATCTTGATGTTTGTGAGCATGACTATCCACAGCACCCTCGTGGTGTTCATGGCTATGACCACTTACACTTTCATGGTTGTGCTGGCTTTGTGGCTTCTCACAATTCATCATGCTGACCGATGCAAATCCCTGCACCGGTAGAATGATTGCGATGAGCCAAATAGCGAAGATCTGGATGAGCTTTCTCACGATGGGATTATGATAACCCTAAATTAAAAATGATTCAGTGCTAAACTGAAATTTTTCTTTTATGAATTACCCTATGTTTGATTAAGCGCAAGTTGCTCTAGAATGGGGCACTCTGGGCGATCATCCCCATGACAGCAATGCACAAGCTTTTGTAGCTCCGACTTAATCGACATCAGGCTTTGAATCTTCTGGTTTAAGGCCTCAACATGGGAATTAGCCAACTCCCTCACTTTGCTGCTTGGCCGATGTGGGTCTTGCCATAAGCTTAATAATTCCTCAATTTGCTTGATAGAAAAGCCTAAATCGCGGGAGTGTCTGATAAAGCTCAGCGTATGGATGTCTTTTTCAGAATATTGACGATATCCCGCAAAAGTTCTTGAAGCGGCAGGCAGTAAACCAACGCTTTCATAATGCCGAATCATTTTGGTCGAGATACCTGACGCTTTCGCAGCTTGCCCAATATTAAATAAACTCATCGTTCATGCCCAAGTGATAGGTAAAAAGGCCTGCTGATATTGCTCAGCAGGCAGATAGAAATTACTTAGTTGCAGGTGGAAAACCAGCATCTATAAGCGCTGAAACGATCTCGTCTTTTGTAACGCTGGTTTCAACTTTGACCGTCCTGGTTGGAGGATCGGTAGTAATGCTCGCTTCTGGGTCTATGGCTTTAATGGCACTTGTCACACCTCTTGCACATCCACCGCAGGTCATATTTTCAATATGAAATTCCATCATTAACTCCTTAATCAGTAATGGGTAGTGATATAAGCTTAAAGGTTCCAACAATGGCAAGGTCAAGCATTATTACTCACAGATTTTTGGGACTGTTGTATTCCACTAGAGGTGGTTTGAATGTCCTTAAGCGCAAGGCATTCCCTAAAACGAACACGCTGGATAAAGCCATTGCTCCGGCAGCAAATACTGGTGAAAGTAATATGCCCCAAGCAGGATAAAGTGCACCAGCCGCTACCGGAATCAAAGCCGTGTTATAGGCAAATGCCCAGAACAGGTTTTGATGAATATTCCCTATCGTTGTTCTAGATAAAGCAATCGCATTCGGTACCCCTTGCAGATTGCCGGACATTAAGACTACATCTGCTGATTCTACAGCGATATCTGTACCAGTCCCGATTGCCAAGCCCACATCTGCTTCTGCCAGAGCGGGGGCATCATTAATGCCATCCCCCACAAAAGCAATCTGCCCGTAAGCAGCTTTCAAGCGACGTACAGTGTCAACTTTCCCCTCAGGCATAACCTCAGCAATAACTTCATCAATGCCAAGCTGGCGGGCGATTGCATGTGCGGTCTTGGCATTGTCACCAGTAATCATAGCCACTTTGAGACCTAACTGATGTAGTGCGGCGATTGCACCCGGTGTCGAAGTTTTTATAGGGTCATCGACGGCGATAATGCCCGCCAAGCGACCATTAATTGATGCGTATAAAGGTGATTTGCCCTCTTTACCCAATCGCCCAGCAGTTTGCGCAAAGACGTTCAAATCTAACCCCAGTTGGCGCATGAATCGATCCGCTCCTACTTCAACGAGAGCACCTCCAACACGGGCTCTTACGCCCATACCTGTCACAGACTCAAAGTCTGTTAACGCCGGTAGAGTCTGCCCATTTTCAGTGGCAGCGGCCACAATAGCGCGTGCAATTGGATGCTCAGATTTAGCTTCAACCGCCCCGACTTTTGCAAGAAGACTATTACGCTCGAAACCCTCCGCTACTTCGATGTCGGTAAGTACTGGCCGTCCTTCTGTGAGCGTACCCGTCTTGTCCACCGCGACAACTTTGGCATCCTTGAGTAATTGTAATGCCTCACCTTTTCTGAATAAGATGCCCAGTTCGGCTCCTCGCCCAGTTCCAACCATAATTGAAGTCGGCGTGGCCAGGCCCATGGCACACGGGCATGCAATGATCAATACTGAAACTGCATTCACCAGTGCAAAGGTCAACGCAGGGGATGGACCAAAAATCATCCAACTGATAAATGTGAGCAATGCCGCACCCATGACAGCAGGTACAAACCACATAGTCACTTTATCGACGAGCGCCTGTATGGGTAGCTTGGAGCCTTGTGCCTGCTCTACCATGCGTATGATTTGAGACAGCATGGTTTGATTACCAACGGCTGTCGCACGCATCTCTAAAATCCCTTTCTGATTAACAGTGCCGCCGACTACAGAACTGCCCAGGGTTTTCTCAACAGGAATGGGTTCACCAGTGATCATCGATTCATCAACGAAACTTTTACCATTGGTGACTTCACCGTCTAACGGCACTCTCTCACCAGGTCGCACTTCGAGTACATCATTGAGCACCACTTCATTGATAGGGACATCCAAAAAGCCATGATTGCGCATCACATGCGCTTCTTTAACCTGCATTTTTGCCAGGCGCTTGATTGCTTCGGAAGTCCGCCCCTTGGCACGGGCCTCCAGAAATCGGCCAAGTAATATCAAAACGACAATGACTGCAGCCGCTTCATAATAGACATTGACCGTTCCTTCAGGCAGCAGTCCGGAAGCAAAGGTCGAGACCATTGAATATCCAAAAGCTGCAGCAGTGCCTACTGCTACGAGCGAGTTCATGTCTGGTGCAAGCCGAAATAGAGCTGGAAAGCCTTTCTGGTAAAAGCGCCTACCAGGGAAAGCCAGTACCAGAGCCGTCAACACAAACTGTATGTACCAACTAGTGCTCATACCAATAGTATCCATGATTAATTCATGAACACCTGGTATCAAATGCGCACCCATTTCCATTAAAAACACTGGTAACGATAGTGCTGCTGCGAGAATGAGGTCCCGCTTCAATTTGAATAATTCAATCTCTTTTTGACTTTCTGCTACAGCCTGTAGAGAGGATAGAGAGTCAACGACCTTAGCTTCGTAACCGATACGTTCGATCGCGGAAATCAATTCTGCTGGGTCAGCAGAACCATATATGGAGGCACGTTCAGTGGCTAAGTTAACTGTTGCTTCAACGACCCCTGATACAGATCTGAGGGCTTTCTCAACACGCCCAACACATGACGCACAGGTCATGCCAATAACATTAAGTTCTATGTTGGATGTTGGAACTTCATAACCCACTTTATGAACAGCTTCGATCAAGGCTGTGCGATTTACCTCTTCGGTAACGTGAATAGTCGCTCGCTCAGTTGTCAGGTTGACTGAGACACTTTCTACGCCAGGGACCTTTGTTAAGGCGGCTTCAACACGCCCAACGCAGCTGGCACATGTCATCCCTTTGATAGGAAGTGAGATATTTTGAGTGGCATCACTTAAAGTCATTTTAGACATGCTCATCATTCTAAATTTGTATTAGATGCAAATCAGTTTAAAGCTTCCCACCATGGGAAGGTCAATTAATTTTTACTTTAATGCAAAGAATCCGATGGGATTACACTTTAAGCCAAATCAAACAACGCCTCTGTAATTGATTGCGTTTTGAATTCTTTCAACCTCTTTTAGACCAGTAGTTGATTCGGAGATTGTTATAGGAGTTGCTCCTGAAATTGGATGGTATTGAATAAGCCATTCATCAATCTTTGATTCTTGAACCAAAGGTGCTGACCGCTAATTCATAAATGTAAGCCTGGTGATTGCAGTATTGAAGCGCATGAACTCCCTATACAAGACCGAATAGCCCTTGATCGCATAATCTAAATAAATTTATGCACACCTAGTCTGATGTTATTTTTTATTTCGTATGAATGGCATTCCAACTACTACTGATTGAGGTTGCCGTGCTGGCACTGAAGTTGGTTTGCGCAATTCTTCAAGTGCTTCCTTCAGGACAAACACTGAGGAATGCAGGAATAGACCAGCGATAATTGTCCCCACAGCTATATCAGGCCAACGAGAGGTCAACCAGTAACTAGCAGCCGCAGCAAGCAAGACTCCTGTATTTGCATTCAAGTCGATGAGTTCAGCGTTAGGTATAACGGGATTAAATATTTTGTAGATAGCTTCCAGCAATACTCCGACACCAAAGGCCAGCATGAATACGCCTTTAATCACAGCAGCCACAGCTTGCCAGCGTAAGGACTTAGCTAACACGAACAGACTGAACCCATAGACAATAGCGTCACCCAGCATATCCAAAGAGTCAGCCAGCCATGACGTAGAGTGCGCGACTAAGCCAGAATATGCCTCAACGACAAACATCACAGCATTGATAATCAGGACAGCCCAAAGCACACGGCTATGAGACTCCCTTAAAGCAGAAACTTCACATCCTTTGTCTTCACAGCAACTTGCCATATTAGTCCTTAATCGCACCACGGTAGACGTGAACACCACACTCATATCGCGTGTAGCTTAACACGATCTCCAAGTGCGGTTGCCGACTCCTTGCGCTCACTGTACCTGTCAACCAGCAAGCCGGATATATCGCGGGTAAGTAATGTGAATTTAACGAGCTCTTCCATCACATCAACCACTCGATCATAGTATGCCGATGGTTTCATCCGACCACCTTCATCAAACTCTTGAAAAGCTTTTGCCACAGCGGATTGATTGGGGATAGTAATCATCCGCATCCAGCGGCCTAGTATGCGCATTTGGTTTACAGCGTTAAACGATTGAGAACCACCTGATACCTGCATCACCGCAAGTGTTTTTCCTTGTGTTGGCCGAATAGCTCCCATGGATAAAGGTATCCAGTCGATCTGTGATTTCATGATGCCTGTCATCGCGCCATGACGCTCAGGCGAGCACCAAACCATGCCCTCACACCAAAGCGTTAAATCGCGCAGTTCTTGAACTTTGGGGTGTGTCTCTGGCGCATCATCTGGTAATGGCAGTTCATGCGGATCAAATACCTTAACTTCTCCACCAAGCGCCTCCAGTAGTCTCTTCGCTTCCAATACCAATAGCTTACTGAATGACTGCTTTCTTAACGAACCATACAGCAACAAAAATCTTGGCTTGTGGGTTGATGGCTTGTAATCCATCAGGGAAGAAATGTCTGTCTTTGCAAATAGCGACTGCTCAATGTTTGGCAAGTTGGTATTAGTTTCCATCTACTCAATCTCCCCAATTAATTTCAATTGGAGCTGAAGCTGATCTTTGACCGCTAATGTATCTGGAGGTAGCGCTAAAAATGCTTCAATGCGTTTTCTTAATATGGAATAGGCTTTGATGAATGCTGCATCTATTTCAGCATCAGTACCTGTCGCCTTGGCAGGGTCATCCACTCCCCAATGTGCCCTTAAGACGTTACCAAGGTATGCTGGACAGGTCTCACCCGCTGCATTGCTGCATACTGTAATCACGATATCTGGTGTCACTGGCAGGTTATCCCAGGACTTGCTGTAATAATCCTCTGTAGCTATGCCTTCACGTTCAAGCAAGGCAATAGAACGTGGATGCACTTCACCCGTTGGCTGA
This sequence comes from Methylophilus sp., assembly GCA_032153875.1. Lineage (GTDB taxonomy): Bacteria > Pseudomonadota > Gammaproteobacteria > Burkholderiales > Methylophilaceae > Methylophilus. The sequence goes on from JALDYP010000004.1 coordinate 69,819, forward strand.
CTACCTGCACTCATTGCCCGCATGTAATCCGGTGCCAAATGATTGAATGTGGCCTCAGCAAGAATTGAACGGCAGGAATTACCGGTACATAAAAATAAGATGTTCATTTATAACTTTCGATTGTTAGGCAGTTTCGTACCAAGCCCGGGTACGGTTAACGATTGCAACTACGGATAACATCACGGGCACTTCGATAAGCACACCTACAACGGTGGCCAGAGCTGCGCCTGAGTTGAACCCAAAGAGAGCAATAGCCGTTGCTACAGCCAGTTCAAAAAAGTTTGAAGCACCAATCAGGGCAGATGGAGCAGCGACACAGTGAGCCACCTTGAGCTTCTTATTCAACCAGTAAGCTAACATGGAGTTGAAATACACCTGGATGATGATAGGTATAGCTAACAAGGCAATCACAAATGGCTGAGCAATGATCTGCTGACCTTGAAAGCCAAACAGCAAGACCAGTGTTGCAAGTAGTGCAGACAGGGAAACAGGCTGAATACGCTTAAGCAATGCATTAAGCTTTTGCTGGCGTCCTGCCAGTGCGACTTCTCGCACAAACTGACTAATCACCACTGGTACGACGATGAATAGCACCAGAGATGTCAGAAGAGTGTCCCATGGTACGACAATGCTAGACAGCCCCAATAGCAACGCTACCAGCGGCGCAAATGCAAATAGCATAATTGCATCGTTCAGTGCGACCTGAGACAAGGTGAATTTAGGCTCACCGCCACAGAGACCACTCCAGACAAACACCATTGCAGTACATGGGGCAGCCGCTAAAAGTATCAAACCAGCTATGTAGCTATCAATCTGGTCTGCTGGTAATAGGTCACCGAATAAGTGACGAATGAATATCCAAGCAAGCAAGGCCATCGAGAAAGGCTTTACTATCCAGTTAATGAACAAGGTCACGCCTATGCCTTTGCTGTGCGCTAAGACATCGCCCATTGTCTTGAAGTCAATCTTTAGCAGCATCGGGATAATCATTAACCATATCAGGACTGCCACAGGCAAATTCACTTCAGCTACTTTAAGGCCACCTACAGCTTCGAAGAATCCAGGAAATACCTGACCCAATCCAATGCCGACCACAATGCAGCCAAGCACCCACCATGTCAGATTACGTTCAAAGTTACTTATTACACCTGGTTGAGCGGTTGTACTCATTCTTCATTACCTTTTTCGGGATTGCAGTTAGTTACATCGGGACAGCATTCAGCCACGCCAGCACAACAATTTTCTGTGAGGTAAGCAAGCAAACCATTCATGGCTTCATAGTTGGCGGTGTAATAAACAAACCTGCTGACTTGGCGTGAACTAACCATCCCTGCATGACTTAGCTCTTTGAGATGAAACGAGAGCGTACTTGGTGGAATGCTGAGCTTGTCCCCAATGGTCCCCGCTGGTAGACCTTCAGTTCCGGCCTGAACGAGCAAACGGAATATTTCCAAGCGAGCCTCTTGAGCGATTGATGAGAGTTGAGTCACTGCTGATTTGATGTCCATATATTCTATATTTCCATGAATATGGAAAGATAGCAACTATTTTCTTTACGCAATTAGCATAGAAAATTTAGAGGGAACTGCGTGCCTAAAGATGGCTTTGAATGGAAGTCCTTCAACTGTTTATTTGTGTGGCTTCCTGGAAAAAGCCCCAAACCCAGCTAGTGCAATTAGACCTACCAAGATTTGTGCAGTCATCGTTTCTGTAGTTGGATAAACACCTAGCCACTCGATTCGCGGTATGGCTGTGAGTACATTGACACCTATCCATCCAGCTTCTTGCAAGGCGGACATGCCTTTACCTATGAGTACAACGGCTAAGATAACTACCAGGACGGAAGTGAATGAAAAGAAACGGCCCAGGTTCATTCGTGCGCTTGTATAGAGCATTACCCAAGCAATCAACGCCAGCAGCAATACCGCTGTTATAAAGCCTCCGGCCAAAGCAGTGTTATTGCCGTCAGCCATCAACGCAGAGTAGAACAATATAGTTTCAAATACCTCTCGATAGACAGCAATAAATGAGAGTGCGAATAATGCCCAGACAGACTTGCTTGAAATGGCTTTCGATAATTGTCCCTTCAGATATTCCTGCCACTTCCCAGCACTACTTTTCTGATGCATCCAAAGACCGACACTTAGCAGAACCACGGATGCAAGCACCGAACCAATCCCTTCGGTCACTTCTCTGCTTGAGCCGCTAATCCCTATCAAATAGGTGGCTACAACCCAAGTTAGAAGTCCGGCCAACAAAGCACTGATCCAACCACGATGCACGTGCTGAAGCAGGTCTGGCCTTTCCGTCTTTTTCAAAAAGGTGATCATGCCAATCACAATCAAAAGTGCTTCTACACCTTCACGTAAAAGTATTGTGGCTGCGCCAATGAACGTTGCCGTTGGATCAGCCTTCGAGTCCTGCATGATGAGATCAACTCTGGTGAGCAATGCTTCCAAATTCTCTGCTGCATTTTGTGCTTGCTCGACAGTTCCTTTGGTCACAGCTGACCGGTAGTCAAGCATGGCTGTTTCAACGGATACAAGAAGCTCTTTGTTTCTTGCGCTGAGCATGGGTTCGATTGGCTCAAAACCATCAAGGTAGGCTGATAGGGCTAACTGAGTTGAAAGCGGTAGATCACCTGATCTCTTAGCTTCCAGGCTTTGCGCAAGTTTAAGTCTGGACAAGGCCAGACCTTTGGCGTGATTTTTTTCAACTAGGTCAGGGTGAGTTCGCAGATATGCGGCCACATTGCGTACAGTATCTGCCGGCAATGTCTCAGTTAACGAGGCTTCAGTTAGCGTGCTGAGTTTATCCAAGCCGGTAAAGCGTTGCTTGATGTTTCCATCATTATTATCCCAAAGTATCTTCCCTTGTTTTTGCATATCCTCATTATGTGAAAGCGTGCCAATAAAGAATGCCAATGCCCAACGATCCTCTTCTGGCAGCGTAGCAAAGCTTGGCATCGAAGTACCATTCACGCCTTGAGAAATGACCTGGTAAAGCGCCATTAAACTTCTTGATTTTGCACGGTCAGCATCAGTAAATGCGATAGGTTCAGGATCTAATGTAGCAGCAAGTGGCCCATCTCCATTCCCTGTCGCACCGTGACATGAAACACATTGCACCGCGTAAAGTGATTTCCCTCGGCTCAAGTCTGGAACAGACTTAGGGGCGATGGGAATTGGATATGCGGACAATAAGACTGAGTTTGCTTGATGAGCTAAACGCGTAATTTCTGAATCAGAGGCTTTATTGGTAACAGCAACACGTAATTGGTTTATAGCTTCAGCAATTTGACCCTTAGCTTTGTGCGTAGGTAATAAGGTTAATAGCTTGTTAGCATTCTCAACAAAGTCCTGCATTTCAGCATATTCGGCTTCGCTGACGACAACGCCATTTTGAACTGCGCCACTGTAATCTACGGCTACATAGTCTAATAATTGCCATAATTGTTTTGGGGCATCAGCCTCTTGGCCCTGAGCATGTACTGAGCCTGTAAAAATTACCCATGCAGCAAGGAAACGTAAAAACCAATGATAGAAAGTCATGCAAACACTCTTAATTATTTTTTATCCCACTCTTGGAAAGATACGGATATAAAGTAGTTCACTAATTAATTCGACCACAGTTTGAGTGACGATGACCGCTGGTATTACAGGAATTGCTCCAGGCACGGCTAAAGCGAGTGGCAACACTACAAGTGAATTACGAGTTGCAGAGCTAAATGACACCGCTCTTTTGGCCATGGCTTCCAGTTTGAATAGGCTCGATACTACCCACCCAATGACAGGAGCAATGATCGCAAACGCTACATAAATTGGCACCACTTTAATTGTTGCATCTAGCGCTGATTCAAGCTGAGGAACCAGTGCTGCAATCACTATAAATAATACAACCGCAGTTGCAGGCACTGGGCATAGACCAAGCACCGTTGAAGCTTTCTCGCCAATGGCAGACTTTGCAGACCACAGCTGTACTACACCGGCTAAAACCAATGGCACAGCAATTAACCAGATAAATGCATGAATGAAAGGGTCTATTTGCACAAGGCTGGCAGCGGATTCACCCATCATGAAATTTAGATAACCCGGCAACAAAAGCATCTGAAGTATGAGCAATGCAGGAGTCGAGGCCAGCAATAGTCGAGCATCTGCTTTACCTAAATGTGAGAACGTCACCACATAATCAATACATGGAGTCAGCAGCACAAATAAGACACCTAGTTTGATCATAGGCGAGTCTGGCAGAAATTGAGTTAGAAACATAACCAGCAGTGGAATCGCCACAAAGTTAGATACCAACAATGCACTGAGAAATCTTATGCGTGTAAATGCTCTACCCAAATCAGACAGTGGCACTTGCAGGAATGTAACAAAAAGCATGAATGCCAACGCAGGATTGATCAAGTCACTCAAGCCACCATCCACTTTAAACATCAGCGAAATGGCCCCTGCCAAAAGCACCGCAATAAAGTAAATGGATATTTGATGGTTCTCCAGTTTCTCTCGAATAGCCTGCATAGTATTGTTCCTCAAAATTTATGCGAATGGTAAATGAGATCATTTATTATTTCAATACTTGTTGAAATATTGAAATAATAGTATTTTTGCTGCTTATATTCATAGGGCACAACATGAATCCATCACGTTTAATGAAAGAACAGCAAGCATTAAATAGTTTTGCTGCAATTGCGCAAGAAACCCGGCTGCGTATCATCCGTCTTTTAGTTGTTGCTGGCGCTGAAGGTCTGCCCGCAGGTGCGATCGCGGAGCAGCTAGGAGGTTTATCACCCTCACGTATCTCATTCCATCTTAATCATCTTGAGCAAGTCGGGCTGATTGTTAGCCGCCGTGATGGGCGTTCAATCATTTATAGCGTCATTTTTACTACGCTTTCAGACCTTGTTGCTTTTCTGATGCATGATTGCTGCCAGGGTCACTGTGAGTATTGTGATCAAGCGATAGCGCTATTTGAAAAGTGTGAGGGTAGACCAAGCGACTCCAAATAAGCAAACAAATGCGCTTTCAAACCTCAGCTGAGGCTACAGATTCTTGCCATCGCCAATATATAGTGGTGATTATTCTTTACATTAGATTTCTTCATTGCCTATAGGTGGCGATGTCTCAAGCGCAATTGAATCAAGGTGACGGTCAGCGAGATGATCACTTTGAGCAATCATCTTGTTAAAAGATGGCACCTTGTTTCCTCTGACAGTGATCACCAAATCAGAGCCAATTTCTACAATTTTCAGCCACGCCGAATTGGTTGATTCTCGACGGGTCAGCCGCTACATTTATTACTCAGAAAATTATGAGGTAATGAATTAACTGATGCCTATTTGACGCAGACTTGTTGAGCCAGTACTGATGTAAATAATCGCTTAGTTGAGACATCATTTTAATTACATACTTGCTAGGACTACCTTTTCGACTTGTGTAACTTATACGCAACGATAGCTAAACCTACGACAGAGATTGTAATGATTACACTAAGGAAAATTGCAACATTCAGCATATCTATGATCTCCTTTTCAAATCGCCGTTAGCCCATCCATCTTGAATGGCCTTTTCAATTTCTTTAAGAGTAGCTTTATAGCTGGTTTTATCACTGAGTGTACCAATGTAGCTAGGTCTATCAGAATTCTTTGGAATAGATTGAAAAGCTATACTGCTAGCAATAGAATTTTCTTTGCTGCTCATTCGTAAAAGCTCAATCTCCTCATCGTTAAGCATGCCTGGGCCTTTTCCTTCACGCAACTGCATTAGTTTGCGTGTGGAGGGTGTTAGATAAGTACCTTCTGTTTTTTCATCGATTTCATTACTCATACATCAAGACCTCGAATAGTAGAGCGCAATAGACCATAGCTGTACTAATGATTACAATACGGTTTAGTTTTCGCAATGAATATGGGTGAATATACCAATCTTGTTAACAAAAATGTATGAGTAAGTTTGTTGTTCATGACCAAACTTTATTGTTCGTCCATACAACTCTTCATAGCTTCTCTATTCCGACAGGTTTTCCAAAGTCGATACACTCATGCTTATTTTCTTCTGTAACGCCAGCCATAAGCTCTTCCAGAATGTATTCCTTTTTGGGCAGAAATCTAGCCTGGAGTGGATAAGCTATTCTTGGGCTTGTTGGCAACAAACCTGTCTCAGCAGCAAGGTTTCGCAGTAAAAGATGAATCAAACTCTCTAACGAATCCGACTCCATGAAATCTACAAGTCTGTGAACAGTGCAAGGACCTACTGATGAAAGGGTGTCTGCTTCAAATCGAACTAATATTTCTTCAAACTGATTTTGAGTCACTGTTTTCCTCAACCTTAGAATGAAAGAGGTAGAAAGTGTATCAGCCTTTTAAACATAAAACACGGTTGCGCGAAGAGTTAACTAGTTGCTAAAACGGCGATTGATCATAGATTATTGTTACACTTAATACTAGTCATTTTATGACCAAACTCTATTATCTATGACCAAACCCTATATCTTATGACCAAACTCTATTTTGATTTATCACAGGGGCTTTTCAGGATTTGTAACTATTCTACTGTGACACTCTTGGCCAGGTTGCGTGGTTTATCAACGTCAGTGCCTTTGAGCAATGCCGCGTGATACGCCAGTATTTGCACCGGGATCACGTGCAAGATAGGGGACAGCACACCTACATGGCGTGGCGTACGAATCACATGCACACCTTCGGAACCATGGAAATGGCTGTCAGCATCGGCAAACACGAATAATTCTCCGCCGCGTGCTTTCACTTCCTGCATATTGGATTTCACTTTTTCCAGCAGCGCATCGTTAGGCGCGATTACTACTACTGGCATATTGCTATCAACCAGCGCTAACGGCCCATGTTTCAACTCTCCAGCCGGATAAGCCTCGGCATGGATGTATGAAATTTCCTTAAGCTTGAGGGCACCTTCCATCGCAATAGGGAAGTGAACGCCACGGCCCAGAAACAAAGCATGTTCCTTATCGCCGAATTTAGTGGCCCATTCGCGTATTTGCGGTTCGAGGTTAAGGGCTATCTGCACGCTACTGGTCAATTGGCGCAGGTCGGTCAGGTAAGCCTGCTCTTGCTCCGCAGCCAGTAAACCGCGTTCTTTAGCCAGCGTCACTGATAATACAAACAAAGCGATTAATTGCGTTGTAAAGGCTTTGGTACTGGCTACACCGATTTCGGCACCAGCGCGCGTGTAAAAAATCAGTGAAGACGCACGCGGAATGGCGCTTTCCTGCACGTTGCAAATGGCCAGCGTATGGGTATGCCCCAGCTTCTGTGCATGCTTGAGTGCCTCCATGGTATCCAGTGTTTCACCGGATTGCGAGATAGTGACCACCAACTGCTTAGGATTAGGCACTGACTCGCGATAACGGTATTCACTTGCTATTTCTACCGATGCTGGTATTTTGGCCAGGCTTTCCAGCCAGTATTTGGCTGTCAAACCCGCGTAGTAGCTGGTCCCCGCCGCCAGGATCAAAACACTATCGACCTGCTGGAATGTCGCCGCAGCAGCCGTGCCGAACAACTCACTTCTGAAGGCGCCATCATCAATCAGCGCCTCTATCGTATCGCTGATAGCACGTGGTTGTTCGTGGATTTCTTTCTGCATGAAATGGCTGTAAGGGCCAAGCTCAAGTGAAGCAAGTGAAACATCGCTCATATGCACTTTACGTTGTACGGTATCACCTTGCTTGTCATAGATGACAACCGCTTCAGTAGTTAAAGTAGCAACATCACCGTCTTCCAGGTAAATCACCTTACGCGTCGCAGATAACACAGCAGATACGTCAGAAGCAACAAAATTTTCCTGTTCACCCAGGCCAACCAGTAATGGGCAACCCAAGCGTGCAACCACTAATTGTGCAGGATTATCCAGGGCGATGACGCTGATGGCATAAGCCCCGGTTAATTCGGTTATCGATTGTTGAACCGCTTTAAGCAAGTCTTTGGTTTGCTGATAGTAGTAATGCACAAGATGCGCAATCACTTCGGTATCTGTCTGTGAATAAAACTGATAGCCCAAGGCGATCAGGCGATCACGTTGCTCATCATGGTTCTCGATAATGCCGTTGTGCACGACGGCTATTTGCGCATTATCCTGCGCTGGCGATACATGCGGGTGTGCATTCTGCTCGGTGACGCCACCATGGGTAGCCCAGCGCGTATGCCCGATACCGATATAGCTTTCAAGACCCCGTGATTTGTTCTCAAGCTCAGCTACGCGCCCAACCGAACGTACACGCTCGATCTGGCTATTCAAAACAGCTATGCCTGCTGAGTCATATCCCCGATATTCAAGACGGCTCAATCCCTCGATCAGTAGTGGAACGATATTCCTGTTTGCGACCGCACCAATGATGCCACACATCTTATTTTTTCACCTTTTGTGGACGTTTCCATCCTTGAATTGAACGTTGTTCTCTTGCCCGACACAGGGTCAGCGAGTCAGCCGGGACATTTTTAGTAATGGTTGAACCTGCTGCGATTGTTGCGCCTCTGCCCACTGTTACCGGCGCAACCAGCTGCGTATCCGACCCAACGAACACCTCGTCTTCTATGATGGTTTTATGTTTGTTCGCACCATCATAATTACAAGTGATGACACCGGCACCGATATTCACATTGGCACCCACTTCAGAATCACCGACATAACTCAGGTGATTGACTTTGCTGCCTATGCCAACCTGGGCATTTTTCAGCTCTACAAAGTTACCGATATGTGTTTTTTCAGATAACCTTGTACCTGGACGCAGGCGCGCAAATGGACCTACGCTACTCTCAGCACCCACTGTCGCATTTTCGATATGTGTAAAAGCAGCCAGCTTGGTACCTTTTGCAATAATGGCTTGTTTGATCACACAATTCGGGCCGATGCGCACGCCATCTTCCAGCGTGACATCACCTTCAAAAATGGAATTCACATCAATGATGACATCACGGCCACAGGTTAAGTTACCGCGTATATCGATACGTTTGGCATCCAGCAAGGTCACCCCTTGTGTCATTAATGCAGCAGCTTTACGGGTCTGGAATTCACGCTCGATATCATGCAGATCCAGCTTGGAATTGATGCCGGTTACTGACCAGGCATCTGCGACTACTTGCGGCAATACTGCCCGGCCTTCCTTCACGGACAGCGCAATGATATCTGTTAAATAATATTCTTTTTGTGCATTATGGTTAGAGATTTGTGACAGCCAGTTTTTTAGCTGTGCGTTAGGCATCGCCATAATGCCAGTATTTACTTCCTGAATGGCACGTTGTGTCTCGCTGGCATCTTTATGCTCAACAATCGCCAGCACTTGCTGATCGGTATTTCGAACAATACGGCCATAGCCGGTCGGGTCATCTTTGATAAAGGTTTGCACCACTAAATGCTGATCAGATTGTTTCAGCATTTCACGGCAGGCATCCACATCCACTAATGGCACATCGCCTAGCAGTATCAATGTAGAACCTGCATCTGCGAGCAAGGGCAGGGCTTGTTGCACGGCATGGCCGGTGCCCAGTTGCTCTGCCTGTAACACCCACTGCAAATCTTCAGCCGGGGTTTGCTGCTGAACCTGCTCACCGCCAAAACCATACACAACAATGATCTTTTGTGGATTCAGTTGCCGTGCGGCATCAATCACATGATGCAAAATCGGCTTGCCACCCACAGCATGCAAAACCTTAGGCAAGTCAGACTGCATGCGCGTGCCTTTGCCCGCAGCCAGGATAATAATGTTCAGGTCATTCATAGTGTTATTTTAGCGCAGAAACAAAAAAGGCGACTCGAGAGCCGCCTGTTATTTTGTTTGCGATTTTCTTAGTGTACCGATTTACGCAATTTCTGGATTGCCTGAATCTGTGCCACTGCTTCTGCCAGCTCAGCCTGCGCTGCCGCATAGTCGATTTCAGAAGAACGATTTTTCAATGCTTCCTCAGCCGCTTCTTTAGCTGCGATGGCTTTGGCTTCATCCAGATCCTGGCCACGAATGGCAGTATCGGCCAGCACAGTGATGACACCCGGTTGTACTTCCAGCATCCCGCCGGAAATATAAATCACGGTCTCATCCTGCTCTGCTGTTTGCTTGATACGCAAAGCACCTGGCTTAATGGTCGTAATCATTGGTGCATGGTTAGGGTAAATACCCACTTCACCAGCGCCTGCTGGTGCCACAACGAATTCAGCTTCGCCGGAGAAGATAGACTCTTCAGCGCTTACTACATCGATATGCACAGTATTTGCCATAATGTTCTCTTTTCTATTTCACTGAAAATCATTAAACGGGCAAGTGAATATCACCTGCCTGCATTAACAAATGGTTAGTTCAGTGTTTTAGCCTTTTCAACAGCCTCTTCAATACCACCAACCATGTAGAACGCTTGCTCTGGCAAGTGATCGTACTCACCGTTCACAATCGCTTTAAAGCCTTTGATGGTTTCTTTCAATGGAACATATTTACCTGGCGCGCCGGTAAACACTTCAGCCACATGGAAAGGTTGTGACAGAAAACGTTGGATTTTACGTGCACGGCCCACAGACAGTTTGTCTTCCGGAGACAATTCGTCCATACCCAGAATCGCGATAATGTCGCGCAATTCTTTGTAGCGTTGCAGCGTAGATTGTACTGAACGTGCGACTGAGTAGTGCTCTTCGCCAACAACCAGCGGATCCAGTTGACGTGATGTTGAATCCAGTGGGTCAACCGCCGGGTAGATACCCAAGGAAGCGATGTCACGTGACAACACAACTGTAGAGTCCAAATGCTGGAAGGTAGTTGCTGGTGACGGGTCGGTCAAGTCATCCGCAGGAACATAAACCGCCTGGATGGAAGTAATAGAACCGACCTTAGTAGAAGTAATACGCTCTTGCAGACGGCCCATTTCATCAGCCAGGGTAGGTTGGTAACCTACTGCTGAAGGCATACGGCCCAGCAATGCAGATACTTCGGTACCGGCCAGTGTGTAACGGTAGATGTTATCCACGAAGAACAATACGTCACGGCCTTCGTCACGGAATTTCTCAGCCATGGTCAAACCTGACAGAGCTACGCGCAGACGGTTGCCTGGAGGCTCGTTCATCTGACCGAACACCATGGCTACTTTTGATTCTTTCATGTTGTCCAGCTTGATAACGCCAGCATCTGCCATCTCGTGGTAGAAGTCGTTACCTTCACGGGTACGCTCACCCACACCGGCAAATACAGACAAACCGGAGTGCTGTTTAGCGATGTTGTTGATCAGTTCCAGCATGTTAACGGTCTTACCTACACCCGCACCGCCGAACAGACCCACTTTACCGCCTTTAGCGAACGGGCAAACCAGGTCAATTACCTTGATGCCTGTTTCTAACAGGTCAACTGATGGTGACAGTTCTTCAAAAGCCGGGGCTTTCTGGTGGATAGAACGGAATTCAGTTGAATCAATTGGACCTACTTCGTCGATTGGGCGACCCAATACGTCCATAATACGGCCCAGAGTACCTTCACCCACTGGTACTGAAATCGCACCACCAGTGTTTTTGAATGCTGTACCACGTGCCAGACCGTCTGATGAACCCATGGCAATGGTACGTACCACGCCGTCACCCAGTTGCTGTTGCACTTCCAGTGTCAAACCGGCTTCTGCATTTGAGTTTTGGTCATCAATGATCAACGCATCGAATACTTTAGGCATTTGATCGCGTGGAAACTCCACGTCAACCACAGCGCCAATACACTGCACAACTTTACCTGTGCTTACTTGTTTATCTGTTACTGCTTGATTTGCCTTTGCCATTTTCTTTTCCTAACTGTATGAGTCAGATCTAATTGAATTCTTTCACTTGCGTAAAAACTGTCTGTTTTAACAGCGCCTTAGGATGAAACCGCTGCCGCACCGCCGACGATTTCTGAAATCTCTTTGGTAATCGCAGCCTGACGGGCTTTGTTGTATACCAGTTTCAGTTCGCCAATCACGCTCTTCGCGTTGTCAGATGCAGATTTCATCGCCACCATACGAGCAGATTGTTCTGATGCCATGTTCTCGGCCACTGCGTTGTAAATCAGTGATTCGATATAACGGGTCATCAACTCATCCACCACTGGTTTAGCTTCTGGCTCATAGATGTAATCCCAATGGCCGTTCGGGCTGCCCAGTTGCTCACCTGACAATGGCAGCAGTTGCTGCATGGTCGGTTCTTGCTTCATGGTATTAATGAATTTGGTATAGCAGATGTAAAGCTGGTCAATTTCCCCAGCAATATAAGCATCCAGCATCACTTTGATGCTGCCGATCAGTTTATCCAGATGCGGTGTATCGCCCAAACCTGTGATGTGTGACTTCACCTGAGCCCCGATACGGTTCATAAAGCCATAGCCTTTGTTACCAATCGCGCTAACGCTGATGCCTTTGCCTTCAGCTTCCCAGGCTTTCATCTGGTTCAGCGACAAACGCAATACGTTGGTGTTCAAACCACCGCACAGGCCTTTGTCTGAGCTGACCACAATCAGACCGATATTTTTCACCACATCACGTTTAATCAAAAACGGATGCCTATACTCAGATTGTGCAAAGGAGAGGTGAGCAGCCACATTACGGATTTTTTCCGCATAGGGGCGTGATGCACGCATTCTGTCCTGCGCTTTACGCATTTTAGAAGCGGCCACCATCTCCATCGCCTTTGTGATCTTGCGTGTATTTTCTACACTCTTGATCTTGGTTCTGATCTCTTTACTACCTGCCATATTAGGTTCCTAAGTCGAAGTGTCAGAGATTAATAAGCGTTGGTTGCTTTGAAATCCTGAATCGCCGCTTCCAGTGCTTTCTCGTTATCGCCACTCAGATCTTTGCTGGATTCAATCGCGTCCATGATGTTCTTGTACTTAGAGTTCAAGAAACCATGCAATGCGTTTTCAAATGCCAGCACTTTGTTGGTTGGTACGTCGTCAAAGTAACCTTTGTTCGCTGCAAACAAGCTCACACCCATAGTCGCTACGCTCAATGGTGAGTATTGCGCCTGTTTCATCAACTCGGTAAACATACGACCACGGTCCAGCTGTTTACGGGTTGCTTCATCAAGATCAGAAGCGAACTGCGCAAACGCAGCCAATTCACGGTATTGCGCCAGAGCCAGACGTACACCACCACCCAGTTTCTTGATGATTTTGGTTTGTGCAGCACCACCTACGCGGGATACTGAAATACCGGCGTTGATCGCTGGACGCACACCAGCGTTGAACAAGTCGGTTTCCAGGAAGATCTGGCCATCGGTAATCGAAATTACGTTGGTTGGAACGAATGCTGAAACGTCACCGGCCTGGGTTTCAATCACTGGCAATGCAGTCAATGAACCTGTTTTACCTTTCACTTTACCTTCAGTGAATTTCTCTACGTACTCTTCGTTCACGCGTGCAGCACGCTCCAGCAAACGTGAGTGGATGTAGAACACGTCACCCGGGTAAGCTTCACGGCCTGGTGGGCGGCGCAGCAACAGGGAGATCTGACGGTAAGCAACCGCTTGTTTTGACAAGTCATCATAAACGATCAATGCATCTTCACCGCGGTCACGGAAGTATTCACCCATGGTACAACCGGCATAAGGCGCCAGGAATTGCAGTGCGGCAGAGTCAGAAGCTGAAGCAGCCACGATGATGGTGTAAGCCATCGCGCCGTGCTCTTCCAGTTTACGCACCACGTTGGCAATGGTAGAAGCTTTCTGACCAATCGCAACGTAGATACAGGTCATGTTCTGACCTTTCTGGTTGATGATCGCATCAACCGCAACTGCTGTTTTACCAGTCTGACGGTCACCAATGATCAATTCACGCTGGCCACGGCCAACCGGTACCATAGAGTCGATAGACTTCAGGCCAGTTTGCACTGGTTGTGATACTGATTTACGTGCAATCACGCCTGGCGCAATTTTTTCAATCTTGTCAGTTTGTGTGGTTTTAACCGGACCTTTACCATCGATAGGCTGACCCAGTGAGTTCACTACGCGGCCAATCAGTTCCGGGCCTACTGGCACTTCCAGAATACGACCGGTACATTTACACACGTCACCTTCGGTGATGTGCTCGTAGTCACCCAGTACCACGGCACCAACGGAGTCACGCTCCAGGTTCAATGCCAGACCGAATGTGTTGCCTGGAAACTCAATCATCTCGCCGGCCATCACGTTAGACAAGCCGTGAATACGCACAATGCCGTCTGTCACAGAAATCACGGTACCCTGGGTACGTGCTTCAGCGGTAGTAGAGAAGTTTTCCAAACGGCTCTTGATGAGCTCGCTAATCTCTGATGTTGATAACTGCATTTAAATCTCCTATGCCTTATGCTGTTAGCGTATAGGCTAAATTTTGTAACTGACCTTGGACAGACGCGTCGATGACGGTGTCGCCAACAATAATTTTGATGCCGCCGATGATTTCCGGATCTACGGAAACGCTTGCTTCAATTTTCTTGCCGAACTTGGCTTCCAGACGTTTGATCAAATCTTTTGACTGTGCAGCTGTCAGTTTTGCAGCCGCAATAATTTGAGCGTCCAGCGTGCCTTCATCTTGCGCTTTCAAAGCCTCAAAAGCTTCAGCAATGTTAGGCAATAAGGATAAACGGCCGTATTCAACCAGAGTCTTGATTAAATTTTGCCCATGATCATTCAGATTCTCACCGCTCACTTTAAGGAATGCAGCTTCAACATCAGCAGCATCCAGTTTCGGGTTATCAATCAAAGTTTTCATTTGCGCATCTGACGAAATTGCCGCAGCAAATGCGAGCATTTCAGACCATTTTGCCAATGCCTTTTTTTCTTTGCCCAACTTGTAGGCGGCAACGGCATAAGGCCTTGCTATGGTTGAGAGTTCAGCCATGTGTTTTCCTTATAGTTCCGCAGCAAGTTTAGACAACATCTCGCTATGTGCTTTGGCGTCGATCTCTTTACGCAGGATTTTCTCGGCACCGGCCACAGCCAATGTAGAGACTTGTGCGCGCAAACCTTCTTTAGCGCGGTTCACTTCCTGGTCAATCTCGGCTTTTGCACCAGCAATGATGCGATCACCTTCAGCTTTGGCATTACCCTTAGCTTCATCGATGATTTGTGCAGCGCGTTTTTCAGCTTGCCCAATAATCTCACTTGCTTTTTGTTTTGCTTCATTCAGTGTTGCGTCAGATTTTTTAGCCGCTACTTCCAAGGCACTTCTGCCTTCTTGCGCTGCCGCTAAACCATCTGCGATTTCCTTTTGGCGTGTTTCAATCGCTTTTAACAGCGGTGGCCAAACGAATTTCACTGTGAACCAAATCAACACTGCAAATGCGATAGCTTGCGCGATGAGTGTGAAATTAATATTCATTTTTGATCCATCTTACTGGGTTGTTGAAAGGTTTAAGTCAATACTTAAACCCTACCGGGCGTTAATTACTGTGCAACAACGCTCAACAATGGGTTTGCGAATGCAAACATCATGGCCAAACCAACACCGATAATGAAGGACGCATCGATAAGACCCAACAGCAGGAATACTTTACCTTGCAATGCTGGAATCATTTCTGGTTGACGTGCAGCACCTTCAAGGAAACTTGCACACATAATACCAATACCGATACAGGCACCTGCAGCACCCAAACCAATGATCAAACCGATACCAATGCCTGTGTAGGCCTGAATCAATGCTAAAGCTTCCATTATGTATTACCCTCTCTTATGTAAAGAAATAAAAACAACTACAAACTTAAAACTAGAACTAGTGTGACTCATGTGCCATGGCTAAGTACACCACGGTCAACATCATGAAAATAAATGCTTGCAATGCCACGATCAGGATGTGGAAGATAGACCAGCCAGCACCCAGAACTGCCCCTGCGATTGCGCCTGTCATCCCAGTGGCTGCCCACAGGCCTAACAACAGGAAAATAACTTCGCCGGCATACATGTTGC
>JALDYP010000085.1:0-5028 GCA_032153875.1 Methylophilus sp.
GTAGGAGGATTTTGCCCGATTTATGCGCAGGATAACAGCCCCCTGTGCTTTTCAGTTCAAGGCTTCTGTGCTTTAATGCGCGCATGCTTCCTTACTTTCGCTCGGTTGCCATTGTCGGCAAATACATGGATGAGTCAGCACTGCAAAACATGCGTGATGACCTGACGCGTTTGGTTCAGCATCTGATGTCTCAGGAAGTGCATGTCTGTGTAGAAGAGCAAACTGCCCGCTTTATAGCGCATCAAGGTTTTCAGCTGGCGAGCCTGGAAAATATCGGCAATAAAGCCGATCTGGTTGTGGTGATGGGTGGTGATGGCACCATGCTGAGCGTGGCGCGCGCATTAAGTAATACCAATGTGCCTTTGATAGGTGTTAACCGTGGCCGCCTCGGTTTTCTCACCGATTTGCAGACCGACAATATGCTAGGCGAAATTGATAAAATTTTGCAGGGTGAATACCAGCTTGAGTCGCGTATGCTGCTGCAGTCTGAAGTTTCACGTGCAAATAAACAATTGCATCAAACCGTTGCTTTAAATGATGTAGTCATAAAAAGCGCATTCCGGTTGATAGAGCTGGAAGTCCACCTGGATGGAAAGTTTGTCTCGCGCCAACGCGCTGATGGCCTGATTCTGGCGACTCCTACGGGCACTACCGCATATGGATTATCCGCTGGCGGGCCAATCATGCACCCTGATCTGCATGCGATTTCAATCGTGCCGATCAGCCCGCACACGCTGAGTAACCGCCCGATCACTGTCCCCGCTAACAGCGTCATAGAGGTGATTATGGTCAGCGCAGCAGATGCTAAAATCAGTTTCGACGGCCAGGGCCAATACTCTTTAATCGAAGGCGACCACATTCGTATCGCACGTGCCGAGCATGAAATCCAGTTGGTGCATCCTAAAACCTACTGTTACTTCGACATGTTGCGCAACAAACTAAACTGGTGCTAGAACCGGTCTTACTATCTATGTTACAAGCCCTTTCTATTCGTGATTTTGTGATTGTTGAGTCGCTGGAACTTGAGTTTTCGGCTGGCTACACCGCATTAACCGGTGAAACCGGTGCCGGTAAATCAATTCTGATTGATGCGCTTTCGCTGAGTTTGGGCGCCCGCAATGAAGGGGATGTCACCCGCAAAGGGCACGATAAAGCCGAAATCTCTACTACCTTTGATATTACGCATAATCAGGTCGCGCGAGAATGGCTGCAAACACAGGAAATCGACCTTGACGATACGCTGGTGTTGCGCAGAGTCATTTATGCTGATGGCCGCAGCCGTGCTTTTATCAATGGCGTGTCGGCCACCGTCGGCCAGCTGCGGGATATTGGCGAAAGCCTGATTGATATCTACAGCCAGAATGCGCATCACTCTTTATTGAAAGTGGCGACGCAGCGCGAAATTCTGGATGCCTATGCACAGGCGACTCCGCTGGCAAAGCAGGTGAGTCAATTATTTAAAGCCTGGTCACAATTGCATCAGCAGCAATTAGCCTATGAGAAAAACGCCAGCCAGTTTGCCGATGAGCTGGCCGAACTGCGCGACAGCATGCGTGAACTTCAACAATTGGCATTCGTGGTTGAAGAATGGCAGGCGCTGCAACAGGAGCATGTGCGCCTGAGTAATGGCGCCAGCTTGCTCAGCGGCATGGAAAGCTGTTTGCAATGGATGAGTGAAGATAGCGAAGTCAATGCACTTGAGCTGCTTGCGCAAGTGCAAGCCAAGCTTAGTGAACTGCAAGCCATGGATGCCGGTTTGCAACCAATCGCTGAAATCCTGGATTCTTCAGTGATTCAGCTGGAGGAGGCCAGTCGCGAGCTCAACCGCCATTTGCAGAAAAGTGAGCTTGATCCGGAAAAACTGGCAGAAATCGAAGCGCGTATCCACGACATTCATGGCGCAGCGCGCAAATACCGTGTGAAGCCTGAGGATTTGCCAGAGTTGCTCGTGCAACAAGTGATGCGTATGCAAGAACTTGAAGGGTTTGCCGATGATGGTGCGCTGGCAAAGCAGGTGCAAAGCGCCTGGCAAGCGTACCGGCAAGCCGCAGAAAAGCTTTCTACCCAACGTCAGCAGGCAGCCAAAAAACTGGCCCAAACGATCACTGGAGAAATGCAAACCCTGTCACTCAAAGGCGGCCAATTCGCTATTTCGCTGACGCCCGGTGAGGCAGCCGCGCATGGCCTGGAGCAGGTGGAATTTCTGGTTGCCGGGCATGCCGGTGCCGAACCAAGACCGTTGAATAAAGTGGCTTCCGGTGGTGAGTTGTCGCGTATCAGCCTGGCATTGCAAGTTACAACTGCATCGTTGGGTAGCGTGCCGTGCATGATCTTTGACGAGGTGGATGTCGGTATCGGTGGTGGCGTAGCTGAAGTGGTTGGCCGCCTGCTTAATCAATTAGGCCAGCAACGCCAGGTATTGGTCATTACACATCTGGCGCAAGTCGCCGCGCAAGCCCAGCAGCATTTGCAGGTGAGCAAGTCTGAACATAATGGTTCTACGCTGAGCCATATTCGAGGCTTGAATGGGGATGAGCGTATAGAAGAAATCGCCCGCATGATTGGTGGTTTGCAGCTTACGGAAGCGACCCGTAATCATGCCCGTGAAATGCTGAAACTGGCGACGCATTAATGCGAGGCCGTGCTTGTTTCGTGGCCGTGTCTTTCGCAAGCTAAAACAAACATGATGACCATGCATGCAGTGTTAACTACCATTATTATTTATGCCCGTGATATCTCCAGAACGGTTGCTTTTTACAGTCAACATTTCGGCTTTGAAACAACAGGTGAAATTGCTGAAGGACTGGCCGAATTAAAGTCGAGGCAAGACGGCATTAATATCCTGGTTCACCAGGCTGCCAAGTCCAAAAAACTTGGCCAGGTCGGCGTAAAACTATCTTTTGATGTGCAGGATGTCGTAGCGTTTGTGAAGGCTGCGCAAACACAAGGTTTAGTGTTTGGCCCAATCCACCAGGCCAACGGCTATCAGTTCGCCAATACCAAAGATCCGGATAACAACTCGATCAGTATCTCTAGCCGCGCTTTCAGAAACCACTCAACTGTCTAGTCGCGAAACGCCAGTAGTTGTGCCCATTTTTCCAGCTTTGTAGCATAGGGAATACCTGCGTTGGCCGGACTGGTAGATGGCAGAATGACCGTCGCGACCGGTCGTGCCAGCTGAATGTGTTTCCTGAATAAACTGGCGGCAGCATTGCCATTGAACGCTACCAGGTTTATGGATGGATATTGTGCCAGCAATCCATTGATATCATTCGCAACGACGGTATTGTGCGTAATGGCGCTATCAAGGCTGCCGGGGCGATAAGCTGAGTGGCATACATCCCAGATTGCCAGTTTCGCTGCTTTTGCCTGTTCGCAACGTGTTGCATACTCTGCGCTGGCAGTGATCTGAAAAAGCGCTTCCAATACTCGCCAGAATGCATTTTGTTTATGTGCGTAATATTGCTGTTGTGTGATTGAAGCAATGCCTGGTAACGAGCCTAATATCAGGATATTCGGATGCTCACCGAGGATGGGTGGAAAACCGACTGAATGCTGGCTGGCTGGGAGGTCAGACAAAGTCTGGAAAGGGAGTCTGCTGGGTTGGAAGCCGGGTCAACATATTGCGATGCCGACCCTGAAGTGTTTATTCGTTACAAGGCTGGTCTTTGCAGACGCCGTAAATAGTCAGTGAGTGATCCTGCATGGTGAAGCCATATTTTTCTGCAGCACTTTTCTGTCTTTTTTCGATTTCTTCGTCGTAAAACTCTTCGACGCGGCCACATTTGATACAGACAATATGGTCGTGGTGGCTACCTTCATTCAATTCGAAAACGGCTTTGCCACTTTCAAAATGATGGCGCACCAGCAAGCCAGCTTGCTCAAATTGGGTTAACACGCGATAGACAGTAGCCAGGCCTACATCTTCGCCATTGCCTATCATCACTTTATAAATATCTTCAGCGGACAAATGACGCTGCTGGCTGCGCTCAAATAATTCCAAAATTTTCAGACGTGGCAGGGTTGCTTTCAGGCCGGCATTTTTGAGATCTTTTGAGTCATGCATAGTGTTTTGTCCATTGTTATGTAGTCCGGCATATTTGATTGCGAAACTACGTGGTATATTAATGTCTGTTTTCAATATACCGATTATAAAGTGAATCCAATGCGTAATTCTATCTTTTTTGTGTTGGTTGTAGCATCTCTCGGGAGTGGGTGTGGTGCAAAGCTGCCATCCATGAAGCCTTTCAAGATGGAGGTGCAACAGGGGAATGTCGTTACATCCAAAATGCTATTGCAATTGCGTCCGGGGATGACGCGCTCGCAAGTCCGCTACATCATGGGGACACCGCTGGTGGTAGATAGTTTCCGTGATAACCGCTGGGATTATTTCTACGAGTTACGCAAGCAGGGTTCAGTGGTTGAGAAACGCAGGGTCATTCTCGACTTTGATAAAGATAATCTGGTAGCTGTGCGTGGCGACGTCATTCCGTCCGCAGAAAACCCGGAAATCAAAACGATTGCCGAAACACCTAAACAAAAACTGGCAGAAGCACCAGATGAAAGCTGGTCCGATAAACTTAAATTCTGGAAAAGCGATGAGGCGCCAGCTGCCGCTGCGACAGGCGCAGGTGCCGGAGCGGTAGCTGCTGAGGCTGCTAAACCTTCTGCCAGTGAGCCACAACCTTCCACTGCTGATGAAGCAAAAGCACAGCTGACCACTACGCCTGCAGAGCCAACTACCGCAAAAACTGCGGAAGTAGCGAAAGCGCCTGAAGCGGCCAAAACACCTGAAGTAGCTAAAGCTCTTGAGCCTCAAGCTGCCAGCGTTGCTGACGATGAAATTGTGCCACACATCCCGGAAGGCGAATATTCCGCAGCACCAACCCCGCAAGATATGGCAAAAGGTAATCTGGATGCTTCTGCTAACCAGGTAACCGATGCAAGTGCACATACCGTGACCGAAAAAGGAGTGGCACCTAAGCCTTCTGAAGTTGTTGAGCCACCACCGGTTTTTGAGCAGGAAGC
>JALDYP010000041.1:0-24684 GCA_032153875.1 Methylophilus sp.
TATCTCACCATCGCAAAAGACTGCGTCGCATTGGCTGAAGCAGTGACGCCGCTGGAAAAAGCCTGCCGTGATTTCCGCCTGGTATTCCAGTTTGAAGGCGCACGCATGCCGGTGCAAAAAGCACAGACATTGAGGAATTTTGCCGATGCTTATCAACATATGCTGGAGACCCTGGCGACACTGACCAAAGTACTGGAAACCCAGGCAGCGCGTGATCCCTTACTGGAAAAATGCTGGCAGCGTGGCGAAGCTTTACTGGCTTTGCTGGAAGCCTGGCAAAAAGGCAATCACGCCAACCTGGTGCGCTGGGTGGAAGTTTTTACGCAAAGCGTGCAACTGCATGCGACGCCGCTCAGTGTGGCGGATGGTTTCGGTAAGCAACTGAATGCGCAGCCTCGCGCCTGGATTTTCACCTCCGCGACTTTAGCGGTAAAAAGTGATTTCAACCATTACCAGGGCCAGATGGGGTTGCTTTCCGCGCAAACCCGGCATTGGCAAAGCCCGTTTGATTATGATCAGCAAGCGCTCTTATATGTGCCCGAAGGCAT
Source organism: Methylophilus sp. (assembly GCA_032153875.1). Lineage (GTDB taxonomy): Bacteria > Pseudomonadota > Gammaproteobacteria > Burkholderiales > Methylophilaceae > Methylophilus. The sequence continues at coordinate 549 of JALDYP010000041.1, forward strand.
GCCGGAACCGAATAGCATCGCTTACCCGGCAGCGGTGGCAGCGATTGCCTTGCCGGTGTTGCAAGCCAGCCGCGGCCGCGCGTTTGTGCTGTGCACTTCTCTGAAAGCCATGCGTGAAGTGCACGCTTTATTAAAACAGGCGTTTGAAGAGCAGGGATTGGAATACCCGTTATTAATGCAAGGCGAAAGTAACCGCACTGAATTGCTGGATAGATTCCGCACGCATGGCAATGCGGTACTGGTCGGCTCGCAAAGTTTTTGGGAAGGCGTAGACGTGCGCGGCGAAGCACTTTCCTGCGTGATAATCGACAAGCTGCCGTTTGCGCCACCAGATGATCCGGTACTTGCGGCGCGCATTGATAAAATGAACACCGAAGGTAAAAATGCCTTTATGGAATATCAGCTACCTTATGCGGTGATTACCCTCAAACAGGGCGCGGGCCGTTTGATCCGCGATGAAAGTGATTCCGGCGTGCTGGTGATTTGTGACCCGAGATTGGTGGATAAACCCTACGGTCGGCGTATCTGGCAGAGTTTGCCACCATTTAAGCGGACGCGGAAGCTGGATGAAGTGCAGGGATTTTTCGAGCGTGTCGATGAAGCCCGGGTATCTGTTTAGCTATAGTTGCGGATAAATGGTGATTGTTTCTGCAAATGAATACACCTTAACTGCCATCCGTGCGCAAGGCGCTGGCGGCCAAAACGTCAACAAAGTTTCTTCTGCGATTCATTTACGTTTTGACATTCATGCTTCCAGTCTTGGTGAGGCGGTTAAATCCAGATTGTTGCATAGCAAGGATCAGCGGATTACGGCTGAGGGCGTGTTGATTATTAAGGCTCAGCAGTATCGAACGCAAGAGGCAAATAAAAAGGATGCGATTGCCAGGTTGCAGGCGATAGTGGATGCGGCGAGTCATGTGCATGCAACGAGGTTTGCGACGAGGCCGACGAGGGCTTCGCAGAAGCGTAGGGTGGCGGGGAAAATGCAGCGGGGGGAGATTAAGAAGGGGCGTGGGAAAGTTCTGGATGATGTTTAGGAAAGAGATTCCTAAAGCCAGTGAAGCAGATTCTTAATGGCGCTTCTAACGTATGTATTGCCTATCAATTTCTTGCGATAGGTTTGGTAAATGGTTCGCAGAGCATACTTAGCGTCTGTTAAAAAGGTGATTTTCGCTAATGCTAGTGCCTGCTTTGCTGGGCCGTTATCCGGGCGTAGCTTTTAGCAGGGGTTGCACAGAGCATGCTCTGTGCCTACGTAACAGCTTGCTTGTGTGAAATTTGCTGCTCACTCTAGCCGCTCGTCATTCCGGCGGAGGCCGGAATCCAGGCGAGGTGAAAGTCTAGCTTGGTCACGATTCAACGAACATTTGTCACATTTTCTCGCAGTTGTCTCTCGGTATTTCTTTGGGTATTCACGATTCCTTTTCGCTTTCACAGCGAGTAACTTTTCTTTGCTTGCCCAAAGAATAAGTAACCAAAAGAAAGGGCACCCTAGCCTCCGCTTGTTTCCTGCGTTGCTCATCAACCTGGGCGGCCAACATAACTCGCCCTAGCGGCTTGCAAAGAACGCAAGCCACCGCGGAACTCAAACAGATGCTGGCCGAAAGCTCCCACGCTGATTGCGCTACTCGGCGCGTCAGATAGGGGCCCGTTAAAAACACACGCTTTCATTTGAGTGTAATTCTTAACAGAGCATCACGCTCAATCACCGTGGCAAACAAAGCAAAAGAAACAAACAACCAAATATTTAGTTGGGTTTCAGCTTGGAATCAAAGCCAGTCATAAGCGCCCTCAATCCATGATGCCCAAGCAAATCCTCATCGTGATGGTTTTAAACGGGCCCCTATCTGACGCGCCGAGTAGCGCAGTCAAAATAAGGAGGAAGGGAGCGACTGTTTGAATCCCGCGGTGGCCTGCGTAGTGTGCAGGCCGCTAGGATGAGTTTCGTGACCGCTTATTTTGACGAGCAACGGAGGGGAAAAGCGGAAGCTAGGGTGCCCTTTCTTTTGGTTACTTATTCTTTGGGCAAGCAAAGAAAAGTCACTCGCCGAGAGGCGAAAAAGAATATTGCTTAATACACTAAAAGTATGGAATCTAAAGACAAAAACCTAAGACCTATAATCCGCATTAATCTTCACATAATCATATGAAAAATCGCAGGTCCAGACCGTTGCATCCGCCGTACCTCGGTTAAGTACCACGCGCACTAGAATATCGCTTTCCTTCATCACCGCTGCGCCTTGCTCTTCAATATAGCTAGCTGCACGCCCACCTTTCTCCGCAACCAATACTTCGCCGAGATACAGCTGCATGGTATTGACATCTAAATCATCAACGCCGGCATAGCCAATCGCTGCCAGAATACGTCCCAGGTTCGGGTCGGAAGCAAAAAAAGCCGTTTTAATCAGCGGGGAATGCGCGATTGCGTAAGCTACCTTGCGGCATTCTTCCTCATCTTTTCCGGCTTCAACCTGTATAGTCATGAACTTGGTGGCGCCTTCACCATCACGCACAATTGCTTGTGCAAGTTCAATTGCCACATCAGTCAACGCATCGCGCAAGGCAACAAAGTCTGCGCTATTCTCACTGACTTCTGCATTGCCGGCCTGGCCGGTCGCCATCAGAATCAGGCTATCGTTGGTGCTGGTGTCACCATCCACAGTGATACAGTTAAACGATTTGTTCACCGCGTGTTGAATGATTTTATCTAAAGTGGCCTGGCTAATCGCGGCATCCGTTGCGATGTAACCTAACATGGTCGCCATGTTAGGGTGAATCATGCCCGAGCCTTTACTGATGCCGGTGATGGTGACGGTTTTGCCATCAATGTTCAGCGTGCGTGAAGTGCCTTTCGCGACAATGTCAGTCGTCATGATGGCTTCGGCAGCATTGAGCCAGCTATCTGTTTGCAAGTTGGCAACTGCATTGGGGATACCTGCCAACAGTCTTTCCATTGGCAGAGTTTCCAAAATAACGCCGGTAGAAAACGGCAATACCTGCTCGGGGCTGATATTCAATTCCTGTGCGACGGCTATACAGGTGGCGCGCGCATCGTCTAACCCTTGCTGGCCGGTGCCGGCATTGGCGCAGCCGGTATTCACTAACAGGGCACGAATGCCTTTATTTTTCTGCAAGTGGTCTTTGCAAACGGTGACCGGCGCTGCACAAAAGCGGTTCAAGGTGAACACACCGGACACGCTGCTGCCTTCAGGCAATGTAATCACCAGCACGTCTTTGCGGTTGGGTTTGCGGATATGGGCTTGTGCAAAACCGAGTTGTACACCGTTAACCGGCAATAAATCTTTGGCGAGGGGGGCGTTTAATTTAACGGGCATCCGTTTTCCTTGAGTAATTCAAAAGAATAGATTGTTAGTGGTCAGGCACGACGCCAGGTTGTACCTTGTGCAGTATCTTCGAGCACGATACCGGCATCAGACAATGCTTTGCGGATACGGTCAGCTTCAGCGAAATTTTTGCTTTTTTTAGCAGTGATGCGGGCCGAGATTAGGCTTTCGATATCCAGTTCGCCGCCAACGTTTTCGCCTTGCATAAAAGCTTCCGGGTCACGTTGCAACAGACCGACAATACTGGCCAATTGTTTCAGCAGTGCGGCAGTTTGCCCGGATTTATCTTTGTTCAAGTCATTCGCCAGCTCAAACAAAGCGGCGATCGCTTCTGATGTATTGAAGTCATCGTCCATCGCAGATTTGAATTTGGCAGCTTGCGGCTGTTGCCAGTCAATTTCACTGTCGGGCACATTCACACCACGCAAAGCAGTGTATAGGCGTGTCAATGAAGCTTTTGCATCATCCAGATGTTTATCAGAATAGTTGAGCGGGCTGCGGTAATGCGCACGCAGGATAAAAAAGCGCACAACTTCGGGATCATACTTTTCCAGCACTTCGCGGATGGTGAAAAAGTTGCCCAGGGACTTTGACATTTTTTCATCATCCACGCGCACAAAACCGTTATGCATCCAGTAGTTCGCCATGGTGCAGCCATGTGTTGCTTCAGACTGTGCAATCTCGTTTTCGTGATGCGGAAACTGTAAGTCCTGGCCACCACCGTGAATGTCAAAGTGTTCGCCAACATGTTCTGCACTCATGACTGAACATTCAATATGCCAGCCAGGTCTGCCATTGCCCCAGGGTGATTCCCAATAGGGTTCGCCTGGTTTGGCAGATTTCCACAGTACAAAATCCAGCGGGTCCTGTTTGTGACCATCAACATCTACACGTTCACCGGCGCGCAAGTCATCCAGCGTTTTGCCGGACAATTTGCCGTAATCATTGAAGCTGCGCACTTTATAGAACACGTCACCACTGTCTGCCTGGTACGCAAACCCTTTTTCAATCAGTTTGCTGATCATATCGAGCATGCCTTGAACATGCTCGGTGGCGCGCGGCTCGATGTCCGGTCGAATAATGCCGAGCTTGGCTGAGTCTTCGTCCATTGCGGTGATAAAACGCTGGGTCAGGCTTTGGATAGATTCGTTATTTTCTTGAGCACGTTTGATGATTTTGTCATCAATATCGGTGATGTTGCGTACATAAGTCACTTCATAACCACTGGCGCGCAGCCAGCGGGCGACCATGTCAAACACCACCATCACGCGCGCATGCCCCAAATGGCAAAAGTCATATACCGTCATTCCACAGACATACATGCGTACTTTGTTGGGTTGGATAGGCTTGAAATCTTGTTTGCTACGGGTGAGGGTGTTGTGTAGTTTTAACATGCTAACAAATGTAATGTGGATTAATGCGTGATAAAATTAGCAGAAGTAAGGGAATGCTCTAAAAATGTTAAGCAGATAGCCTTTGATGCCAGCTGAACATTGACGACAATCCAAGTTGTTATCTTGTCAGGCAAATGATTAAAACGCGAATTGATGTGGAAATCATTGCGTAATATTCACCTATATTTGCACTGTCTCTTGTACAATTAAAGTATAACATACTGCTAAAAATCAACGATTGCTCAGGTAATTAACTCATGAACGCAACATTAAAAAAATATTTGCTGGTAGTAGGGATCATATTCAGTCAGGCAGCACTATCCAGTAGTGCGATGGCCGGTCAAACAAACGTAGAACTTCGCGAAATCAATCAGCTTTCAGAGCAGGGAAATCAGGCAGCAGCGCTGGATAAAGTAAATAGTTACCTTGCGTCCAATCCTAAAAATGCCGAAGCGATGTTTATGCGTGGCGTTATTCTGGTTGAGCTGGGCAAGCGTGATGAAGCGATTAAGGCATTTACTGATTTGTCAGAGAAGTTCCCGAACTTGCCTGAGCCATATAACAACCTTGCTGTGTTATACGCTGACCAGGGTCAGTATGATAAAGCCCGCAAAGCTTTAGAGTCCGCGATTAAAACCCATCCTAGCTATGCAACAGCACATGAAAACCTGGGAGATATTTATGCGCGTATGGCTTCTGAAGCCTATGACAAAGCGCTGAAACTGGATACTTCCAACAGCCGTGCGCAAAATAAACTGGCCATGATCACCGATCTGTTTGGTGGCAAGCGTGCGGCTGCACGCCCTGCGACGACTGTGACGCCAGCTGCACCTGCTTCTACAGTGATGCCGCCTAACAGTAATACACCTACAGTGACGCCGCCTGCAACACCTGCCCCAACAGTCACACCGCCGCCGGTGGCAGAAACCAAAAAACCGGTTGTGGTAGAAACGAAGCCGATCGAAGCGAAGCCGGTAGAAACCAAGCCAGTGGTGGATAATCAGGAGCAGGTAGTAATTGATGCGGTCAATGCATGGGCGGATGCCTGGGCAGCGCAAAATGTTGATCGCTACCTGGATAGTTATGCCAAGGACTTTAAAACACCTGGTGGCGAAACACGCAAACAATGGGAAAACACGCGTCGTGACCGTGTCAGCCGCCCGGCAAAGATTTCCGTTAATCTGCAAAATATTGCCGTAAAAATGGAAAGCCAGACCTCTGCGAAAGTCACATTCAGGCAGATTTATAAAGCCACTGGCCTGGATGCGAACTCCAATAAAACCTTGAATTTGGTCAAAGAAGGTTCACGCTGGCTGATCAAGCAGGAGCGCGTAGGCAAGTTCTAAATAGAAGTATTCCGCTGGATTTGGTGGTATCTCGTGAATAACGAACGAATTCAGCGAGTTAGCGCGCAGTTTTGAATTAACGAATGTATAATATTGGCATGGGAAGTTTGAGAAAATATTGCTGTATAGCATTTGTGAGCGCGGCGCTGCTGCCATGGAATGCAACAGCGGTGAATCACGAGGCGTTAACCACGCGCCTGTTCATACAAAATAAAAACACCGGTACTGTCGAGCGCATGCTGGTGCAGACGCTGCAGTCCATTAAAGAAGGGCGCTTGCAACAGGCGCTGGATTATGTCGATCAACTGCTCGCAATCTCCCCTAATTTTGCATTGGCCCACCTGATTCATGGCGATCTGCTGTCTGCCAAGGCCCGTATCCTCAATGGTTTTGGCGATGCTAATGCCGCCAATTTAAACCGTATCCAGGATCTCAAAGACGAAGCCGAAATCCGTATCCGTAATTACTTTGACCGCAACCGTGGCTTAACCCAGCCCAACCTGCTGGTAGAGCTGTCAGAAAAACAAAGTCACGTACTGTTTGTGGATACAGCGCGCTCCAGGCTTTACGTATACGAAAAAAGCCACAATGACACATTGAAGTACGTTGCAGACTATTATGTGACCATTGGCAAAAACGGCACCGGCAAAAAAGACCAGGGCGATAAACGTACGCCAATTGGTGTTTACTTTGCTTCAAAGAAACTTAATCGTCCTTTGCCTGATCTATATGGTGACGCAGCCTACCCGCTGAACTATCCGAACGAGATGGATAGCTATGAGCGCAAGACCGGCTCAGGTATCTGGATCCACGGTACCCCGCGCGATACTTACAGCCGTCCGCCGCGCGCCAGTGATGGTTGTGTAGTGCTTTCAAATCCGGATGTAAAAGCGTTGCAGGACATCCTGCAAATCGGCAGTACGCCGGTGGTGATTGGCGTTAACTTTGAGTGGATTAGCCCTGAGTCTCTCAAGCAGCAAGAGAAGGCGAAATCTGCATTAAAGGTTGCACTGGAAGACTGGCGTAAAGACTGGGTATCGCAAAATACAGACGCCTACTTGTCGCACTACGCTGGCGACTTTTTTTATTCTGAGGGCGGGCTGTCCAAGTGGTCTGGGTATAAGCGGCAGATCCAGGCGACAAAACCTAAAGTGAGTATTAACTTGTCTGAAGTGAGTATGTTTACCTACCCGAACTCAACCAAGAATATGGTGGTGGTTGATTTTGAGCAGGAGTATATCAGCCCTGCCTTGCGTGAGGTGATGAAAAAGCGTCAGTACTGGGTGCAAGAAAATGGGCAATGGAAAATTTTATATGAAGGATCAGCTTAATGCGTAAACTGTTAGCGCTTTCCCTGTTATGCATGATGACTGTAGTTTCATCTGTAAACGCGGCAACACAAGTCACTTTTGAAACCAACCAGGGCAATTTCACGGTTGAGGTTTATGCCGATAAAGCGCCAAAAACGGTGGAAAATTTCCTGCAATACGTGAAAGATGGTTTTTACACCAACACCGTTTTCCACCGCGTCATTAGCCGTTTTATGGTCCAGGGTGGTGGTTTTGACCGTGAATTAACCGAGAAACCGACCCGCGCGCCGATTATCAATGAATCCAATAATGGTTTGCTTAACCAGACCGGGACCATTGCCATGGCGCGTACCCAGGATCCAAATTCTGCGACAGCACAGTTCTTTGTGAATGTGGCGGATAACCAGTTCCTGAATTACACCAGCCCTGAAGCGAGCATGATCGGCTATTGCGTGTTTGGTAAAGTGGTTTCCGGCATGGACGTCGTGTTCAAGATCAGCAATTTACCTACCGGCAATCAGCGCGGTTTTTCCGATGTGCCGATTCGTACCGTCATCATCAAGCGCGCGACCATCGTCAGCGCCAAGTAACTTAAACAAGCAACTTTAAGCAGCCTTTAAATCAATTAACGGAGAATGTTTTGGTAAAACTCACTACCAACTTTGGCGATATCACAATCGAACTTTATGCTGAAAAAGCGCCTATTACTGTGGCAAACTTTATCAGCTATGTTGAAAAAGGTTTTTACGATGGTGTGATTTTTCACCGCGTGATTAAAGATTTTATGATTCAAGGCGGTGGCTTCGATACCAACATGAAGCAAAAAGCAACGGATGCCACCATCAAAAATGAAGCCGACAATGGTTTATCCAATGATAAATACACGCTGGCAATGGCGCGCACCATGGTGCCAGACTCCGCATCAGCACAGTTCTTCATCAACGTAAAAGACAATGACTTTTTGAACTTCACATCAGCAACCACGCAAGGCTGGGGCTATTGTGTATTTGGTAAAGTCGTTGAAGGTACGGACGTTGTAGATAAGATCAAAGCAGTCGCCACAGGTAACCGCGCCGGTCACCAGGATGTACCCCTTGAGCCAGTGATTATTGAAAAAGCAGTTGTAGTTGCTTAAGGCATGATCACCTGGATCATTTCTGACCTGCACTTAAGTGCGCAAAGGCCTGCGGTAACGCAGGCTTTTTTGCATTGGCTGAAAACAGAAGTCGCTCACGCGCAAGCCCTCTACATTCTCGGTGATTTTTTTGAGGTATGGGTTGGTGATGATGTCTTGAATGATGCTGAGCATGGCGCTGAATTTTTACCCGTAGTGCAAGCGCTACGCCAACTATCTGATAGCGGCGTCAAACTCTATTTCATGCATGGCAACCGTGATTTTTTAATCGGTGAGGATTTTGCCAGGGCATCAGGATTGGCGTTGCTCGCAGATCCAACGCTGATCAAGGCGGGCAATAAACGCATTCTTTTATCGCATGGCGATGCTCTTTGTACCGATGATACGGCTTACCAGCAATTCCGTAGCCAGGTGCGTGATCCGCAATGGCAGCGAAATTTCCTGTCTCAGCCGCTTGCGGCCCGTATCGCCTTTGCAGAGCAGGCGCGCAGCCAAAGCGCACAAAATAAAGTCATGCAAGCGATGGAGATTATGGACGTCAATGCCGGGGCAGTGGCCGAGCTAATCCGTACATACGATTACCCCGAGATTCTGTTGCATGGGCATACGCACCGGCCAGCCATCCATGAGGTCATTGTCGATGGTCACAGCTGCCAGCGCTGGGTGCTGGGCGATTGGCATGCGCATGCCGATTGTGTACGTATAGATTTGCAAGGTATCCATCAACAAACCCTGGTGCTGACTAGCTACAACACACATAGCTTTTAGCTTTGGCAGTCAGTGCCTTAGTTTTTGATTCGCCAATATTATTTCCAAATGCCTTCAGCCCAGCGCGATAAGCTATGATTGCGCTAAAAATAAGCCCTTTAAATCATTTAATTTCAGAATTTACGCTTTCAGGGTGAGTGTTATGCTCATCAGACTGGATAGTGCTTCGTCTTTTTTATTCCAGCGAGGTGTTCTAGTGCTACTGAATTTTATTTGCTTGAAAATTATTGATTGATGTCTTCACAGTTTTTCATTCGCTACAGAAGCGTTTTGATCGGCTTAGCCTTAGTGTTGATTTATGTCATCACGGGTAAGTTGGGATTAATGCTGGCATTACCGCCAGGTTACGCTTCTGCGATTTTCCCTCCTGCCGGTATTGCTATCGCGGCTGTTTACCTCGGTGGTAAACGTTTACTGCCGCCAGTTTTCATCGGCTCGCTAATACTCAATTTGTGGGTAGGTCACACCACGCATCATCAATTCACTTTGTTAAGCACGCAGGTCGCTGTGTTGATCGCGCTGGCATCGGTCATGCAGGCGTGGCTGGGCGGTTTGTGGCTGCGGCGCATGATTGCCTTGCCAACCACGCTGGATGCGCCACGAGATGTGGTGCACTTCCTGACATCTTCTCCGGTGATTTGCCTGGTGAGCGCCAGCCTGTCTGTTTCAGGGTTATATATGCTGGGTTTGGTTGATAGGCATGACCTGGTCACCAGCTGGATGACATGGTGGATAGGGGATTTTCTGGGCCTGATCGTGATGTTGCCATTGACGCTGGTATTGATAGGGCAACCCAAACCGTTATGGCGCAAGCGCTTGTTTACAGTCGCAGTCCCCATGCTGGTACTGTTTGCATTGCTGGTGATGGCGTTTATCACCGCCAGCAAATGGGAGCGCAAGGAATCATTGGCCGAGTTTGATAGCATGGCCAGCCAGCTGTCCGAGCAATTACGCACACGGCTGGAAGCACAGGAAGCGGTACTGGCACAAATCAGTGCGCTGTTCACCTATCAGCAATCCGATGTCAGCAAGCAGGATTTCAGCAATTTTGTGAAAGTGACGCTGGATAAATATCCCATGATCTACTCAATCGAGTGGGTACCCAAGGTCCGCCATGCCAGGCGCGAAAACTTTGTGGCGCAGATGCAGCAGGATATCCCTGGTTATGAGATCCTGGAGCCCGATGCAAATAACCAGTGGCGTGTGGCTAAGGCTCGCACATATTATTTTCCGCTGACCTATATCGAACCGGCTACCGCACAGACGGAGCGCATTACAGGCTTCGATATGGCGGCATTGGATGACCGCAAGATCACCCTGTTACAGGCGTTCAAGCAAAATGGGGCAGTGGTCACTGCGCCTCTCAAGCTTTACCTGTATTCCGGCCGCGAAACCGGTTTGTTGCTGATGTACCCGGTGCATGGGTATTCCTGGGATGGCGTGGTGCAGACGGTGCTGGTCGCCAAGGATTTCTTTGGCGAACTGTTTGCCGGTTCACGCGATTTGGTTCAGGCACGCCTGACCGAGCAGGAAAGTGGGAAAGCCGTGTATGTTTCAGGTGCGGAACAACCTGCAGAAGTGATATTTACCCGCGAGTTCCGTTTGGGTAACAAGCATTACCGGCTGGACATGTCGCCTTCGCCAGAGTATTTCGCCCGTCACCGTGGCTGGCAAAGCTGGAGCATGCTGGTGGTGGGTATTTTCTGTACCGGCCTGGTCGGCGCCATATTGCTGATCGGTACCGGCTATACCGCGCGCGTACTGGCGCTGGTGAATGAAAAAACACTGGCACTCAAGGAAAGTGCGGCAAGATTCCAGGAGATTACGGATACTTTAGGTGAAGGTATTTATGTCACCGATGCCAAGGGACTGCTGACTTTTATGAATCCCGAAGCCCAGAGGTTATTAGGCTGGGACCAGGCCTCTGTATTGGGCAAAAACGCACATGCGCTGTTTCACTATCATAAGGTTGATTACTCGCATTACCCCGAACACGAGTGCGTGATGTGTAACGTCATCAAGACCGGCCAGCCGGTGAAATCGTCCGATGAGGTACTCAAGCGTCGTGATGGCCAGCCTATCCATATTGATGTGACATCTGTACCCATTATCAGAGATGATGTGGTATGTGGTGCAGCAGTGGTTTTCGACGATATCAGCAGCCGCAAGAAGACCGAATCGGCATTGCGCGCCAGTGAAAAAAGCTTTCGCGAGATTATCGATCTGGCACCGATAGGCATGGCGATTGTTTCCCTTGAAGGGCGTTTTACCAAGGTCAATCAGGCCTTGTGCAACATCGTTGGTTACAACAATGAAGAGTTGATGGCGCGTACCTTCCAGGAAATCACCCATGCGGATGATCTGGCTGCAGATATGCAACATGTGCAGGAACTGATGGATGGCAGCATCAATGCATACCAGATGGAAAAACGCTACATCCGCAAGGATCAGTCACAGGTATGGGTGCAATTGTCGGTGTCACTTTTCCGCGATGAGGAAAATGCGCCGCAGTACTTTATCGCACAGATCGAAGATGTGACCACGCGTAAGCTGCAATATGACGATGTGTCGCAAAAAGCTTATTTTGATGCTTTGACCAATCTGCCCAACCGCAGAATGCTGCTGATCCGCTTGCAGCAGGTGCATGCGCACATTGAGCGTTACATGCAGCCGGCAGCACTGATTTTCCTGGATGTGGACCATTTCAAGCGCATCAACGACAGCCTGGGGCACGACGTTGGCGATACTATCCTCAAAGAAGTGGCGCACCGGCTGTTAGGCTGCCTGCGTCAGACGGATATGGTGTCTCGCCAGGGTGGCGATGAGTTTGTGATTATTCTGCCTGAGCTTAAGCACGGTGACGATGCCGAGCGGGTAGCACAGAAAATTGTGGAGAGTTTCGTGCCTCCGGTCAAAGTGCTGGATTCAGAGATCAAGATTACTGTCAGTGTAGGCGTGGCTGTGCATGAAGCTGTGAAGACGACAGTGGATGGCTGGATGAAGCAGGCAGATCTGGCGATGTACGAAGCAAAAGCAGCAGGTAGAAACGGCTACTACGTAAAACGTGTTTGATACGCTCTATGCGCAGACATATGAAAAAAGCCCTTGATTCAAGGGCTTTTTGTTTGAGGATACTTAACGCTGAAACTCTTGTGGCCTTACCTGCGCTGCAATCTTATCCAGCACGCCATTGATGTACTTGTGTCCATCAATGCCACCGTAAGATTTAGCCAGTTCCACGCCTTCATTGATCGCGACGCGGTAAGGGATACTGGCATCAAACATTAATTCGTAGCCGGAAATGCGCAATACCGCATGTTCGATCGGGCTAAGTTCTTCCAGTTGGCGGTCAATAAACTGGCTGATCATGGCATCAATATCAGCGGTATGCTCAAGCACACCTGTCAGTAACTGTTTGAAGTAACCTTCGTCCGCCTTGCTGTAATCCGGGTCATCCAGGCTATCAAACCGTAACTGCTTCACATCGCCGGCATTCATGCGGTTTCGATACAAGGCTTTCAATGCCAGCTCACGTGATTTACGGCGGTTTTTGCTGCCTCTGCCCCTTGCTGACGAGCCCTGCGGCTTATCAGTTGTTTTGCCGGAAGCCTGGTCTTGAGATCCTGAGGTATTGTCCTGATTCATAGTGCGTTTACCAGGTTGGCCATTTCAATGGCGACCTGCGCTGCTTCAGCGCCTTTAACCGCGACACGTACTTCAGCCTGTTCATCGTTTTCGGTAGTGAGAATCGCATTCGCCACCGGCACGCCGGTATCACGTTGCACTTCAGAGATGCCACGCGCGGATTCGTTGGAAACCACTTCAAAGTGATAGGTTTCACCACGGATAATAGCGCCGAGTGCGATCAAGGCATCATAAGCTTCAGTCAATGCCATATGTTGCAGTACCAACGGGCTTTCCAGCGCGCCAGGCACAGTTGCCAGGGTGATGTCTTCGGCTTTAACACCCAGTTTCAACAATTCCTGCTCGCAAGCTTGCAGCAGACCGGCACCGATATTGTCATTAAAACGTGAAAGAACAATACCGATTTTCTTGCCGGTACCATCCAGATTTGGGGAGATTTTGTTCACTTGGGAATCCGTGGGCTAATACTTAAAACATGTATTTTAACCCAAACGGCGGGTATCGCGTTTGATTGGATGGTGAGCAGGCTAAAAAGTGTTCGCGTACGCCCCTTTTTAGCCTGTTCCCAATGTTAGTCTATCCCTGCAAATTGGCTTAGGCAAACAGCGCCCAGGCTTTCTGCACAGTCATGGAAATGCCGTAGGTGATAGGGATTAACACTGCCAGCCAGGCCAGTCTCACCAGCCATGGCGAACTAGGCTTACCATCATTAACAGGCTTAACGTTGGTTGCGCCAGTGTCTTTGGATTTACCAAGGGATTGTTCAGCGGCAAGTTCGGCGTCAGTCATGAAATACTTGCTATCCACCGGTCTCACCAGCAGGTTGGCAACAAAACCTATGCCTAACAGCGCCGCAAGTGTCAGGAAGATAGGCGCATAGATATCTGCAAACGGTACTTTTGCTTCCAGACGCACATCATGCATATAGTTCACGATGACTGGCCCGACGATGCCGGCGGTAGACCAGGCCGTGAGCAGGCGGCCATGAATCGCGCCTACAAACTGGGTGCCAAACAGGTCGGCCAGGTAAGCGGGGATTGTGGAAAATCCACCGCCATACATAGACGCAATCACGCAAAATGCGACCAGGAATAATGCCAGCTGATGATGGTTGGCAGCATAAGTGGCGGTGATATACATTAAAGCGCCTAGCACAAAAAAGATGAAATAAGTATTACGTCTACCCAGTTTGTCTGAGGAGGTTGCCCAGCCAAGACGGCCGAAAATGTTGAATACCGAAATCAGGCCGACAAAACCGGCACCAACAGCGGCTGCGGCGACAGTCAATGAATCGTCAGCTTTGATATCAGCAAACGTCAATGATGGCTGTGCGATCAGTTTGCCGCCAAACGTTTCCTGCAGCATAGGTGCCGCGGCGCCAATAATACCAATCGCTGCCGATACGTTCATGCATAATATCAGCCACAGTAGCCAGAATTGCGGAGTTTTATGCGCATTCTTCAGGTGTACATGTTTGTTCACCACCATGCGTTTATGCTGCTGGTCTGGTGGTGCCCATCCTTCCGGTTTCCAGTTGGCGGCAGGGATACGGTAGCCTAAAGAACCGCAGGTCATAAAGATAAAATAAACCACAGCCAGAACGACAAAGGTTTGCCACACACCAGGCTCGGTCGGCGTGGCAAACAGGCTCATCAGTTTGGTGGCAAGTGGTGAACCTATCATGGCGCCGCCGCCAAAGCCCATGATCGCCATACCGGTCGCCATGCCTCTACGGTCAGGAAACCATTTGATCAGCGTTGAAACGGGGGAGATATAGCCCAGGCCAAGGCCTATGCCGCCTATCACGCCACTGCCCAGCCACATCATCCATAACTGGTGATGATAAACGCCAAAAGCCGAGATTAACAAGCCACCGCACCAGCAAAGCGTGGCTACCAGACCAGCCTTGCGCGGACCGGCACGCTCCAGCCAGCCGCCCCATAATGCAGCGGAACAGCCAAGCAACACAAAAAACAGGGTGTACATCCAGCCCAGGTCAAACTGGGTCCAGTTGCAGTCTGTCGCAAACAGTGCTTCTGCGGTGCCTGCAAGCTTGTCTGTAAAAGTGGCAGCACCGGCTGCACAAGCAGCAAGTGGTTTGCCGTCTGGCCCAGTCAATGCGGTACCAAGTGGTTTCCAGAAAACACTGAATCCATAAGCCATGCCTATCGATAAATGGACTGCTAATGCGGCTGGTGGAACCAGCCAGCGGTTAAAGCCTTTGCCTGCCGTAATATGTTCTTTTGACAGATTGAACAACATGTAACACCCCTTAAATTTCTCCCGGTAACATCTTGTTACAATTTGACCCAAAAGGCAATCCACGCAAATTTAAAATTATGTGAGTTTGTCATTAAAATGTCACAATACATTCATAAACTGGCGAGCAATTAAAGAAGTACATTTTGTTGGAAATGCTTAAAGGGAGCGTCATGGCAGCAGCAAATATTTTGGTCGTAGAAGATGAGCCGGCAATCCAGGAATTGCTTGCATTGAATATCAAACAAGCCGGACATCATGCGATTCGCGCCACCAGTGTAGAACATGCGCAGATGTTATTGCGCGAAACCATGCCTGACTTGATTCTGCTGGACTGGATGTTGCCAGGCATGAGCGGTATCGAGTTTGCCCGCCGCCTGAAGTCAGACGGTTTAACCAAAGAAGTCCCGATTATCATGCTGACGGCGCGTGGTGACGAGTTTGACAAAGTGCGTGGCCTGGAAGTCGGTGCTGATGATTACGTAACCAAGCCGTTTAGCCCACGTGAATTAAATGCGCGTATCAAAGCGGTTTTGCGTCGCCGTGCACCACAAATGACGGATGACCCGATTGAAATCGCTGCCCTGCATCTGGATCCGACCACTCACCGCGTCACCGGCAATAATGTGCATATACCGCTTGGTCCTACCGAATTCAAGTTGCTGCACTTTTTCATGACTAACCCCGAGCGTGTGCACAGCCGTACACAGTTGCTGGATAAAGTCTGGGGTGACCGTGTCTTTGTTGAAGACAGAACAGTAGATGTGCATATTCGCCGTTTGCGTAATGCACTGGTGGCATCTAATCACCAGGACATGATCCAGACCGTACGTGGTTCCGGTTACCGCTTCTCCGTCCATACTGATCCCGGCCAATAGTTATTTTGCCAAAAGCCTGCATGCGTGCAGGCTTTTTTGTGCGCAGGCCAGGGCGCACACTATCATAAGCGTTAGCGGCGTGATACGCTTGCGAGTTCGTTTTTCATGTTCGTCTTGCCTATGAAACCTGCGCCTGCCCACTTGTCATCTGCCTCAACGCAGACCTGGATAACACGTCTGTTCTGGCTGGGTTTATTTGTCTGGGTCGGCCTGACCTTCAGGCAGCATGGCATCAGTAATGACGAGTATGTGCAACATACTTATGGCCAGATGTTGCTGGATTGGTATAGCTCTGGATTTACCGACCAGGATGCTTTTCACTACCGCAACCTTTACCTCTACGGCGGTTTGTTCGACATTATCGCCGCCGCGCTGGACCCCTATTTTCCGATCATCATTTGGGATATCCGCCACCTGCTCTCAGCTTTGTTCGGCTTGCTGGGCTTCTACGGTGTTTCGCGTTTTGCCAATTTACTGGGCGGCCAGCGCCTTGCCTTGGTATCCATGCTGATGCTGCTGTTGACAGTGTCATGGTCAGGCGCGATGTTTACCCATACCAAAGATATTCCATTCGCCGCTTGTATGCTGTGGGCACTTTATGCCACGGCACTGGTGGTACGTGATATGGAAAATGTCAGTGGCAAAGCCATTGTGTTGCTGGGTTTTGCCGTGGGTGGTGCACTGGGCTTGCGCGTCGGTGGTGCGTTTGCCGTGATCTACCTTATCCTGCTGGTGATCTGGCGCGCATGGCTTGATCATAAAGTTAGCAGCTCACCCATTCTGTCACGCTTGTTACGCATGGTGCTGGTGTTGCTGCCAGCTGCCGTACTCGCGTTTGTGTTTATGGCCATCTGCTGGCCATGGAGCGTGATCGATGTCGATAACATTCTGGAGGCTGCCGAATCGTTCTCGCATTTTGATTTTAATATGCAGACCATGTCTAACGGCGTCATGTACAACATCGGCGATGTACCGCGCAGTTACCTGTTCCAGTATCTGGCGGTGAAATTACCGGAAGCTGCATTGCTTGGCTTGGCTACCATT
This sequence comes from Methylophilus sp., assembly GCA_032153875.1. Classification (GTDB taxonomy): domain Bacteria; phylum Pseudomonadota; class Gammaproteobacteria; order Burkholderiales; family Methylophilaceae; genus Methylophilus. Next base: position 17,672 of record JALDYP010000041.1, read on the forward strand.
CCTTTGCTATGGCTGGCATGCAGAAGCGCTGTAAAGGCTGCCGATATTAAAGCGCGGATCACCATGTATACACTGCTGACAGGCATTTTATTACCGTTAATGTTTGTCCTAAACGACAAACCTGCGCTTTACAACGGTGTCCGTCATTTCACATTCTTGCTGCCATTGCTGGCGATTCTGGGGGCATGGGCAGTGTTGACCGTGTATGACGTCTTTGCAAACAGCCGCTGGGTTGGCCGTGTTGTGTTTCAATCGTTATGGGCCGGGTTGGTCGCCGGTTTAATGCTGGTTACTTTTGTCGATATTGTGCAGTTGCATCCGTTTGAATATGTACGGCTCAACCGCCTGGTTGGCGATCAAAAACAGGCGCAATTCAATTGGGAAGGCGATTACTGGTCCAGTGCTTTGCGGGAGGCTACGGACAAGTTACAGGCGATGACACTGCCACCACGTTCGCAACCATACTGGATCGGTGCCTGCGTAGATACGCCACAAATTGAACCCTATCTTGATCAGCGCTTTAAAGTGACACGCAAATGGGAAGAAGCTGACTTTTATATTTCCACCACCAATATGCATTGTCATGAAGTGATGAAGGGCAAAGTGATTGTCAACATTGTGCGTCAGGGCATGTCACTGGCGGTCGTGAAAGACAGGCGTAACCTGCATGCGAGTGATCGTTCGGCAACACCTGCCAAAAACTAGACTGAATCCGCTACAATCCCAATCAGTTCATTACCAGAATGTAATGCCATGACAATCACAGATTCTGCCCGCCCGACCGCCCAGCCGCATATTACCGTCTTGGTGCCTGCTTTCAATGAAGAAAAAAACATCCGGCATACTTTGCATAACATTTGCAGCATGTTGCAGCAGATGTCTCCGCACTGGGATATTGTCGTGGTCGATGATGGCAGCCGCGACCACACCTCAGATATTGTGCAAACGCTGGTGGATACCTGCAATGTGACGCTGGTCAGGTTTTCCCGCAATTTTGGTAAGGAAAATGCCATCAGCGCGGGGCTGGGCTATGCCAAGGGTGATTGTGTCATTTGCATGGATGCCGACGGCCAGCATGCCTCGGAACTGATGTTGACCATGCTGGAGAAATGGCGCGAAGGCAATGACATGGTGTATGCGGTTCGCCAGGACCGTCAGCAGGAATCTTCATTCAAGCTTTGGGGTTCACGCCTGTTTTACCGCATGATGAGTGCCAGTAGCCATATTGAGATTCCGCGGGACGCCGGTGATTTCAGGCTGATGGACCGTAAAGTCGTAGATGCGTTGATCGCTTTGCCAGAACGTAACCGGTTTATGAAAGGCATTTATGCATGGGTAGGCTATAAGTCCATAGGTATTCCCTATACACCGTTACCAAGGCTGCATGGTGAAAGTGCTTATTCAAAACTCAAATTGATTGCACTTGCCTGGACCGGTATCACCAGTTTCTCGGTATTGCCCTTGCGGCTGGCCAGCCTGACCGGTGCGGTATTGGCGATCATTGCATTTGCCTACGCGGCGGTAGTGATCATTGATGCCATGTTTTTCCACGAATCCATCCCTGGCTGGCCCACCGTGGTCGCCAGCATGATGTTTTTCTCCGGCGTGCAGTTATTGTTTATTGGCGTACTTGGAGAATACCTGGCCCGTGTTTATGACGAAGTGAAAGGCCGCCCGCCGTTTATTGTCGCCGAAGTCGTGCAACCTGGCGCATCATCTAAAGTAAAACGTCAAGCTAGAGAGAAGTCGTCCGCAGCAATCAAAGCATCAGTAAAAACTTCAGGCAGTGATGCGCCTGTAAAAGCAAACAAAGCCGCGCCACGCCGCCGTAAACCGGCAGGAGAGGCCTGATTTATCCATGCGGGTTTCGGTACTGGGATTTGTCAGTGTTGGTGCAGTGGCTGCAGCGGTGCATTATATAGTAGCCTTGCTGACCCATGCGCTGGGCTGGCAGCCATCCAGCGCAAACTGGCTGGGTTTTCTTGCCGCATTTCCAGCCAGTTATGTGGGTCATCGCTGGTGGTCTTTTCGTGGTAGCCAGGCCGGGCATCAGCAGGCATTCCCCAAATTCTTAGCAGTCGCGTTAGCAGGGTTTTTAGGTAATCAGGCACTAGTGTGGTTAGCACTTACTTATACACCATTGCCGTTCTGGTTTGTGCTGGGTGTGGTGATGGTAATGGTTGCTGCGAGTACCTGGCTGCTAAGCCGTTTCTGGGCTTTTAAGCATGGCTAGAGTGCTTTTATGATCAAAGTGCTTATATGACTAAAGTAATTATCTGCGCAGATGATTTCGCACAATCTGCAGCCATCGATGAGGCGATTATTGATCTGATTCAACGCGGTGTGCTTACGGCGACCTCATGTATGACACTCAGCCCGGCCTGGGCGAACAGCGCGGTACAGTTAACCCCGGAGATTCGCGCCAAAGCCGATATCGGCCTGCATCTGGATTTCACCCAGTTTTCGCAAACGGTGCGCTTATCGCATCCCGTTCTGGTATTGCGCAGCCTGCTTGGTTTGCTTGATGGGCAAGTGGTGCGTGCCAATATCCAGCAACAGTTGGATGCCTTTGAGCAAGCCACAGGCAGCGCGCCAGATTATATAGATGGCCATTTGCATGTGCATCAGTTGCCCATCATCCGGGATGCGTTGCTAGGGGAATTGCAGCAACGCTACGGGAAGTTGCCTGCCTCTAAACGACCATGGTTAAGGATTTCCAGTCCACCAGCTGAGAGTGGTTTAAAGGCGCGGATTATTGATTGGCTGGGTGCAAAAACGTTGCAAACGGCTGCCTTGCAAGCCGGGTTCAGAGTTTCTCCCTGCTTGCTGGGCGTCTATGATTTTGAGGGTGATGCAGCGGATTACCAGGCACATTGGCTAACCTGGGCCAGGCAATTGAAACAATGCCCAGCGCCTACTCAACACAGTCTGCCTCCGGTATTGATGTGTCATCCGGCCAAGCCATTCGATAAGGCGGATGAAAGCGACCCGATTGCGCTGGCACGTATTATCGAGTGGCAAGTCATGCATTCACCTGATTTTTCAACCTGGCTTTCTAGAGCCGATATCCAGCCTGTGAAAGGGTCGCATTGAGTAGGTTTATCCAATGGGCGCAGCAAGCGCCATCCTGGCAACGCGCATTATTGGCAGTCGCTTTAGGCGCGCTTACCGTCGCAGGTTTCGCGCCGTATTACCTGTTCTGGTTGCCCTGGTTGTCTTTAGCTGTTTTGTTATTGCTGTGGCAGCAAGCCAGCAGCGCAAACCAGGTATTTAAACTCGGCATGGCATTCGGTATCGGTTTATATTGCCTTGGTATCTACTGGATTTATATCAGCCTGCATGATTTTGGCGGTATGCCCTGGTGGTTTGCCGGATTCAGCACCTTTTGCCTGTGTGCGTTTATGGCATTGTTCCCGGCGCTGGCTGGCTACCTGGCGAAAAGACTGGGTAACTTGTTGTGGGCTGCGCCAATCTTGTGGGCACTTTCAGACTGGGTGCGCAGCTGGATTTTTACCGGCTTCCCTTGGTTGACGCTGGGTTATTCACAAGCACCATTCAGCCCCTTGATCGGGTATTTGCCGGTGATCGGCGTGTATGGCGTCTCTGCATTGACAGCAGGCATGGCTGCTACATTGACCTATGCATGCTTGAATACCGCAAACCGGATACGTGCATTCATACTAACGGTAGCGCTACTGGCGGTCGGCAGTATACTGGCAGTGATCCCGTGGAGCCATCCGGTGGGTCAACCTGTCAGTGTCGCCCTGTTGCAGGGCAATATCAGCCAGACCATTAAATGGTCACCTGACCAGGCACAGCGTACCTTGCGCCAATACCTGGATATGGTGCGCATGGCGCAAGCGAAACTGATCATATTGCCGGAAACGGCATTACCCATGTTGGCCGAGCAAATTGATTCCTCCTACCTTGCAGCACTTAAACAACATGCCACCAGCCAGCAAGGCGATATTTTGCTCGGCGTAGTAGAAGCCAAAAACAATAATTACTACAACAGCGCCATCAGTGTTGGTACCTCGCCTGCGCAAGCCTATTCCAAAAGTCACCTGGTGCCGTTTGGTGAATATATTCCATTAAAAGGCGTTTTCGGCTGGATCTATGAGGACTTGCTGCATATGCCGCTGAGCGATTTGTCACGTGGTACTTCCAGGAAACCGCTGCATCTTGCCGGGCAAAAAGTCGGCGTGAATATCTGTTATGAAGATGTGTTTGGCGAAGAGATTGCGCAGCAGCTGCCGGAAGCTGAATTGCTGGTGAATATCAGTAATGACGCCTGGTATGGCCGATCCTTCGCAGCAGAGCAGCATATGCAATTTAGCCAGGTGAGGGCGATCGAGACCGGGCGTATGGTATTGCGCAGTACCAATACAGGCGCCACCGCCATCATTGGTCACGATGGCCAAATAAAGCAGCATGCACCGCATGACGAGGGCTTGATTCTGGTCGGCAAGGCGCAGAGTTATCAAGGCACAACCCCTTATGTCTGGTGGGGGAATTACCTGTTTATTGTATTGAGCGCATTGGGTTTGCTGATCAGCTATTTGCACACGCTACGCTCAGCAACAATTAAAAATAACTAAATACATGCTTAAGATGAAGGGACAAAACCATGCAAGACTTTACCAAACCTGATGTTAAAAGTAACGATACAGCGTTCGTTAATACTTCCGGCACAGGTAAAGATGCAGTGGTTCCTGATGGCGTAAAAGGCTGGAGCTGGGGTGCCTTTTTCCTAAACTGGATTTGGGCCATCAGCAATAGAACCTGGATAGGCTTGTTATGCCTGATTCCCTACGTTGGGTTTGTCATGTCTTTTTTCCTGGGAGCCAAAGGCCGCGAATGGGCTTGGCGCAACAAACGCTGGCAAAGTGTTGAGCAGTTCGATCGAGTGCAGAAAAAGTGGTCTTTCTGGGGTGTTCTTGTAGTCGTCAGCGTCTTTGGTATTGGTATTCTGGCCGCGATTGCCATTCCCGCATATGTGGATTACCAGCATAAAGCGCAGCCAGTCGTGACTACTTAATCAGCGAATCCAATACGGCGCACCAAATTAGTAATACTAGCGAGTCCTTCCGGCACGGCGAATCATTTCGTGGCTACCTGTAATTCAGGTAAAATCTGCCTTTTGCATTTCATCGGATCAGGCAAAATGGTGCTGACCTTTCAACAAATCATTTTAAAACTACAAGAATACTGGGATAAACAAGGCTGTACCTTGCTGCAACCTTATGACATGGAAGTCGGCGCAGGCACCAGCCACACTGCGACCTTCCTGCGCGCATTGGGTCCTGAACCATGGAAAGCCGCCTATGTGCAACCTAGCCGCCGCCCGAAAGATGGCCGTTACGGCGAAAACCCCAATCGGTTGCAGCATTACTACCAGTACCAGGTCGTGCTGAAACCGGCACCGGCCAATATCCTGGAACTGTATCTAGGCTCACTTGAAGCCCTGGGTTTCAACCTGAAAGAAAACGATATCCGCTTTGTCGAAGATGACTGGGAAAACCCTACACTGGGGGCCTGGGGCCTGGGTTGGGAAGTCTGGCTGAACGGTATGGAAGTGACGCAGTTTACTTACTTCCAGCAGGTTGGCGGTATTAACTGCAAACCGATCACCGGCGAAATCACCTATGGTTTGGAGCGCCTGGCCATGTACCTGCAAGGCGTTGAAAACGTCTATGACCTCGAATATTCACCTGGCGTGAAATATGGCGATGTGTTCCACCAGAACGAGGTTGAGCAATCCACCTATAACTTTGAGCATTCCGATGTGGATTTCCTGTTTACCGCCTTCAATGCGCACGAAAAACAGGCCAAGCATCTGATGGAAGTGCAACTGGCGCTGCCAGCCTATGAGCAGGTGCTTAAAGCAGGCCATACCTTTAACCTGCTGGATGCGCGTGGTGCTATTTCGGTGACCGAGCGTGCAGCCTATATTGGCCGTATCCGCAACCTGGCCCGCGCCGTCGCTGCCAGCTACCTCGATAGCCGCGCGCGCATGGGCTTCCCGATGGCACCTAAAGCATGGGCCGATGAAGTCATCGCCAAACTGGAAAGCGATAAAGCAGAACAAGAGAAGAAAGCCGCCGCATGAGTACCCGCAACCTGTTAGTTGAATTATTTGTAGAAGAATTGCCGCCTAAAGCGCTCAATAAATTAGGTGAAGCATTCAGTGGCGTCTTGGCTGAAAGCCTGAAAGCTTCCGGCTTGCTGGCGGATAGCAGCGTGGTAACTACGTTCGCTTCGCCTCGCCGTTTGGCTGCACATATTACTCAGGTAGCTGTCAAGGCTGCGGATAAACAAGTCGCGCAAAAACTGATGCCAGCTACCGTGGGTCTGGATGCCAGCGGCAATGCGACCCCTGCATTGCTGAAGAAACTGCAGGCACTTGGTGAAAACGAAGCTGCGGTTGCCAACCTGCGCAAAGAAAATGATGGCAAAGCGGATATCCTGTTCCTCGATGCGACGCAATCCGGCGCAAATTTGCGGGAAGGCCTGCAAAAAGCGCTTGATGAAACGCTGGCTAAATTGCCTATCCCTAAAGTCATGACTTACCAGATCAACGATGGCTGGCAAAGCGTCAACTTCGTGCGTCCGGCGCATGGTCTGGTGGCATTGCATGGTAATGATATCATCCCGGTTTCGACTTTAGGTTTGGCTGCCAGCAATACCACGCAAGGTCACCGTTTTGAAGCGAAGAATCCGGCGGTGACGCTGACTTCTGCTGACACATATGCGCAACAGTTAGCCAACGAAGGCGCAGTGATTGCCAGTTTTGCAGAGCGCCGTGCCGAAATCGTTAAGCAACTTGACGCCGCCGCTGCCAAACAAAATCTCAAGCCGATTGAAGATGATGCACTGCTCGATGAAGTGACTGCGCTGGTGGAACGTCCGAATGTGTTGCTAGGCCAGTTTGAAGAAGAGTTTCTCGCTGTGCCGCAAGAGTGCCTGATCCTGACCATGAAGGCCAATCAGAAATACTTTCCATTGCTGGATGC
>JALDYP010000005.1:0-84015 GCA_032153875.1 Methylophilus sp.
ACTGGTGGATTTATTTGAAAACCGTGCGCAAGGCGTACGCGCTATTGCAGAGACTATCAAAAAACATCTGCCGCAAGCCATGTTCTATCAGGCATCACCGGCTGATAAAGCCTCATTTGTTGCATCAGTAGATGGCAAAGAATCAGATATCGCCTCTTTGAACTGGCATGCTTCAGCGCAATGCCTGGCAGAAACACATGCGGATTCAGCCACACTGATTGTAGATATCGGCAGCACCACCAGTGATATTACCGTTTGCAACGCACGGCAGGTGCTGGCAAATGGCTGGACCGATGCCGAACGCATGGCAAGTCAGGGCTTGACCTACACCGGCGTGGTACGCACGCCTTTGATGGCTTTTGGACCGTCTATCGAGTGGAACCAGCAGGCGCGTCATATTGCCGCCGAGTATTTCGCTACCACCGCTGACGTTTATCGCGTAATGGAAGAATTACCGTCTAAGCATGATCTGGCGGATACTGCCGATGGCCAGGATCGCTCTTTGGAAGCCAGCATGCGGCGTCTTGCACGCATGGTAGGGCATGACCTGGAAGATGATGATGGCGCCCATTGGCGCTCGCTGGCGCAGGCATTCAGGCATCAACAATTATCTATCCTGGTTGATGCGATTCAATCCTGTGTAAAGAAATCGGCAATGCAACCGCAAACCTTGATAGGGCTGGGCGCAGGTAGTTTTTTGTTGCCTGAAATCGCTCAGCGCTTAGGTCTGATTTACAAATCGGCATCGGCATCAATACTGGCTGATGATCCTTCATTGAAAAACGACGCAGAAGTGTGTTTTCCGGCGTATGCCGTGGCGAGGTTGTGGCAGGCATGGCATTGATTCAGCTGGTATTACCTTACCACGAAGGCGCTTACTGGCTGACACAGGTCAGGCATATGCAATGGCCCATGCTGCTTGAAAGTGGTCGTGTGGATACCGCAGGAAAGCAGTTTTCAGTAGATGAAGAGGTCAGCCTGGGCGCCAGGTTTGATATTGTGGTTGCAGAACCGGTTGCCAGAATTATCCATCGTCGTCCGGTAACTGAGGTGTATGTAGAAGGAACACTTTATCAATGTGAAGAAGATCCTTTTACTGTTATCAAGCGCTTGCTGGCACCACACAAGGTTGACCGTGTGACTGACGTGCCTTTTGCCGGTGGCGCGCTCGGCTATTTTTCTTATGACCTTGGGCGCAGTATTGAGCCCATGCCTGAATTGGCAGTACAGGATATGCCTGTGCCCGAGTTGCTGGTCGGCATTTATGACTGGGCGATTGTGGTGGATCACCATAAACGCTGTTGCCATTTGGTGTCACACGCCTGCTTTAATTCCGCTGAGTCATTACATGCTTTGCAGCAAAGCCTGTTACAGCCAATAGATCAGTCTGAGAAGCTTGCATTTAGTGTGGTTGGCGACATAGCGCATAATATGGACAAGCCAAGTTATGCCAAGGCTTTCCAGAAAGTCAAAGACTATATCCTGGCGGGAGATTGCTACCAGATTAACCTGGCGCAACGGCTGGCTGTCAGAGTGCAAGGCGATGCCTGGCAAGCTTATGACCAGTTCCGCCAGTTAAGCAAAGCCCCGTTTATGGCTTATTTGCAGGTAGATGACGGGCAGGGCATGCCGTTTGAAGTGCTTTCCATGTCGCCTGAGCGTTTTCTGCAAGTAACTGATCATAAAGTGGAAACACGTCCGATCAAAGGCACGCGTCCCCGGCATGCCGATGCTATTTTAGACAAGCAAGAAGCTGATGCGCTGGCTAGCAGTATCAAGGACCGGGCAGAGAACCTGATGATCGTCGACTTATTGCGTAATGATATCGGTAAGGTTTGCGAGATAGGCTCGGTCAAGGTGGATGCCTTATTCCGCTTACAGCGTTTTACCAATGTACATCATCTGGTCAGTATCGTACGCGGCGTGCTCGCCAGTGGCTATCATGCACTGGATTTGCTGCGTGGCTGTTTTCCCGGCGGTTCAATTACCGGCGCGCCAAAATTGCGGGCGATGGAAATTATTGAAGAGCTGGAGCCGCACCGGCGCGGGATTTATTGTGGCAGCATAGGTTATATTGGATTTGATGGTAGTATGGACACCAATATATCAATACGCACAGCGGTCATCTGCAAGCAGACCATGACCTTTTATGCCGGTGGTGGCGTCGTTGCCGACTCTGATTGCGATAGGGAATACCAGGAAACGCTGGATAAAGCTTCGCAGTTTCTTAAACTGGTGGCGCAATTTAAAACTCAATCTTAACTTTTTCGGGAAAACATCATGTGGGTGATCAAGCTTGGAGGAAGCGTGACACACCATGACAGCCTGCTTAAATGGCTGCAGCTGGTTGTCCGTTGGGGCGATGGGAAAGTCATTATCGTGCCTGGCGGGGGCGTATATGCAGATGCGGTACGTCAATTTCAACAGATTCGCGCAAATTTGCCTGATGGCCATATCAGTGATTTACACGCGCACACGCTGGCGATTTATGCCATGGACCAGATGGCACGCAGCCTGGTGGCCATGTTGCCAGAGCTGACGCTAGCTCGAAATCCCCTGGAGATAGCAGAGCGTGGCTGGCAGCATAGAGGCTTGGTCTGGTTGCCAAGTGAAATGGTGCTAAACACGGAACTGTGGGGCGACACAGCGTTACCGGAAAACTGGGAAACGACTTCTGACAGCCTGGCTGCCTGGCTGGCCTGTCAGCTGGAGGCTAGTCATTTGCTACTGGTTAAATCCGATGACCGGGTGCAGCTGCCGGAAACTTCCTTTGCCCTGGCCGATTTGCAAGCCATGGGTATTCTCGATGCGGGATTATCCAAAATCTTGCCGCAATCCGCCTTCCAGTCCTGGATAGTCCATCAAAGTGAATGTGATTTGTTTGAACAGGGGCTGGATACAAAAGTGCTTAACGGACGCCTGGTTCAGTAGTTTCAAACGGGCTCGTTTTCTCAAACTTGCCGAAATGCAGCATGATGGTAGGCAAGATCAGCAAATTGAGGATGGTTGAAGAAATCAGGCCGCCCACAATAATCGTCGCCATCGGGCCTTCAATCTCACGCCCCGGCTCGCCACTGCCAATCGCCAGCGGCAATAAACCTAGTGCAGTCACCAGTGCTGTCATCAACACTGAAGGCAAACGCTCGGTAGCGCCACGAATGCAGGTTTCCAGATTCCATTCGCAACCTTCCTTATCCACCAGATGCTGGAAGTGCGACACCATCATAATCGAGTTACGCAACGTAATGCCAAATAGCGTCACAAAGCCAACCAGCGTACCAACTGAAATCCATCCACCGGCAAAGAACGTGGCTACCACGCCACCAATCAATGCGAAGGGCAGGTTGGCGAATGTCAGTAACAGGTTACGCAAGCTGCCAAAAGCGATATAAAGCATCAGGAAGATAGCCACACCAGCCACCAGCGAGTGGACGATCAAATCCCTGCGGGATTCAGCATTGGCCTCAGCTTCGCCTGAAAACTCCATATAGTTTCCGGTGTGCAAGGTCACTTTCTGGTGCAGTGTTTTCTGTATTTCACCGAGCACAACTTCCTGATCACGACCGCCAATATTGGCAGTGATGGTTTGAATGCGCTTGGCACCGGAATGCAATATTTTCGAACGGCCACCTTCCTGCGCGATGTAAGCCACATCGGACAGTTTCAGCATTTGGCCTTCAGGATTAAAGATCGGGATATTGCGCATATCGGCAATATCATCGCGGTTAGCGTCGTTGAGCAACACGCTGACGCCAATCGAGCGGTTACCCATAAATACATGATTGACCGGCACGCCTTCGTAGCTGGCTTTAACGGTATCCAGCACATCTACAGATTGCAAGCCCCACAATGACAGTTTTTCCTGTTTGAGCCTGATGGCGATTTCGGGTGTTTCCGGTGGCGATTGCACCATCACATCCCGTACACCGCGTATGCTACCTAACACATTCGCTACTCTTTGCGCATCGCGGTCGAGCGCATCGAGGTCATGGCCATAAATATTAATCACCAGGCCTGCGGCGTAGCCGGAAATGGTTTCTTCAATGCGTTCGCTTAAAAACGTATTAATTGCGAAGTTGGCACCTAAAAACCCTAATTCTATTTTGCCGTCGTCATCGTCATCTTCCGTTTCCCCCGAGAGTTCTTCACGGATGCTGCGGTAGATGCGTTCCTGGTCTGCACCAGAAACGGTGCCGATTTCGACTTCAAATTCGCTGTAATGCGTACCGAACGTATCCGCCGCATTTGGTGCCCGGCCAACCCACTGGGCAACGCTTTTCACGCCTGGGATCTCCAGCAATACTTTGGTCACCTGGTTGCCTAGCTTGAGTGATTGTACTTCCGAAGTGCCAGGCACTGTGGTCATATGCAGAATGTAGTGGCCTTCATGCAAGGCAGGGATAAACTGGCTCCTGAACAGTGGCAATAGAACCAGCCCAATCGCGATACAGACGAAGCTGCTGACCAGAATTAACTGGTAACGATACTCGATATGGTGCAACACTTTCACATATTTTTGCTTTAGCCAGCGCAGTAGTGGTGACTCTGAGTTGTCTAGTCTTGCTCTGCCAAGCAGGACATAGCAAAGTGCCGGCGTCAACGTGAGTGCCACCGCCAGAGAAGCCATGATGGCTGAGATATAGGCATAGGCCAGCGGGGCAAATAATTTGCCTGCTACACCGGTCAGCGTGATTAAGGGTAAAAAAACCAACGCTACGATAATGGTGGCATAGACCACAGAGCCACGTACTTCCATCGAGGCCTGGAATACTACTTGTGAAATCGGCAAAGGCTGTGCAAGTTGGCGGTTCTCGCGCAAGCGCCGGAAAATATTTTCCGTATCAATAATCGCATCATCGACTACTTCGCCCAGGGCAATCGCCAGGCCGCCCAGCACCATAATGTTAAGGCCGACGCCGTATTGATGCAGCACGACGATGGCCGACAGCAGGGAAAGCGGGATAGCCGTTGCCGAAATCACTGCCGTGCGCACATTGAACAAAAATACAAACAGCACGGCGATAACCAGCGTTGAGCCAATCAGGATATCCGAGCGTAAACTCTCAATCGCAGTTTCAATAAAGTTTGCCGGCCGGAACAGGCCTTCATGCAAATTGACTCGCTGGCTGGTCAGGCTGGGTTTGATATCACGCAGCTTGTTTTCCAGTAACTTTGTCAGTGCGTAAGTATTAGCGCCAAGTTGGCCCTGAACTGACAAATAGACCGCAGGTTTACCGTTGATGGCGGCAGCGCTGATTGAGGGCGCTGCGCCTTCAACAACCTCAGCAACGTCATTGATGCGGATAGTACGCCCCAGTTTGCGTATCAGCGTGATGTTGCCCAGCTGTTTTGGCGTAGTCGTTTGGCCCTGGGTATTTAAAATAATGCGCTGATTGTCATTCTGGATATAACCGGCACCGCGCACCCCGGTAGCGCGGCTGGCGGCATTCACTACATCCTGCACATTCAGCTGGTACAACATCAGCTTGCGCGGATCAATTTTTATCTGGAACTGGCGGACTTCGCCACCAAACACATTGATATCTGCCACGCCGGGAATCGCCATCAGATGCGGCGTCAGGTGCCAATCGACCAAGGTACGCAGCTGCATCAAGCTCAGTTTGTCCGAAGTAACGCCCAGGCCCAGTACGGTGCTGGCAGAAGAAGTGAGCGGGTTGATATTTGGGATAATGCCTGGCGGTAATTGGTTGCCCAGCATATTCAGGTGTTCGGCAATGATTTGCCGGTTACGGTAAATATCCGATTTATCCTGAAAAATGACCGTGATGACCGACAACCCGGGAATAGATTGCGAACGCAGGCTTTTAATACCAATCGCACCGGCAATGATATTTTCAATCGGCTGCGTGACCAGTTTTTCTACCAGGCTGGCTGACAGGCCGGGAGATTCAGTCTGGATCACGATTTGGGTAGGCGCGAATTCAGGAAAGACGTTTAAATCGCTTTGTGTCAGGCTATACGTGCCGTAACCCACTACCAGCAGTGCGAGACCGATAATGACGCCATAGAAACGAATCGCGAATCTGACCAGTGCCGACATCATGCCTGTGACGCTTTCCGGCTATTGTGTTGACGCGGCTTAATCGTCATTCTCATTTTTAATCTGGAATTTAAACTCTTCCGACAGCAGCAGTTGCGCACCATGAGTGACGACTTCAGTGCCCGGGCGGAGGCTGTTATCAAACCAGCCATTATCGAGCTCTACATCAGAGGCTACCGGTTTGCGCAAAAACGTATCTGCCTTGGTTTTGACATAGATCCAGGCCATACCACCATGCCAGACGATGGCCTGGTTAGGCACAATGACGCCTTTTAACATAGAGGATGAGGACTGGGCCGGCACCACATTGACACGCATGCCCACGCGCAGGAAATCTGCAGGAGCACTATAGAAATAGGTTTTACCGATATTGCTGATATCGGTCTGGATAGACTGGGAGACGTAGTCTGCACGCACCGGTTTGACTTCATCCTGGATCGGTGAAATAAAGATAGTCGAGTTTGCTTCAGGCTCTTTGAAGTTGAGCGGAAAACTGACTTGCACCAGTACTTTTTTCTGTGTCAGTAAATCATGTAGCGGGCCTGTTGAAGGGTGCTGGGTAATCAGCGTCGCCAGCGGTTTACCCCATTGCGCAACGATGGTATCCGTCAATGCCTTTAATTGTGACTGGGCAGATTTGATTTGCGTCTGGTCATTAATGACCAGCGCCTGTGCTTCCTGAACCGCTTTATCCGAGACGTTTTTATCGTCTTCATTCAATTGTTTATAACGCTGATATTGCAACTGGTGGTTAGGCAGGATGCTTTCGGCAACGGCTAATTGCGTTTTCAGTTGCTGATACTGGCTGTTGTAATCCACCAGTGTCTGGATAGAAACCACAGACCCAAGTACCTTGATGTTGCCGTGGTAGTCATAGGGTTGTAGCGCATCTACACTGATGCCGCTATTTTGCTGGGTGGCCAGGTTTAACTGTACAACTTGCAGGCCGTTTTGCTCGACCACATGCACCGGGCCATCAATTTCTTCTTCATTATCATCCTGCATGGTCTCGTATTCATCGCGACCAACCAGGACGACCGTCCAAATCAGCAGGATAATGAGTGCAATCTGAGCCCCGATAATCCAGAGTGCTTTTTTATTCATTTTAATGGCGCCTCTTGTGTCTTTATGGCAAATGTCATGGATTGCTCGGATAAAAGCAATGGTTTTTGCATGACATTTTCAATTTCCTGCAATGCGCGCAGTACATTCGCCTGTTGAATGACCAGCCGTTGCTGCGCGGCATAAAACTGGATTTCAGTTTGCAGGTATTCGGTTTTATCAATCAGGCCTTTACGCCACTGGCTTTCCAGCTGCTGTTTGCGGCTGGATTGCTGGGTGTATTCCTGCGTCATCGTAATCAACAGGTTAGCGGCATCACGGTATTTTAAATAGGTTTGCTCAGAGAGTTGGATAATCTGGTGTTGCAAGGCATAAAACCTAGCCGCTTCGTTTTGCCGCACCTGCTCGGCGTGCGCCCATAGGTCTGATGACTTATTGAGCAGATTCAGCATGCCACCAATACCCAGCGCCCAGATCCTGTCGCCGTATTCATATAAAATACCCGGGCTTAATGAGATATCCGGGTAACGCTTGGCCATTTCCAGCCTTAACTGCGATTCTGCCTTGGCATACTGCGCCAGCCCGCGCTGGATATCCATGCGGTTGGTCAGTGCATAATGCTGGATTGTTTTCGCGTCCTGATAGGCTTGCGGCTGATCGAACCTGGCTTTGAGAATCTGCGAAATATTCAGCGGGGCGATATTAAGCGATACATTTTGCTGGTCCGTCAGGCCGGCGTCATGCATGATTTTTTGCTGGGTCTGCTTAATCTGCAATGTCAGTTGTTGTAACTGCCAGGCGGCTTGATCATGCTGCAAGCGGATCGGCAGCACATCAGATTTACCTGCCACACCGAGATCCAGCCTTTTTTGATAGGCATTTAATAAATCTGCCTGGGATTTTTGCAGTTTTGCCAGGCTGGCATGTATAGCCTGTTGTTCTGCCAGCGTGATCAAATCAAGGCTCAGGTTTTGCCTGAGCATCCAGGCACTCTCTGACACAAATATTTTGGCGATATCTGCCTGGTATTGCGCAATATCGATACTGATCTGGCGTTTATTGGCCGTGATAAAAGGAATATCCACCTGCAAGCCATAAGCCCATGGGCTTATGTCCCCGTTGGCCTGGTTGCTATGCGAGAGCTGGCCGTTTAAGCCAACCAATGGGCGCAAGCCCGCACTGGTAATGCCTGCTAGGGCAACGGCATAGTCAGACTTGGCAACTTTAAGGGTAGGGTGGAAGTACAGGGCCGACAATGTCAGCTTGTCTATATCCCATGAAGTAATCGGCCAGGCAGTTTGCGGGTATTGCGTATGGACAAACTGCCTGAAACCTTCCTGTGTGGGCGAGGCTTGCTGGATGTTCTCAATATTTTGGTGCTGTTGAATCGGCTGGGCCTGATATGCAATGCCGCATCCTGCAAGGAATAGCGGGCAAAAGCAGGCTAGGAGGCGCATATTGTCAACAGTAATTAAAAGTGGCGCGCGGTGTGGCGTTAAAACCAGGCAAGCTGGCTAAAATGCTCAATGTTGAAGCACTATTCAACAAACTATTCGACGATAGTGGCGTTAACGGCGTCCAGCGCATCCTGGAGCAGGTCTTCTGGTAGCTGGTTAATGCTGGTTGCCAGTAAGTCAGCAGCTTCTACGGTGCGAATCGGAAGGTCTGCCGAATTTAATTCTGCGATCAATCCTGCAGCTACTCCTGCAATTTTGAGTAACACTTCGCGTTCTCTCATTAAAAGCTCAAGTTCTGCTCTGAGCATGTTTTCTTCGGCTGAATGCATATCCTGTCCTGACACTAACTTATTTACAATAATCAATTCCGCATCTTGCAGTCGAATGCCCGGCTTGTCAATGTGATGTCAGGCAGATTGTGACCGCAGCTGGAATGCGCTATAATGGCGAAGTTGGTGATGCACGCATATGTAGTGTGTATGACTTGCAAATGCGAAAGTGGCGGAATTGGTAGACGCACTGGATTTAGGTTCCAGCGCCGCGAGGCGTGAGAGTTCGAGTCTCTCCTTTCGCACCATACATTTAAAGCCATATGAAAAATCTATGGCATAAGTTTTAAGATTGAATTTTAAAATTTATAAACATTTAAATTGTATTACGATCAATTAGGCTTCCTTCCGAGGAGGCCTTTATTGTTTGGGCGCAGCCATATTAGGTTGCTGACTTAATTACATCGAATAAATCATGCAATGGAATAAATCATGAAAATCGTACAAACCCCAAATGCACCTGCAGCCATCGGCCCTTATGCCCAAGGCGTGATCGTCGGTAACATGCTCTATACCTCCGGACAAATCGCTTTGCGCCCGGATGGCAGCCTGAATGACGGCGACGTAGTGGTGCAGACCCAGCAAGTGCTGGCTAATCTGCAAGCTATTATCGAAGCGACAGGCGGCAATTTAAATCAAGTGGTTAAAACCACAGTTTTTTTGAAAAACCTGGATGACTTTGTAGCGATGAACCAGGTTTATGGCGAGGTATTTGGTACCCACACGCCAGCACGTTCAACTGTGCAGGTGGCTAAATTGCCGCGTGACGTACTGGTCGAAATAGAAGCCATTGTAGCGTTGGGCGAAATTTAAGGGCCTTGACTCATCAAGCTGTGGCAAGCGTATTATTTTATATCGTCGTAACGGGCAACATCCTGTCTGCATTGCGCATATGGCTTAAGTGCTGTTTTGAAGTTTATTTCAATTGCGACTTGTGTTATATTTTTATGCTCTTTTTTCATGATTTGATCACTTTGTAAAGCTTATAAAGTGTGTTCAGGTTATGCTAAACAATCATTAAGGCGTGCAAGGCGCGTCCATTCACATAACCCATCGTTACATAAACGATTTTTACAGGAAGTGCAGCATGGCAGCAGTATCTGTTGAAACAGTCAGCAACTTGGAACGTCGCATGACAATTAAGGTCCCTTTAGCTCCGCTGGAAGGGCAAATCAGACAACGGTTACAACAAATTTCGCGCACCGCCAAATTTTCAGGTTTCCGTCCAGGCAAGGCACCTGTTGGTCTGGTAAATCAGCACTATGGTAACCAGGTGCGTGATGAAGTCTATTCCAAAGCGGTTGAAACCAGCTTTGGTGACGCTGTTGAGCAAAACAAACTGCGTGTTGCCGGCTTCCCGAATATTGAGCACCTTCCTTTTAAAGAAGCGGCTGAAGAGCTGGAATATGTAGCGACTTTCGAGATTTTTCCTGAAGTGGCTATCGGCGATTTGAGTAAAGTAAAAATCGAACGCCCGACATTGGAAGTGTCTGACGCTGATGTTGAAAAAACACTGGATGTACTGGTTAAGCAACGTGTCACTTACGAGCCTGTAAAACGCGCGTCTAAGAAAGCTGACCGTATCAATATCACATTGAGCGCTTCTATCGATGGTGAGCAGGTTGAAAGTACCGGCGACCGTGGTATTGACCTGGTAATTGGTGAGCCTGGTCGCGTCAGTGAGTTTGATGATGCTTTGATAGGTGGTAAAGCGGGTACTGAAAAGACTTTCGATATCACTTACCCGGCTGATCATAATCCTGCGCAATTAGCTGGTAAAACAGTGACTTACGCAGTGAAATTTGTTTCAGTTTCCCAACCTGTCTACCCTGAAGTGGATGCAGAGTTTGCTAAAAACCTGGGTGTTGAAGATGGCAACCTGGAAACGATGAAGTCTGAAATCAAACAAAGCCTGGAGCAAGAAGTGGCCAAACGCATTACTGCGCGTTTGAAAGAAGGCGTGTTTGAAGCACTGGTGAACGAAACTACTTTTGAATTGCCGAAATCTATCATCGCCGCTGAAACAAACCGTTTGATGCAGGTTGCAGCACAAAACTTGCGCGAGCGTGGCGTTGACCCGCAAACCGTGCCTATGGATCCTTCTGTATTCGAAGCCCAGGCACAACGCAACGCAAAACTGCGCCTGATCCTGACTGAAGTGGTGAACAGCAATAATTTGCAAGCCAATGCGGATCAGGTACGTGCAATGGTCGATACTTTTGCATTGAGCTTTGAAAAGCCGGCTGAATTGGTGACTTGGTACTATGCAGATGTAAAACGTCTGGATGAACCAGCAGCCTTGGCAACTGAAGAAAATGTGGTGGCTTGGGTGCTTGAAAAAGCCAAAGTCTCTAACAAAAAAGTTAAATTTGATGAATTGATGATGGGTGCTTAAACCATGAACTATATGAACGCACATGATGGCATGATGCAAGAGAGAATGGAGCCGCAAGGTCTTGGGTATATCCCAATGGTCATTGAGCAAAGTGGTAGAGGTGAGCGTTCATATGACATCTACTCACGCTTGCTCAAAGAGCGCGTTATTTTCCTGATTGGTCCGGTGAACGATATGACCGCCAATCTGGTGGTCGCCCAGTTGCTGTTCCTGGAAGCTGAGAATCCTGATAAAGATATCTCTTTATACATTAACTCACCAGGCGGTTCGGTGACGGCTGGCATGTCTATTTATGACACCATGCAGTTCATCAAGCCTGATGTAAGTACTTTATGTATCGGTCAGGCTGCCAGTATGGGTGCGTTCCTGTTAACTGCAGGTTCAAAAGGTAAGCGTTTCTGCCTGCCTAACTCACGCGTGATGATTCACCAGCCATTGGGCGGTTTCCAGGGCCAGGCTTCCGATATCGCCATTCATGCCAAGGAGATCCTGTATTTGAAAGATAAACTGAATGGGATCATGGCGCATCATACCGGCCAACCGGTTGACCGGATTGCTGCCGATACAGACCGTGATAACTTTATGAGTGCTGATGCTGCCAAGGATTATGGCTTGGTAGATCAGGTAATTGCCGCACGCACTGTTTAATTTCAGTGAAAGACGACCAGTAGGGGAATAAATATGGCCAATAAGTCAGATAGCGAAAAGCTTTTGTATTGCTCGTTTTGTGGCAAAAGTCAGCATGAAGTTAAAAAGCTGATTGCAGGTCCATCCGTATTTATTTGTGATGAATGCGTAGACTTGTGCAATGACATTATTCGTGAAGAAATTCAAAGTCTTAACGAGATCAAGTCAGCTGATAAAAAGCTGCCTACACCACAAGAAATTTGCGCCATCCTTGACCAGTATGTAATCGGTCAGGTACAAGCTAAAAAGAACTTGTCGGTAGCGGTTTATAACCATTACAAGCGTTTGGGATACAATCCGCTTTCTGAAGGCGGCCAAACCGGTAAAGATGATGTAGAGGTCCAAAAAAGTAATATTTTGCTGATTGGCCCTACAGGTTCAGGCAAAACACTTTTAGCGCAATCTCTGGCACGCATGCTGGATGTGCCATTCGTAATGGCTGATGCCACTACATTGACAGAAGCAGGTTATGTGGGTGAAGACGTGGAAAACATCATGCAGAAATTGCTGCAAAAGTGTGACTACGACGTTGAGAAAGCGCAGCGCGGCATTGTTTACATCGATGAAGTCGACAAGATTTCGCGTAAATCTGACAATCCATCCATCACTCGCGATGTATCGGGTGAGGGCGTGCAACAGGCTTTGCTTAAA
This sequence comes from Methylophilus sp., assembly GCA_032153875.1. GTDB lineage: Bacteria > Pseudomonadota > Gammaproteobacteria > Burkholderiales > Methylophilaceae > Methylophilus. The sequence continues at coordinate 12,643 of JALDYP010000005.1, forward strand.
CTGATTGAAGGGACGATTGCTTCTGTACCACCACAAGGGGGACGTAAGCATCCGAATCAGGAGTTCGTGCAGCTGGATACCACCAATATTCTGTTTATTTGCGGTGGTGCATTTGACGGCCTGGATAAAGTGATTCGCCACCGTTCAGAAAAAGGCGGTATTGGTTTCGGTGCGGAAGTAAAAAGCAAAGAAGATATCCGCGCGGTAGGTGAAGTATTGCGTGATGTTGAGCCTGAGGATTTAATCAAGTTTGGTTTGATTCCGGAGTTTATTGGTCGTTTGCCAGTGGTAGCGACACTTGAGTCCCTGGATGAAGCAGCATTGATGACTATCCTGGTTGAGCCAAGAAATGCGTTGACCAAGCAATATATGAAGCTGTTCAAGATGGAAGGCGTAGAGCTGGAGTTTGAAGAGTCTGCGCTGCGTTTGATCGCCAAAAAAGCACTGGAAAGAAAAACCGGTGCCCGTGGTCTGCGTTCTATCCTGGAGCATTCGTTGCTTGACCTGATGTATGAACTGCCATCCCTCAAAGACTTGTCTAAAGTCATTGTTGATGCCGGTGCCATCGAGCATACCTCAGAACCTATCCTGATTTATCAGGATGCCCAAAAACGCGTCGAAAACGCGAGTTAAATCATGCTTGCAATAGCCTCCGGGCTATTGCAAGATACCATCTATGTCACAAGAGAGCCTGTTCTCTTGAATTTTCAAAGTACGTTCCCATCTAAATGCAAAGGCACAAGCCTTTGACACTTTTTGAAAGAAGCTATGACTGAACACACTTTGTTTGACGCTGAGACTCCAGAAGAATCCACCTTGATCCCATTGCTGCCGTTGCGCGATGTCGTGGTATACCCGCATTTAGTCATTCCTCTTTTTGTTGGCCGTGCCAAATCAGTAAAAGCTTTGGAGCGAGCTTCTGAGGGTGATAAAAAAATCCTGCTGGTCGCCCAGAAATCTGCAAATAAAGACGATCCTGTTGCTGAAGACCTGTATGAGATTGGTACTTTGGCGACAGTATTACAAATGCTGAAATTGCCGGACGGCACAGTAAAAGTGCTGGTTGAAGGCCTGCATCGTGTGCGTGTGACTGACTTCACCGAAACCGACGAATGCTTCATGGCATTGGGCGAAGAAGTTGAGCAGACTGACCAGAACGATAAAGAGGCTGAGGCCTTGATGCGCACTGTCATGACGCAGTTTGACCAGTACGTCAAATTGAACAAAAAGATTCCTCCTGAAATCCTTACTTCACTTTCAACGATTAATGAACCAGGCCGCCTGGCAGATACTATTTCTGCGCACCTGACATTAAAGCTGGAAGAGAAGCAAAAAGTACTGGAAATGCTCAGCGTGATCGAGCGCCTGGAGCATTTGCTGTATCTGATGGAATCAGAGATTGATATCCTGCAAGTTGAAAAACGTATTCGTGGCCGCGTGAAACGGCAAATGGAAAAAAGCCAGCGCGAATACTATCTGAACGAACAGGTTAAAGCTATCCAGAAAGAACTCGGCGAGCAAGATGAGAATGCCGAGATGGATGAGCTTGAGCAACGTATTAAAAACGCTGCCATGCCGAAAGAGGCTTTAACCAAAGTCACTGCGGAATTCAAAAAACTGAAACTGATGTCTCCGATGTCAGCAGAGGCTTCTGTTGTCCGTAATTACATCGATACTTTGCTCAACCTGCCTTGGAAGAAAAAAACCAAGATCAGTAAAGATCTGCAGATTGCGGAAGATATCCTGGACGCAGATCACTATGGCCTGGATAAGGTTAAAGAGCGCATTGTTGAGTATCTTGCCGTGCAACAGCGTGTAGGCAAGCTTAAAGCCCCAATTTTATGCCTGGTAGGTCCTCCAGGCGTGGGTAAGACATCGCTTGGGCAAAGTATTGCCAAAGCCGTGAATCGCAAATTTGTGCGCATGGCTTTAGGTGGTGTGCGTGATGAAGCGGAAATTCGCGGTCACCGCCGTACCTACATTGGCTCTATGCCAGGCAAAGTATTGCAAAGCATGACCAAAGTGGGTGTAAAGAATCCATTATTCTTGTTGGATGAAGTCGACAAGATGGGTCAGGACATGCGTGGGGATCCATCTTCTGCATTGCTGGAGGTGCTTGATCCTGAGCAAAACCACACATTTGCCGATCACTATGTCGAAGTTGACTATGATTTAAGCGATGTAATGTTTGTTGCTACGGCTAACAGCATGAATATTCCGGAACCGTTATTGGACCGTATGGAGATTATTCGTCTTTCAGGCTATACCGAAGATGAAAAAATCAATATTGCCCAGCGTTACCTGTTGCCTAAGCAATTAAAAGCACATGCACTGAAAACTACGGATATTTCTGTAGCAGAAAGTGTATTGCGCGATATCGTGCGTTACTACACACGTGAGGCCGGTGTGCGCCGTCTTGAGCAGGAAGTAGCTAAAATTTGCCGTAAAGCGGTTAAAGAGCAGTTATTGGCCAAAGGCAAAACTAAAACCGTTAAGAAAGTTAACGTTACCAGCAAAAACCTTGAACAATATCTTGGCGTTAAACGCTATGACTTTGGCGTCGCAGCCAAGGAAAACCAGGTTGGGCAGGTAACTGGGCTGGCATGGACCTCTGTAGGCGGCGAATTGCTGACGATTGAGGCTGTCACCTTGCTGGGTAAGGGCAAAACCATTACTACCGGTAAATTGGGCGATGTTATGCAAGAGTCTGTCGCTGCTGCCATGAGTGTAGTACGTAGCCGTGCCGAAGGATTGGGTATCAGTCCTGATTTTTACGAGAAAAAGGACATCCATATTCACCTTCCTGAAGGCGCTACGCCCAAAGATGGTCCAAGTGCAGGTATTGCGTTAACAACTGCGCTTGTATCCGTTCTGACAGGCATTCCTGCGCGTGCTGACGTGGCTATGACAGGTGAAATCACGTTACGTGGAGAAGTGTTACCTATTGGTGGTTTAAAAGAGAAGTTACTGGCAGCGCACCGCGGTGGTATTAAAATCGTGTTGATTCCATCAGCCAATGAAAAAGATCTGGTAGATATTCCTGCGAATATCAAAAAAGACCTTGAAATTCACCCGGTAAAATGGATAGATCAGGTGCTGGATTTGGCATTGGAAAGCGCGCCAAAACCACTTGCGGTGAATACTGAGGCAGTTGAAATTGTTGCTGCCGGGGACGCAAATCCTGAACAAGCAGTCACGCATTAGGCAAATTGATGCGAATTATTGTCAAAACACGGGATTAGCGCTTGACAGCTCGTTTTGCGGCTTGATATAAAGGCAATAGCAGGATGTACCTGTTTTTTTAACTAGATAGGGGAAACACGTGAATAAATCAGAATTGATCGATCATATTGCTAATGCAGCCGGTATTTCTAAAGCCGCAGCCGCTCGTGCTCTGGATGCAACGACAGAAGCAATCTCTGGTGCATTGAAAAAAGGTGATTTGGTAACATTAATTGGTTTTGGTACATTCTATGTAGGTGAGCGTTCAGCCCGTTCAGGCCGCAATCCTCGTACCGGTGCGACAATTAACATCAAAGCTGCAAAATCTCCTAAATTTAGGGCTGGTAAAGGTCTGAAAGATGCTGTAAACTAGCGTGCTTTGGTTGAGCGCTAACATGCTCGGCCAGCTGTAGCAACACTTGGGTTGTTACGGGTGCTTAGCTCAGTTGGTAGAGCGTCGCCCTTACAAGGCGAATGTCAGCGGTTCGACCCCGTTAGCACCCACCAGACAATTTGAAAATCAAGAGTGCGATGTCTGCGCTCTTAATTTTTTGAGTCTTGCCACACTTAATAAATTACTTTAATAAGTAACAATAAGTAGCGGTAAATAGTTAGAAAATAGTTGTTGAAATTATAAAAAATATCGTGCTATAATTTCATTTTTGACGATTACTGGAGCGGTAGTTCAGTTGGTTAGAATACCGGCCTGTCACGCCGGGGGTCGCGGGTTCGAGTCCCGTCCGCTCCGCCAACATTAAAACGAGTTAGGTTAATCCCTAACTCGTTTTTTTTCGTCTGTTGCATAAACTCATCGGTTTTCAATGTGGATCTGTTACTCGATCTCTAGAAGTAAATTCTTCATTGAAATCGAATCTGCTGAATGCGAGCATTAACTAATGTGAGCTAGATATCTTTCATCTGCCTGGGTAGCTCTTAAAGCTAAAATTCATACAACAAACCATACTTTGGTAATTGCTAATCAAATGGTGACTCATTTTTTTAAGTGCCGGGTTTGATTTGCATTCCATGCACTTATCCTTTTATCAAGGTTGCAAAGCTTCTTAACTATATGCTTTCAAAGCAATTTCACGTGCTGGATTAGGGCGATTTAGATGGGTTTATGGTATAGTTTGCTGTTGCGAAAATCAGGTAATGGAAATTAAAAAATGTTAGAAGCACTAAGAAAACATACACAAGGGTGGATGGCAAAAATCATTTTGGCACTGATAGTTGTGCCATTTGCATTGTTCGGTATTGACTCATATCTTAATAACGCAGGCGGGCAGGTCGCAGTCGCTAAAGTCGATGGCCAGAAAATTTCACTGCAGGAATATTCAAATGCTGTTGAGAATGCGCGTAACTACCTGCAATCTCAAGGCCAGAAGGTAGATGCGGCTTTGCTGGAAAGCCCTGCATTCAAGCAATCCGTACTGGATAGCATTATTACCCGCCGTTTAGTCGAAGGCGCCATTCAGGATTACCGCTTTAAAATCAGTGATGATCAATTGAGTCAGCACGTCGTGGGTATGCCTGAATTTCAAAGCAATGGTAAGTTTTCTGAAGAAACTTATAACCAGTTGCTGTCGCAAAATAAATTAACTCCAGCCAAGTTTGAGCAAAACATCCGTAAAGATTTAACCGTTCAGCAAGTGCGTGATGGTCTAACCAACCTGGTGTTTATGCCGCAAAAAGTGGCGGAGCAATCGCTGATGTCAGAGTTTGAACAGCGCGAAGTTTCTGTAGCTGACGTTAAAGTGGTTGATTTTATTAATCAGGTGAATGTAACGCCAGAGCAGGTGCAGGCTTATTACAATCAGCATAAAACTAAATTCATTGCGCCAGCCAAAGTTAAACTGCAATTCACACTATTGTCTGCCGCCGGCCTGGTTGGCGATGTCAGCGTTAGTGATGAGGAAGTGATGCAAGACTACGAGGAAAATGCAGCGAAATACCAAGGCAATGAACAGCGCCAGGCTAGTCATATCCTGATTGGCTTTAACAGTACAGCTAGCGCTGAAGAAAAAGCTGCAGCTAAACAAAAAGCAGAATCCATTTTGAAACAGGTCAAAGAAAATCCTAAAAACTTTGAAAAACTGGCCATCGAGTTTTCACAAGACACAGGTTCTGCCGGTAAAGGCGGCGACCTGGGTAGTTTTGGCCGTGGTGCCATGGTGAAGCCATTTGAAAATGCTGCCTTCTCAATGAAGGTTGGCGATATTAGTGACCTGGTGGAGTCAGAGTTTGGCTATCACATTATCAAATTGACCGGCATTACTGGCGAGTCTTCAGATTTCGATTCTATGAAGCTCAAAATCAAAGCTGAATTACTGTTCCAGAAAGCGCAGGCTAAATATGCAGAGTTAGCTGATGATTTTGGTAATACTGTTTACGAACAATCCGGTAGTTTAGAGCCAGTGGCTAAAAAGTTTAACTTGCAGGTTCAAACTTCACCGGCAATGACTAAAGATGAAATCGCCAAGTTCTTTAAGAACGAACGTCTTGCTTCTATGGTGTTTTCAGACGAAGTGTTAAAAGAAAAACGTAACACTGAAGCTGTTGAAATTTCTCCAAACAATCTGGTTGCCGCGAGAGCTGTTGAGTTCACACCGGAAGCCCCACGTACTTTTGATGAAGTTAAAAGCGGTATTGAGTCTTTATTGAAAACTGAAGCCGCGACTAAACTTGCTACGCAAAAAGGCGAAGCACTGCTTGCCGATTTAAAAGCTGGTAAGGCTGCGAATGTAGAGTGGATTCCTCCAGTCACCATTGACCGCAGAAATGCGCAGGGCTTGACGGATGCAGTGATGAGAAACGTGTTCAAAGTGAATGTGCATGCGTTGCCAGCCTATTATGGTTTTAACGAGCCTAATAAAGGCTACACCGTGATTAAAGTGATTGCCGTGAACCAGAAGCTTAAAGATAGCCCGGAAGTGGCTGACAAGGCTTATAAAGCGTATCAGGCGGCACTTGGTGCTGAAATGTCATATGCTTACGTGTCATCACTGAAAGCCAAGAAAGATATTCAGTACAACACGAAGGTATTGTTATCTAACGGTAACAACTAATTAAACAGGATGTATTAAAAAGGAGGGCAGTTGCCCTCCTTTTTTGTTTTCTAATATCTCGTTTCAAATGCGCTTGATCGCAGCTTTAATAAAATGGTCTTACCTCCACCGGCGCGCGGCAAGCAATCGCCGCTTTTTGTCCCCAGCTTAATGCTTCATCCAGGCTGATGGTTTCTATCACCCAAAACCCGCCTACATGTTCACCGGACTTTAAATACACCCCTTCGTTAATATCTACTTCGCCATTTGCTTGAACATGTATAGACCTGGCAGATTCCGGCTGTTGTAATCCACCGACAAATTTAATAATGCCTGACTCTTGCATCTGATGGTTGAGCACATCAATTTCTTCAGCCATGGCCGCATCTTCCTCAATTACCGGGTCGTAACCATGCGGTCTGTGAATTGCAATCAGATATTGTGTCATGACTTTTCCTAATATATGAGCAAGCTCATCAATTGAACGAAAGTAACAAAGCTAAGGCAATAAAATTAAAAATAATGCTGAGCCAGAAATTAAATTGAAAAGATTGCTTTCTGGATTTATGACGAAGCAACTTTTGGGCAAGCACTGCACCTGGCCAGCCACCAAGTAATGCCAGTAAATGCAATGTTTGTTCAGGTGTGCGTTTGAGCTGGCGCCTGGCTGCGGATTTATCCATTGCGTATGTAACGAAGGTGATAAAGCTTATAGCGCAGTAAGCGTAAAAATATAAACCGGGTAGCTTTCCGAAGAAAGCTGAACACGCCATGCAGGTAATGAATGCAAACGAAAACAGTAGTAGAAACATGGGTTGTTAATTGGCTAGTTCCGGCCCATTTAACTCAACACAGCATTAAGTTTAAGTGTGCTTTAGTGCAATTATTTATGGAGCTCATTGAATAACAAATGCTTCAGGTTTGCACGTTGCCAAATCAGCCGGTAAATAATATTTTAATATTTTTCTTCAGATCTACGCTATCCATACGTTTTAGCAAATGGCTTACCAGTGAGGTTTGTATATAAGTGATCGCAACGGCTGCGAGGTAAACAATGAAAAATTTGAGCACGTAATGTGTATGGATATTTTTAATCAGGGGAATATGCCACAAGTAGATCCAGATGGAGTTGCTGGCAATAAAGAGCACAACATTTTTTATATTCATTTTCTCAAATAAGCGCTCGATTTTCTCGCTGTAAATCCACAGCAGGCTAGAAACAAATAGCGCATAAGAAAAATAGTAAATCGAAGGCGGGTATTTGAGCGATTGGGTAGGGGTAAACTCTCCATTCACAAGAAACAGCCCCATACCTGCAATGGCAAATATCCCCAGACTAACTCCGGCAATGACATAAAGCTGATGCCTGTCGGTTTGAGCCATCCGCAAACCAATCGCGAACAGGATGCCGTAGGAGATAACATATAGTAAAACGGCTGAGACTATTTCTCCAGCGCCTTGCCAGATGTATGGCATGGCAAAGTAACGGATTAATTCGTAAAGTAAAAGGCATACTGCCAGCGTGCCATAATATTTATTCTCGCTGGTTGTATGTTGATGCCAGACAAATATAAAAGGCGAGATGAGGGCAACCAGTAAGAATACCCTGATCACCCAGACATAGCCTATGCCTTCAAGAAGGGCAAACGAGGTGATCACGGTATTGGTCGTTAACTCCTGGTTACCAGGATCAAGTGCCAATAAGGCAAGGAAATAAAAGCTTAAAAATATCCAGACCGGAAAAACCAGCCTTTTAATTCTTTTCCATACATAAGACTGGTATGGCTCATTGATTTTATAACTCAGGCCAAATGACATTGCCGAGACTAATATCATCAAAGGGACGTCAAAGTTTCGCAGCTGGAAAAGAATGCCAGGCGGGTCTACATGAGCGAAAATAATCATGGATAGACCGATAAATCGAAGTATATCTATTCTTTCATTCCTCATTATTTAACCCCATGCATGGATGCAGTAAGTGAAAAAATTTAAGCTTTAGTATTTATTATTAATTGATTTATATATTAATTTAATTTTTTATTTTAATAATAAATTTCAAAATATTGGTTTAATTTAGTACACCATTTTTATAATAATAAATAATTTTATTATAACGGTTTTTGGATCCACTAATTTTAGACTTACAATTAGATTATGTAATAAAAAACGCCTGACTTTTCAAAGTGCAGGCGTTTCTGATAGCGTTTAAACCTTAGTCGATCTGACCGGCAGCGGTGATATTCATGCCACCGTCTACATAAGTAATTTCGCCAGTGACACCTGAAGCCAGATCGCTGGACAGGAAAGCAGCAACGTTACCGACTTCTTCAATGGTCACATTCCGGCGCAAGGCGGCGTGTTTCTCATTAAAGCCTATCATTTTGTCAAAGTCAGCAATGCCTGAAGCTGCCAGTGTCTTGATGGGGCCAGCAGAGATCGCATTGACGCGAATGCCACGTGGGCCCAGGCTTTGTGCCAGGTAACGCACATTGGCTTCCAGGCTGGCTTTGGCTACGCCCATGACGTTGTAGTTAGGCATAGTACGTTCAGCACCTAAATAACTGAGTGTCAGCAGGCTGCCATTGCGGCCTTGCATCATCGGGTAGGCCGCTTTAGCCATCGCCGAGAAGCTGTAAGAGCTGATGTCGTGCGCAATATGGAAGTATTCGCGGCTGATATTATCTAGGTAATCACCAGCCAGCGCGACTTTAGGTACGAAGGCGATGGAGTGCACTAAACCATCCAGACCATCCCAGACTTTTGCAAGTTCAACAAATAAATTGTCGATTTGTGCGTCTTCAGCCACATCACACGGTAATACCAAGGTTGATTCAAAGTCAGCTGCGAGATCACGAACGCGCGTTTCGTGTTTATCCACTTGATAGGTAAAGGCCAGTTCTGCGCCTTGACGTTTCATGGCCGCTGCGATGCCATATGCGATTGAGCGGTTGCTAAGCAAACCCGCGATCAGAATTTTTTTTCTAGCAAGAAATGCCATGCTTGATCCTGTTTATTAATTTTAAGGGTTAATGGTTAGCGCGCCGTGTGTGACCTGGGGTCAAACACATCTCGCAAACCTTCACCAAGCAGATTATACCCCAACACGGTAATTAAGATCGCAAGTCCGGGGTATAGCGATAACCACCAGGCGAACTGGATATACTCTTTGCCGTCCGTCAGGATATTGCCCCAGGACGCTTGTGGTGCCTGTACGCCCAGCCCAAGAAAGCTGAGGCCGGATTCAAGCAGCACCGCACTGGCGATGCCTAAAACTACACTGACAAGGACGGGTGTGAGGCTGTTGGGCAGGCAATGTTTGAATATCACGCGCCAATCCTGCGCGCCAAGCGCAGTTGAAGCGGTCACGAATTCGCGCTGGGTAAGGCTGAGAAACTCTGCACGTACCAGGCGGGTGACGCTCATCCACGAAGTCAGGCCAATCACAATCATGACATTGGTAATGGAAGGGCTTAAAAAGGCAATGACTGCGAGAATCAGGAAGAAGCTGGGGATGGAAAGCATGATATCCACCAGGCGCATGATGATGGTATCTACCCAGCCACGATAATAGCCAGCGATAGCGCCCAGGAACACGCCTGTGACTGTCGAGATACCCACCGCTACCAGACCTACCAGCAGCGAAACCCTGCCACCGTACAGCATGCGGCTCCACACATCGCGTCCCAGGCCATCGGTGCCCATCCAATGCTGCATGGAAGGCGCCAGCAGGATCTGTTTGACGTGTATATCATCCGGGTCATACGGAGCCAGCCAGGGCGCGAGCAGCGCGAGCAAAAGAATGATGCTGATCAGTAACAGACCGGTGAGCGCCAATGGATTATACAGTATTTTTTTCATGATGGCTTATCGATTACCTGGCAGGCATCACACCTTTGCGCAAACGTGGATCAGCCCAGGCATACGCAAGGTCTGCCAGTAAATTCCCGAGTAATGTCAGCGCAGACCCTATGGTCAATATGCCCATCACCACCGGGAAGTCACGCATCATCACCGCTTCATAAAATAACTTGCCCATGCCGGGGATGGCAAAAATGGTTTCGGCAATCACCGAGCCGCCAATCAAACCGGGCAAAGACAAGCCTATCAGCGTAATCAACGGTAAAAGCGCATTGCGCAGGGCATGCCGGTAAGTGACGGTATGGTCGCTGAGGCCTTTGGCACGTGCGGTAGTGACATAGTCTTGGCTGAGCACATCCAGCATGCCATTTTTAACGAATAAGGTAATGCCTGCCAGGCCGGTAATTGAAGGAATCACTACCGGCAAAAACAAATGCATAAATAAATCCTGGCCTTTTTGCCAGAAACTCAATTGATCGTAATTCAGGCTATGCATGCCTGAAATCGGGAACCAGGGATGAATCACACCCAGCCAGTACATTAATAACAAAGAGAGCCAGAAGCCAGGGATAGAAAAACCGATAAAGTTAAACAGGGTAATTGACCGGTCAGGCCATTGCCCATAACGTTTGGCAGCCCATACGCCCAAAGGCACGCCAAGCGACAGGGTGATTAACAGGCCGGCAATATTCATCATTAAGGTGACAGGCAGGGCTTCCTCAATCATGCCTGGCGTGACATTGCCGTCTTTGTCTTTTTCCGACCAGAATACCGGTTTCTGGTGGCCGGCAAATGAATGGCCAAAGTCCAGTCGCACCATACGCTTCATCCACAAGCCGTATTGCACGATGACCGGCTTGTCCAGATTATATAAAGCCCGTAATTTTTGCCTGGATTCTTCTGAGGATTTAGGGTCAAAAGAACTCTCGGTGCTGGTGATATCACCAGGTGCCAGATGCATGATGAAAAATGAAATCAGACTGATGCCAATCAGCATCGGCACCATCCACAGCAATCGTCTGATCAGGTAACTCAACATGTTATTCAGCCTGTATCTGTGTGCGCCTTAAAGGCAAGGGGATATACCATTTTTGAGAGTCGTAGCCTACACCCGCTGGCGGTATTGGATTCATAATACCTTGTACGCGTTTATGAATGGCTGTCAGGCTGTAACCGGCGGATAAATAAACGATAGGGCTATCCTCGTACAAGGCTTCCGCAAACTGGTGGTAAACGTGCATGCGTTTGTCAGGGTCGAATTCGCTACGGCCTTGTTCAAGCAGCTTATCGACTTTAGGGTTATTGTAGCCAATAAAATTAAACTGCCCCGGCTTTTGCTGGCTGGAATGCCAGATGCTATATTGATCTGGTTCCAGCCCTAATTGCCAGCCAAGTACCACGGCGTCAAAGTCACCGGTTTTGATAAAGCGGGTAATGAAGCTTGCCCATTCGATAGAACGGATACGGATATCAATACCGACTTCTTTCAGGCGCCGCTGAATAATGACGACGGTTTTTTCGCGCTCTTTATTGCCATGATTGGTTAAGACTTCGAAGGAAAGTTTTTTGCCGTCCCGCTCCAGGATGCCATCGCCATCACTGTCTCTGTAACCAGCCTCAGCCAATAGAGTGCGCGCCTGTTGTGGATCGAAAGGAAAGGGTTTTAATTCAGGGTTACTCCAGCGTGTGCCTGGTTTATAAGGTGACGAAATCTGCTCGCCTAAGCCCAGGTAAACGCCATCGATGATTTCCTGTTTATCGATGGCGTAATTAATCGCTTTGCGGATACGCACGTCCTTAAATGGCTGGCGTTTCAGGTTAAAGCCCAGATAGGTGTAACTGTTACCAAGCGCTTTATACTGATTCAGCCTGGCCTGTAACTCAGGACGCGATGGAATAATGCGTGCATAGGTAATAGGGTCCATATTCATACTGTCGATATGGTCCGCCATCAACTCCAGGAATTGCGCACCCGGGTCTGGAATGATACGTTCGATCAGGGTGCTTATTTGTGCTTGCCCCAATACAGCTTTGGGGTTGCGTTCTAACTTTAGATACTCGCCATGCCGCCATTCTTTCAACTGGTAGTAATGGCTGCCCAGAGGTTTCTGCGCAAAACTGGTGGTGTGTAAATCTTGTCCTGCTAGCTTATGCTTGGGCAGAATTTGCAAGCCAGCCCAGCTATCCAGCGCAGGAGAGAAAGCCTGGTCGTAATGCACGACAAAAGTGAGTTTATCCGGTGTCTCGGCTTTGGTAACTAGCTGGAAATCGGATGCATAAGGGCTGCGGGTTTTTTCATCAATGATCAATTTCCAGGTGAAGTACACATCTTCACTAGTGAGCGGGCGGCCGTTGGCCCACTTCAGGCCAGGTTTCAAGCGAAATGTAATTGTTTTCTGGTCGGCAGCCACTTGCCATGATTCAGCCAGTTCACCAGCCAGATCAAGATCCTGGTTATATCTCAGCAAGGTGTTGAATATATTGGCAGTAATCGCGCTTGAAGCAGATTCTCCAGCCACCATAAAGATCAGGCTGCTGGGGTCTGACGGCATCGCATCGATAAATGTACCGCCAGATTGTGAAGGATAGGATTGATTGTAGGGCGCGTTATTTTGCTCGGAAACATCCGCGCTGCAGCCTGCCAGCAAGCCACACAAACAGGTAATCAGTAAATAACGATAAGCCATGGGCAATAGTGTGTATTGGCAAGGTTATTGATCAGGAAAGCCGGCGAATTTCGGGCAGAGCACACATCATATACAAATTCTATTATTTATGACTGGTTTTACTCTTTTTTGTAGACGATGTTGAAGACTTTTTAGTTGAAGAAGTACGCTTGGCTGAGGATGATGATTTCTTTGATCGTTGGCTAGTGCTTGATGATGACTTATTGTAACTGGCTTTTGTAATATGGGCGCCAGAATTCCTCTTGCCTGAAACACTGCGCATGCTCTCTTGCTGTTCAAATTGCAGGGTTTGGCCAACCACCAGGCTTTTACTCTTCAAATGATTTTGCTGCATGATTTGTTTGGAGCTGACCCCGTAGCGTTTTGCCAGTTTAGATAGCGTATCGCCTTGCTTTACTTTGTGTGAAATGGATGTGTATTTATTTGATGCCGCTTTTTCGACCGCCACTTCAATGGGGATCTGCGCCATCGCTACCGCATCGATCGGCTTGGTTAGTGTCGAGTGATTACCCGCAGGCACCAGCAATGTCCTGCGTACCACCAGGTTTCTGTTCGGTTTCAGGTTATTGGTTGCGCTCAACTCATACAGGCTGATATCAAAACGATTGGCGATATCGCCCAGCCGTTCTCCCCGTTTAGGATGATAACTGTGCCAGTTGGATAAAGGGCGCGTATAACCATTCAGGTTGTTGGTGAAATTGCTGGCTGCCCAGGTTGGCAACAACAGCTTCTGGTAGCTGTTTTCAGTGATCAGCACCGGGCGCGTAAAGCTGGGGTTCAATGCGGTAAACTCTTCCAGCGAAATACCTGCCAGTTCTGCCGCCAGTTTGGCATCGATTTTATTCGGTGCCTGCACAGTGGTGAAATAAGGCTTGTTGGGGATTTCATTTAACGTCAGCCCATATTCTTCAGGCCGGAAAATAATGTTTTTAATCGCCTGTAATTTCGGCACGTAATTACGTGTTTCGTCCGGTAATGACAGATGCTGGTAATCGGTAGGCAATCCTAGGCGCTGGTTACGCTCAATCGCACGCGCTACCGTACCTTCGCCGGCATTGTAAGCCGCCAGAGCCAGGTCCCAGGCACCAAACATGGTATATAGCTTTTGCAGGTAATTGAGCGCTGCCTGAGTGGCAGCGGTCACGTCTTTGCGTGAATCTTTCCAGTAGTTTTGTTTGAGGCCGAAATCCTTGCCGGTTGAAGGGATAAATTGCCAGATACCAGACGCCTTGCTGGTAGATAAAGCTTTAGGGTTAAACCCGCTTTCGATCATCGGCAGTAGCGCGATTTCAGTCGGCATGCCGCGTTTTTCTACTTCGACCACGATGTGGTACAGGTACTTTTTGCTGCGCTCCAGCATGCGTGACACATAGTCAGGGCGGGAGGCATACCATTGCTCGTGTTTATTGGTGTAGTCCGAATCAATATCCGGCATATTGAAACCGTCACGCACACGGTCCCACAGGCTTTCTTCCAGGGTAAGCGCGTCTTCAAACTGGTAACTGGAACTATAGCTTTCGGTTTCGGTTTCGCCAAAACTTTGATCATAACTGCCGTTGTCATTCGACAAGGTTGCTGGTTCTACGTATTCGGCCATGACCAGTAATGGAAAAGCCGAAAAAGTAATGCTTAGCAGTAATTGATTAAAACGCATGACGGTAATTCAAAATCCTGAGGCTGATGCACGAAGTCGCATCAGATAGCCTGGCTATCTGCGTATGAATGCGTATGCATGCATTGATAAAACTTGATTGGCCGTGAAGCCCGGTCAAACAGCATGTGGTTGACGTAACGTGTAAGAACGGTAAAAGGAGGACACATTCTACGTTAATTTCAATGTGAGACAAGCCCTTGCACAGCCACCGACTTTGTGCGTGTGAATCCAGCTTTGCCTAGAAGTCATTACGACGGGCGCGTAGCTCGGTAAAAATATCTACAGCTGACAGGTCTTTAAACTCAGCAGTTTTAGAAAGTGAATTGCAACGTAAAAAGGGATTGGTTGCCAGCTCCAGTGCCAGGGTCGTCGGTAAGGTGGCTTGTAGATTTTGCCGGAGCTGAGTGGTGTTCTGTGCCCGTTGTTGCAAAGCACTGTTATCAGGTTCAACAGTGCTGGCGAAGGCAATATTATGCGCCGTGTACTCATGGGCAGGGTAAATCAATGTTTCTAACGGTAGCGCCACTATTTTTTGCAACGAGGCATACATTTGCGCAGGCGAACCTTCGAATAAACGGCCACAGCCCGCGCCGAACAGCACATCGCCACTGAACAGATGCTGCTGGTTGATATAGTATGCAATATGGTCCAGCGTATGCCCTGGCAATGCCATGACCTGGCAGGATAAATCCGGAAAAGATGCAAACTCGATACAATCACCTTCTTTAACGCGTATCGCCTTTAACGCATTGTACGAGGGATGATGATTATCGGGCGCGTACACAGGGCATTGCCAGTGCTGCTGCAAAGCGAGGGCACCACCGACATGATCGGCATGGTGATGGGTCAGTAAAATACCTTCCAGCTGATAGCCTCCAGCTTTTAATGCGTGCTCGACTACCGTTGAATCACCTGGATCAACCACCAATGCATGTTCACCGGTGTGGATCAGCCATAAATAATTATCGCTAAAAGCGGGCAGGGCGCTGATTTCTATACTTGCGGAAGTTTCTTGCATCACGCATCATTGAGAAAACAGTCATTAATGTCAAGCCAGGCTTAAAACCTTAATGCACTAATTTGTCATTTTCATCGGAGCCTATATGCAGACTCATCAGCCAGTCACCTTCGATGCTACCGCGCTGGGACACTACATCGCCCAATGCGAAACGACGGTGTATGAGCAGGCTGTCGCCAATGTGTTCGGTTTTCATGCATTGCAACTGGGTTGGCCGGGCTATGACCTGCTTGCACAGTGCCGGATCCCTTACAAACATTATCTGCATCAGCAGTTCACCAAAGACAGTTCCATGCTTTGTGAGCCTGAGTACTTACCGTTAGCTGAAAACTCCGTCGACCTGGTTTGCCTGCCCCATGTACTGGAGCAATCCCATGACCCGCAGCAAACGTTGCGTGAAGCTTTCCGGGTATTGGTGCCTGAGGGAACCTTAATTTTAACTGGCGTAACACCTTTCAGTTGCCTTGGCTTGCGTGCCAGGGCCGGCTGGTTCAAACAGGCAGGTGCGTTTAAGCGGTTGTTTACTGCTCGCCGGATTCGAGACTGGCTAAATGTATTGGGATTCGAAATTGTAGAGAGCCATTATCTGATGCATGCATTACCCATCAACGATCAAAGCTGGCTGGAACGCCAGACCAGATTCGAAAAATGGGGAGCCTGTACTTTCGGGTTGACTGGTGGTGTCTATTTTCTGGTGGCCAAAAAAAGAGTGCTTCATGTACGCCTGCTCAAGCCTGACTGGAAAAAATCATCGCTGAATCAGGCATTGCAAGCGCAAAAAAGCCGGACACGGATTCAAAACAAAATGCAAAAACAGTTAAAATGCGCGGATGTCGACACAAAGCTGGATTGAAATGTATGCGGATGGGGCCTGTAAAGGAAACCCGGGTGTAGGTGGTTGGGGCGTCTGGCTGAAAGCCGGGCAGCATGAAAAAGAATTATTTGGTGGTGAGGCACTCACCACCAATAACCGCATGGAGTTGATGGCGGTGATTCAAGGCCTGCAAGCTTTGAAAAAGCCTTCGTTTATTAAAATTTATACCGACTCAAGCTATGTGCAAAAAGGCATGACTGAGTGGATTAAAGGCTGGAAGCTAAAACAATGGCGCACGGCTGATAAAAAACCGGTGAAAAATGCTGACCTCTGGCAAATGCTGGACGCACTGGCAGCCCCGCATACCATTGAGTGGATCTGGGTCAGGGGACACGCCGGCAACGCAGGCAACGAACGTGCGGATGTGCTGGCAAACCAGGGCGTACTAACGGTCGCAAAATAACTTCTATTGAATCAATACCTGAATAAAGCCTACGCATGAGACAAATTTTTCTGGATACGGAAACTACCGGTTTATACCCCGACCAGGGCCACCGGATCATTGAAATTGCTGCAGTAGAGATTTTTAACCGCAGGCCTACCCAGCGACATTTTCATGTGTATATCAATCCTGAGCGCGAGATTGATGCCGGCGCACAGGAAGTGCATGGTATCTCGCTGGAGTTTTTACAGGACAAACCGCTATTCGCCCAGGTCGCTGAAGAGTTTGTGGAATTTGTACGCGGCGCCGAATTGATTATCCACAATGCCCCGTTTGATATGGGCTTCCTGAATATGGAGCTGGCGAGGCTGGGTCTGGATAAACTGGAAACATCAGTCAGCGGTGTAATCGATACGCTTAAAATGGCTAAAGAGTCACGCCCTGGCCAACGTAATAACCTTGACGCCTTGTGTCGCCACTTTGGCATTGATAACTCCAAACGTACGCTGCATGGCGCTTTGCTGGATGCGGAGTTGCTGGGCGAAGTCTACATCGCCATGACGCGTGGTCAGGAAAGCCTGCTGATGGAATTAACCAGCACGGTTGAGCAGGTGAATGATGTCAGTATTGTGGTGGATTTAAGCAGGTTGAAACTGGTGACGGCTGATGCAGAAGAGGTCGCAGCGCATGCCAAATACATTGAAGGCCTTGTTAAATCCGGTGCAACGCCTTGGTAATTAACCCTGGCTAGTTAATCAGTTAACTATGCGTGATCAAATGCATCGGTCCAGCTGTTAGGCGTTTCATAGAGCCTGACTTTCACCAGTTTAAGATGATTATCAAAAGTGCCGTGATATTGCGCTTTCAGCAATTTGAAAGCTTCGGCAGCCATATTTTCTGCGGTAGGGATAGTCGGGAATATCACTGTTTTGTGATTAGGCAGGCTGTTTAAAAAATCCAGTACAGCGGTATCGCCCTGATAGACCAGGAAAGCATGGTCCCAACGGTCTACAATGGTTTCTCTGGCAATGCGCTTAACGTCGGCAAAGTCCATCACCATTCCGTTTTCTGAAGCGTGTTCCGCCTGAATAATGTCACCAGATAAAGTAATCTCTATCGCGTAGCGGTGACCGTGTAAATTGCGGCATTGACTTTTGTGATCAGGAATACGATGTCCGGCATCGAACTCCAAGCGTGTAGTAATTTCCATAACGCTATTATATCAGTAACCATGCAGCTCACTCTGCACGAAAACCAGTCACACGATTAATATAAGTCGTCAATATCCATCAACGCATCTTCGTCAGCCGAATAGTGCTTATGACTTTTTTCGTAGCTGCCATAGCTAGTGTCAAAATCATCCACTTCATCGCCGGCAAAGTCTTCCAGCATTTGGTCAATACGTTTAAATTTGTCGGTAGGTCCTGCTTTTTGCAACATAATTCACTCCTCATCACCAGTTAATTATTGCTCAAACATGTCAGTCATGACATTCTTACCTTATTCATTAGCATAGACTGTGCCAACGCCAAGTTTAGTTCCTGCAATTAGTCCATGTCTGGTGAGCGGAAAATTAAAAATGCTGGCAATCAGATAGAACAATTGGCCTAACTGATTGTCTGTAAAGCATTAATGTAAATATTATGGTCAATATCATCAGGAGATTTTTAATGCGTGGGTTGATAATCGCATTGTGCACTTTGGGAGTTTCTTCAATGGCAATTGCCGACTGTTTACCTGTATATCAGCATCAGTTTAAAACGCTGCAAGGGCAAACTGTCGATTTTTGTCAATTTCAGGATAAACCGGTATTGATTGTAAACACCGCCAGCAAATGCGGATTTACGCCACAATTTGAAGCACTGGAATCCATTTATGAGCAATATAAGGATAAAGGCCTGGTTGTGATTGGATTCCCGTCTAACGATTTCAAACAGGAGCCAGGCAATAACAAGCAGGTAGGGGACTTTTGCAAACTGACATATTCTGTCAAGTTTCCGATGATGGAAAAAACCAGCGTGACGGGTGCGAGTGCAAACCCACTCTACCAGCAACTCATTACGCAAACCGGCAAAGCGCCACAATGGAATTTCTATAAATACGTGATCCTGCCGGGCGGGCAAAAAATATATTCATTCAACAGCATGACCCGCCCTGATAGTGAAGAGATTCTGAGCAAAATAAAACCGTATTTAAAATAGCATTAACTTAAAGACAATAACGGCCTGTGAGCAAAACTCACGGGCCGACTCTTTTTATACATCAAGCAGAAAAGTAAAACTCGAAACTTTCTAGTCAGGAATTCGTGAAATGAGAGAGCGCTTTTAAACATTCAGGCATAATAAAAATCAAAGTTTTGATAATTATTGCTGTAAGCACTTATAATTCGGTTTCTGAAATTGCCAGCTTTTGATTGACTCGAACTTGCTTTGTGTCCAATATGAAAATGGTAAACTTAATTCTGTTTGGTGCCGACTCGGTGTGTAATGCAATTTTTAATTGAAGTAATCTAATGGGCATTCAACTTGAATACATACCTTGTTCCGAATTAAAGCGTCTACCCCAATCATGGCAAGATAAGGTTTTAGGGGCGGTCAGTTTTAGCGACTTTCAAGGCAATCTTGAGAGCCAGTCTAGTCACGGAAATATTCTAGAAATTCATCTTAACGCACCTGTACTTTCAGGTAGCCATTTGGCTAGCGAACTCCTGCTAAGTCTAGAATCTATTGCAGATAATCAGTCATTAACTACCGGTAATAAAGGCCTTATTCACTATCGTTTGAATAAGGAGTTGCTGTTTGGCGTCATTAATTTGGATGAGTCATCTTGCGCAAGCCCGGCCCAAACTAATACGGGTTTGCAGCAGGCCACGGAAGTTGCCTATCAGCAGATATTCGAATTGATCGAAGAACTTGGTTATTCGCATGTTTACCGTTTCTGGAATTACATGGCCGATATCAATGGCGTTAGCGACATCGATCAGGATAGCCTGGAGCGTTATCGTCAATTCAATATTGGCCGTAAAAACGTATTTATTGATGTAGGCCGTGAGCAGGGCGAGCAACTGCCAGCCGCTTGCGCACTTGGTTTGCAAGCTGGACCCTTAAGTATTGCATTTCTGGCAGGTAAAACCCCGGCATTAGCGATTGAGAATCCGCGGCAGATTAAGGCTTATAATTACCCGGAACAATACGGCCCACTCACACCTAGCTTTTCGCGTGCGACCTTGGCGCAAATAGGTCAGCAACTGTGCTTGTTTATATCAGGCACTGCTAGTATTGTGGGCCATGAAACTTTGCATGTTCAGGATATCATTGGACAAACCAAAGAGACTCTAATCAATCTGGAAGCAGTGGTCAGCGAAGCCAACCGTATGCAAGGGAACCTATTGTTCAATCTTTCCGATGCCTGTTTCAGGGTATATGTCCGTCATGCGGCAGATCTGGATGCCATTCTTGAAACATTGAACGATTATTTCAAAACTGGGATCAAGGCACTATTCGTGCAAGCGGATATCTGTCGCCAGGAGTTGCTGATTGAGATTGAGGCAACCCTGCAGCAAGCCTTGATACGAGATGAAGCGCAAGTATCCGGTACGGTATGAAGACCGATCATCACAGCCTAACGCCTCCACTCTCGACGTTGTTGCTGCGACTGTATGACTACTTTGTACTTTACGCCGGTTTAATCTGGCTAGGTTTCCTCAGCCTTTGCTGGACATTAGTCGCCAGTGTGCTTTATCCATTGCTGCCAGAACGTAAAGCCCTGTATCTTGGGCGTTACGTGATTATGATTTCTTTCCGTGCTTACCTGGCGAGCCTGCGTTTATCGCAGCGCTGCAGCTTCGACCTTACCGAGCTAGATGCACTCCGCAACGAAACGCCATTGATCATCGCGCCTAACCATCCATGCCTGTTAGACGCGGTGATGATTATTTCCAGATTGCCTAACATCGCCTGCGTGATGAAGTCTGAGCTGATGAATAATGTATTTTTAGGGGCAGGCGCGCGCCTGGCGCGCTACATCCGTAATGACCCGATACGTCACATGATCAAGCAGGCTACGGAAGACTTTAACACCGGTAGCCACTTATTACTGTTTCCTGAAGGTACGCGTACAGTACGGCAACCAGTTAACGCTTTAAAAGGTAGTATTGCCGTGATTGCGCGACAGGCAAAAGTGCCGGTACAAACGGTGATTATCGAAACCAACTCTCCCTACTTGAGCAAGGGTTGGTCTTTGTTCCGCAAACCAGTGATGCCGGTCACTTATAAGGTTAGGCTAGGAAAAAGGTTCCCTCCCCCAGAGGATACGCACAGCTTTATGCTGGAACTTGAAAATTATTTCAAGGATGTGCTTAAAGACGATGCTTCAAAGCTGCCACTGCTGGAAAGTAACAGCACCTCCAATATCGATACTCCAGACTTTGACTCACCCATTAATGGTGATTCAAAAGCGATCCAATAATAAGTCCAACTATGAACCCTTCAAAAACCCATATTGTATTGATCCCGAGTTACAACCCTGGCGTCAAGGTATACGAAACCGTGCGGGCGGCACGCCAGTTCTGGAACCCGGTTTGGGTGGTGATTGATGGCAGTACTGATGGATCGGAAGTCACTTTAAAAGCGATGGCAAAGGCAGATTCCGGCTTGAGCGTCATTCATCTGCCGCAGAATAAAGGTAAGGGCGCTGCAGTGTTGCAAGGGCTGCATCAGGCAAGTACAGAAGGTTTTACCCATGTGTTGACTATGGATTCGGATGGGCAGCATCCGGCAGAGCTGATTCCGCAGTTTATGCAGTCATCTATTGAGCAACCTGCCTCTATGGTCCTGGGTAAACCGATCTTTGACGCCAGCGCCCCTAATATCCGTGTACAAGGGCGCAAACTTTCCAATATGTGGGCTAACCTGGAGACCCTGGGCGGAAATATAGGTGACTCCCTGTTCGGCTTCCGTGTTTACCCCATAGAGCCCTTAAGAAAAGTCATGCGGTTTAATCCATGGATGCGGCATTTCGATTTTGACCCTGAGGCTGCGGTGCGCCTAAGTTGGCTCGGAGTTAAAGTGGTTAACCTGCCGGCACCGGTACGTTATTTCAGCTCAGATGAAGGCGGCGTGTCGCATTTCCGTTATTTACGCGACAATGTACTGCTTACCTGGATGTACACACGGTTGTTTGTGGGTTTTGTGCTCAGACTGCCGGTTTTGGTAGTACGGCGCCTGCGGGGCTAGTTCAACTGTTACATCGCAGACGCCATCAACGCGATTTATATCATCCCGCCATTAATCGAAATAATCTGCCCGGTAATATAAGTAGATTGGTCTGAAGCCAGGAAGCTGACCAGGTCTGCTACTTCCTTTGCGCTGCCCGCACGTTTCATAGGCACCATATTGCTGATGGCTTGCGCATCAAAGGTATTTTCAGTCATTGCCGTTTCGATAATGCCAGGCGCGACGGCATTCACAGTAATGCCCCGGCTCGCGACTTCTTGCGCCAGCGATTTGGTCGCAGCGTTCAGCGCGCCTTTGGCCGCTGAATAGTTCGTCTGGCCGCGGTTACCGGTGATGCCTGAAATAGAGGAAACATTGATAATCCGCCCCCAGCGGCTGCGTATCATAGGCATCATCAGTGGCTGCGTCACATTGAAGAATCCGTTGACTGATACATCAATCACCCGGTGCCATTGCGTAGGGCTCATGCCCGGGAACACGGCATCATCATGAATCCCGGCATTATTGACTAAAACTTGGATAGGCGCATCTTCCACAATTGCACTTAATGCCGTGTTAACCGCAGCCTGGTCAGTAACGTCAAATTGCAATGCTTCTGCACTGCCGCCAGCCGCCTTGATTTCCTGTGCCAGTTGCTCGGCAGTCACCTTGTTATGGTTGGCGTGAATAAACACGTGGTAGCCATCTGCTGCCAGGCGCCGGCAAATCGCTGCGCCTATGCCACCACTACCACCCGTTACCAAAGCTCTTTTCATGATGCAACCTTCATAGATTTTCTAGTCATTTCCTGAATTCAATTGTTTAAGCGATCAAGGCAGCTGCATCTAATACCACCGCTGCACGGCCATCAAGCAATACTTTCCCAGCCGCACTTACCGTAAACTCGTACAGCATATTGTTTTCATTCGCCATGATACAAGTCGCATGGATCAGCAGATCTGCTTCGATATCATCCAGGCGAGCCACATGCATATTTACGCCACGCACGCTGACCAGGTAACCGACTTTTGGTTTTGGCTTTGACTGGTCTTTGGGTGCTGTCAATGCACCATGCACTGCCATGGCTTGTGCTGCATATTCAATACCGTTTGCAATTCCTAATTGCTGATTTGCCCGCAAGGGATTGTCTGCTAAGCGATGACTGACAGCAGTACAACTGATATTGGTTGCATCCCAGGCTTGCACCTGGTCTAGCAGGCACATGTCCGCTTGATGCGGAATATGGCTGGCGATCCAGGCGTGACCTAATGGTTTTCCCGCTTCAGATATATGTGAGTTATCTAGCAAGGTTGTACCTCGACTGCCAGGCGTAAATTATCCAGGTAGTCCAGCACTACACTGCCACTGTCCCTGCGTGCAATGAGTTGCAGTAATGGCAGGCCGCGCATGGAGGGCATCGTGGTCCGTAAAGTTTCCAACCCGGCATTATCAAACACAAAGGCAGGCTTATCCGTCACATTCACTATGATCTGCACCATACTTGATGCGCTCTTTTCCTTGGTGAGCAGCAGCGCAATACCGCCGTTATCAGGAATTGGCCGCTTGCTGAACATGGGTTCCGGATAAGGCGTATCACTGGTCATCAGGATACAAGGCGTGCCTTCAACCACTACTTGTGTCAGGGCATCCAGCAGGCCGGCGCCAAAACTGGCATCAAACGCACACAGCACCGATGAGGTCGCCATGGTTTTGGTGGCGATACTCCAGTATCCGGCAGCCGCGTTGTGCACTGAATTATGGAAGCGGGTAGGGGATATTTCCCGGTCTTCAGAGGCCAGCATTTGACAAATGCTATGGCAGTTCACGCCATCACCATTTGAAAATGAAAATACGCTGGGCAGGTTTTGCTCTTGTAAACCGGCTTGGGAGATCGCTTCCAGCGAAGTAGCCAATGTGAGTTTTACAATATCACTGGCACGCCTGCGTTCTGCAGCCGGCAATAATTCCGGTGTAGGGATAACTGCTTTCGCGGACTGATAAGGCTGCAAGCCGGCAAGGACCTGGCTGCCGCTAGCCCAGTCATTCAACCCCGGGGCGATCAAGCCTATGCCATCTATATATGCGGTTAATCTGGAGCTCATGGCTGGTTACTCGTTTCTGCATCTGCTGCACTGGCCAAACCGAAAATCAAGCTGCAATTGGTGCCACCAAAACCAAACGAATTGCTCATCACCCGTTGCAAAGCTTGCGGGCGGTTTTGCAACTGGTAATTTAATTGCAATTCAGTATCTATCGCCCGGGTGTTCTGGCCGCCCGGGATAAAGTCATTCTGCAAGGCGAGGGCGCAGATGATTGCTTCCACCGCGCCGGCGGCACCTAGCGTATGCCCGGTAGCACCCTTGCTGGAGCTGCATGGTACATCTTTATTCTCTAGCTCAAATACCGCCCTGACGGCTTTAGCCTCTGCGGCATCGTTACTGGGTGTCGCTGTGCCATGCAGGTTGATGTAATCAATATCAGATGGTTTCAAACCAGCGGTCTGTAACGCTTGCTGCATCGCCATATTGGCGCCTAATCCTTCAGGATGCGGCGATGACATATGGTAGGCATCGCTGGATTCACCTATGCCTAGCAACAATATTGCGTCAGAGCTTGAAGTCTCGGCATCAGGCGCACGTTCTACCAAGGCAAAGGCAGCGGCTTCGCCAATCGAAATACCGTCCCTGTCTTTGTCATACGGCCGGCAGGCTTGGGTGGAAAGCAGATTCAGGGAATTGAAGCCATAGAGGGTCGTCAGGCACAAGGTATCTACGCCGCCAACGATAGCGGCATCGATCAAGCCAGCTTCTATCATGCGCCGCGCAATGCTGAATACTTTGGCACTGGAAGAGCAGGCGGAAGATACAACGGCAGCAGGTCCGGTGAGCTGGAAATAGTCACGCGTGAAATAGGCGACAGAATAAGTATTCTGGGTTTTGCCATATATAAAACTTTCAGGCAGTTTGCCGGTGGTTTTATCGCGGTTACGGAAAGCAAGCTCCGTTTCCAGTATCCCAGAAGTACTGGTGCCCAAAAATATACCGATACGGTCAGCACCATACTGGCTGATGGCGGCTTTGACAGCCTGGTCAAAACCATCCTGCTCCAGGCCTAATTTCGCCAGGCGGTTGTTACGACAGTCATATTCCTGCATACCCGCTGGCATGGCGACATCATCCAGCCCTTCAACTTCACCAATAAAAGTCGGTAAATCTACGGTTTCGAAATCGCAGGGTTTAAGCACCTGCCGTTGTTGTAACAAAGCATCCAGTGTCTGCTGCAGGCCTTTGCCTATGCAGCTGGTCACGGTGTAATGTGAAAGTAATAATGGTTTCAAAAAATCTCTGCTTTCGTTACTAGAGTGAGTAGTACGCATTTCTAATGCATGGATCAAAAGTTCTGTGCAGCGTTCATTTATAAAGCTTTAATACCACCTAACCGTGCATGAGTTTAGTATAGCTGAGACCCTGCATGCTAAAGCGCTATGACTGTCATATTTGTACATTTATCAGTGAGTGGCTTCGGCCAGGGTTACAAATCGTAATCCTTTTGCTTTGGCAGCCTCCAGTACAGCTGGCAGTACGGAAACGATCACCGGTTCATTGGCTGAGGTTCTGGCAGCATTGCCATCGTGCATTAAAACGATAGCGCCCGGGCGTAGACCCTTGATCAGCTTGTCCTGCACTTTTTCTGCGTCATTGATTCGGGTGTCAAATCCGCGTACAGACCAGCTCGCCAGGAGCAATCCCAAATTTTTAAGGGCAGGATCCAGAAACGGATTCCGTAAACCAGCGGGTGCACGGAAAAACTGCGGGCGTATACCCGTGATAGTTTGCAGCGTTTCCTGCCCGGCAAGAATTTCGTTTTTCATCTTCTGGTAACCGAACATCGAAAAAAAGACGCTGTGGTGCTGGCTATGGTTTTCTATGGCATGGCCGCGTTTAATGATCTCGCGGCACAACTCAGGTTGTTGTGCTGCTTTATTCCCGATATAGAAAAATGTCGCTTTAACCTGGTAAGTATCCAGTATATCCAGCACTGGGCGGGTGACTGCAGGCTCAGGCCCATCATCTATAGTCAGGGCGATTTCATTTCGCGCTGTGGCGGCTGGCGGCAGTTTTGTCAAGTTTGGCCCTAACCAGCTACTGCGTGGCCATAAACCTACCAGTGAGATCACCAAATGGTTCGCCAGGAAAATAGCCAGCCACCAGCGCCATAGTGTTGGGGCACCCACCAGGCAGATCAGTAATGCCATGTGCAGCAGGATTGAAGCTTTGATAAACAGCGGCGTTTGCTTCCAGTGGAAAAGAAGGCTGTAATACTTGGCTTGCAACTCAGTCATGATTTTGCCGACGCCTTCTGGTTACATTTACTTTTCCAGTGTACCTGTTGCTTATCCAGGAAGTTAAACCAGAGCTGCTGCCACACCGGCCAGGTGTGATCACCTTGAATCTTATCCACTTGTGTTGCAGGTATGACCTGTTCCATCAGCGCGATGCCATCAGCGAAACGGTCTTCCGAGCCATAGCCAAGGTGTATTTCCACTTGTTGTGACTGTTTGAGCCAGGCCCAGTTACCGCGCTCAACATCATCCTCGGCGATGTCACCTGGCTGCCACGCATGCAAACCGCCAGCATTGGAGATTTCGCCGGTAGTCATACGATTGCCGGGATAAGGCGCCATCAGGAATAAACCGTGTACCTGACCTGGATAACAGTGCGCATGCGCCATCGCAATATAGCCGCCTATGGAAATGCCAGCCAGCCAGATGGTCTGGTATTGTGACATGGCAGGGATAACCACTACACGATTCAAATCACGCAGCACAGTCTGGTCGGCAATCTGCTCAAACTGTAATTCCACCAGCATCAGGTCCATATCCAGATTACGTTCCCGCACTGCCTGCACAAAGCCCTGGCTGATAAAGTCTTCAGGCAGGTAGGTGGCACCTGGTAGCAGAATGATCAGCGTACTGGCTGTTTTTCCGGGAGTTTCTGAGTCAATCAGGTATCGCATCAGGCGGCTGCTTTCCGTGCGAATACAGCGGAGAAAATCAGTGCCAGAATAACGCCTGGCGCTACGGTCACGCCCATTGCCTGTAATACCGGCACCGTTGAGAAAGCCAGCAGGCCAAAGCCGAGTACGGTGGCGACGTTGGCAAACAGCAGTGAAGCATAGGTCTGGGATGAAATAGATTGTTTGTCGCTAGTGTGGTTCGGGTTGAAAAACAGTGCGTAGTTGGAGCCTATTGCCACAATCAGCAGTAAACCGATCAAATGCAGGATGATCAACTGCTGGCCAACTAAAGCCAGGCCAGCCATCACTGTTAATACTGCGGCAACCAACGGAATAATAATTGCCAGTAACTGTTTGAATGAGCGCAGCGCGAATAATAACAACCCGATAATCGCCAGCACGCCGGCCAATGATAACAAGATCGCCTCCTGCATATAGCTGGAATAAAGCCGGTTGGACTCGGCCTTCATATCAACGAATAACACGTTAGCCACTTTGGCATCGCTCAATGCCTGACGTATCTGAGCGGCATCGATGTCACTGCCAGCAGGCGCAGTCAGCGGGACCAGTGAGCTCCAGCGCTGGCCTTGTTGCAACAGCATGGCGTCTAGTGCCATCGCCATTGAGGTGTCTTGCAAGTCGCTGCGCTGCAATAACGGTTTTGTCCGGATGCTTGCTATATCTTGCTGAAATGGATCCAGTAAGGCGGCTTTAATCGGCAGGTCTTTCACTGCGGTATTAAGCCTGGATTTGAGTTCGGCAGCATCAGGCAAGCTGTTTAACCGGGCTTGCTGGGTAGCCTGGCTAGGCAGGTAATGACTGGCTGTATCAAAGCTGGCAAGCTGGCCTTTATCAACCAGGTCTTGCAAAGTCAGCGATATTTTCTCGGTATTGCCGAGTACTGTTTCCTGGCTATCACCAGACAGAACAATGACATAACGCACATCTGGCGCGCCCATGCCGGTCCGCAAGCGGGCATCAAGCGCCTGATCAGCGGCGCTCACCGGGCTGAGTGCCGATAGCTCTGTATTCCATAAGCGATCATGGTGCTGGTAGACAATGACACTAGACGCTAAAACCAGCAGAATGGCTGGCCAGCGTAATATGCTTGCGGATTTGGCGTAGTGCGCCAACCGCTTACCGCTTTTGCTGAAGTCCTGAATATTAAAATTAGCCGGTAGCAAATAGGGCAATACATAACGTGTCATGGCAGCTGCGGCAAACAGGCCCGCAACAGAATACAGGCCGAGTTGTGCCAAGCCAGGAAAGCCTGACATGAGTAGCGATGCAAAACCAAACACAGAAGTAAGCACGCCCAGCCTGACGGTAGGCCATACTGTCGCCACCCACTTTTTACGGTTTTGTTCCTTGTCGCCACCATGTTCGGTTTGCATGAATAAATAGATGGAATAATCCACCGCTTCGCCTATCAATGCAGTGCCGAAACCCAGGGTGATGCCATGCACTACGCCAAACGCCAGGCTGACCGACGCTATACCAGCCAGGACACCGGTCGCGACGGGCAGAAAACCCAATAGCAAAGCGGTCTTAGAGCGATATACCGCTAATAGCAACAATGCGATCAGCACCGAGCTGACAATAAAAATAATCCTGACCTGCATTTTGATGGTGTCGCGCGCAATCACCGAAAATACGCCCGGTCCGGACATGACTAATTTAGCTTGAGCGCTGATCCCACTGACATTCACGGCATGGTCGAATTCAGTCTGGATGGCCTGCATCGCCAGCTTTTGCGCATCTGTATCAGAACCTTCAGCACGGGTCTGGAACAGAAGCAATGCAGTATTGCCGTCCCGCGAAGCCCAGGCACCCTCAAACATATCCGGATGGCTAGCTCCGCTTAACGCATCCAGTAATTGCAGCATCTCGCCGGTAGGGTCATGCGGTAACAAAGACTTTGTCAGCAAGCCGGCGGGGGAGGCGATCTGGTCTATGCTGTCACTGATGGCCGCACGCAGGCCTTCGGTGCTGAAGTGCTCAGGCGTGACCGCCGGACTTAGCAGGTAGCGGTTATTGAACAGATACTTGCGGTCAAGTTCTGCCGTCACCTCTTCGCCATTATTGACGCTGACAAATGCAGGGTTACTGCGCAGCGCTTTGGCGATGGTTTTAGAGAGTGTAGCCCGTGTTTGCGGATCGTTACCGTCAATGCCAACCAATATCAGGCGTGAAGCCAGCCCATCCTTAAGCTGGTCCATCAGCATTTGCTGTTCGGCAGTGGGATGGCTGGGCAGGAATGCGGATAGGTCAGCCGTAAAGTGGCTGCGGGCGATCACACCCAGGCACAGCAATACCATCAGCAGCCATAGCACTATGGCAGTGCGGGCATGGCTGTTTTGGTTAAAGAGAGCAGGTTTGGTCACGTGAGAGTAGGTGTGCTATGTGCTATTCAATTGCGGCAGGCGTATCAGGCATAGGCGTAATGGTCATCACTGAACTATCGCCATCGGCCTGTTTGATCTCTATGGTCTGCACTAACTGATTCGCGCCGCTGATCATGATACTGCTTACCACTTTTTTCATCTTGTCCTGACTCGGCAACAGATTCAGTTTCCAGTCTTCCTGGCTGCCGGAAAGGCTTAGTTTATAAGACTTTTCCAGGGCCTTGCGGTCACCAGCCAGGGTGCCGCGGATACTATCAATAAAGGCAGCGATTTCAGGGTAACTTTGCAAAGACAGCACGTGTTTTTTGCCGCGTTGTTCAACAGTTAATTTGTCTTTCTCAAGCAGCATGCTTTCCGGTTTAGGCTTTAAAGTACGCTTTTCCAGGCGGTCTGGCGCGGTATAAAAAAGCTCGCCTGAAGATTCGACCGGCTTATCCAGTACGGCGATATTTTTCTTCTCGATAAAGCTGGCATGACCGCTGGATGTACTTGCCAATGCCCGCATCAACTGGTCCAGGTCCCAGGTATTTTCGGCATGGCTGACAAAAGACAGCAAACATAGCAATAAGCCTGACAGCCCGATTGCTATACAGCGGTTGTTCATAAAAGGCATGGCGTTATTCATTTGTTCCTTTCCACCAGTGAAGCAGGTGTCGATTGCCAGTAATCGAAAAAATTAAACCAGTTATAAGGCGCCAAACGCGTATATTGGTTCAGTAATTCGGTATAGCGTGCTATCGCGGCGTTGACCATTTGCTCACGCTCACCACGCGGTACGTTAGTGAAATCTGCCAGCGTCTCAAAATGCACCTGGTAACGGTTGTCGCCCATATACAAACCAGCCATAAATACTACAGGCCGGCGCAACAGGGCCGCCATGCGGAATGGCCCTGTTGGAATCGCTGCGATATCGCCCAATAACTCGACTTCTGCCATTGGTTCGTTGCCCAGGGTCCGGTCAGAAAGCATGCCTACCAGCATGCCTTCATCCAGGTGCTGCTTGAATTGCAGCATGGAATCGATATGGCCCAAAGGGATCACGCCCATCGAGGCTTCCGGGTTGATGGCTGCCAGCATGGCATTGATTTTTTGTGCATTGTCTTCGTGCATGACCATAGACACTTTCAAGCCTGGCAGTTGCCGGCCAATGGCACGCAAAACTTCAAAACTGCCCAGGTGTGCGCCCATCAGCAATACCCCCTCCTTGGCATCGATCAGGGGATGGATGATATGTTTACCCTGGATATCGATATCAAATAAATCGTACTCGCGATTGATCAGGTAAATGCGGTCATGGATGGTGGCAGCAAAGCTGAAAAAATGCCGATACAGATCACGCCAGGTAGCCGGCCGACCTAATGCGCGCGGCAGATAGTCCAGGGAGGCTTTACGGCTGGCTGGTGAGAACAATACAAAATAGAAGGCGATCAGATGCACGGCCGAGCGCGATACCGTGCGACCCAGGCGCAACGATATCCAGCTCATGATATGCAGCATCAGCATATTGCTGCGCTCTTTGCGCTGCAGCCATGCGGCAGATTTCTGGTAACCGCTTTGTTTTGGTTCGGACATGGATCAAGCCTTCACTTTTGCGCTGAGGCTGCCAGTGACGATCTGGCGTTGATTGTCACTATCCGGACACAATACTTCGAATTTGATGCTGCCATTGGCTAGCTGTTCATATTCCAGGCTGGCAGTTTCGCCAGGTGTCAGCGGGCTCAGGAATTTCACAGAACTGATCTGCCAATCCGTGACAGTCAAAGCAATCTCGTTGCTTAACGCATCCAGTACTTTATCTAAAAGTACCACGCCTGGCACGATAGGCGTACCCGGAAAATGCCCTGCGAAAGCCGGATGATCAGAGGGAATGTTGAGAACTGACTGTTTTTTCATGAGCTTAATATTCATTGACTTTGGTATTGCCGCGCGTGAGCTCAGTTATCAAGGCTTGTAATGCCTGGCGCGGCAGCTTGCCTGTGCTGTTGCGAGGTAACGATTCAGCAAACAATAACGGCCTGGGTAAAAATACCGGATCAATACGTTTGCGTAATTCAGCTGAAATCTGTGCCGCAGTCAGCGTAGGCGCCACCACACAGGCACTCAGGCGAGTGACATGGTCATGCGAGAGCTCGTCTGGCATAAAGAAAGCGCCATCAATCACGCCATCAATGCTGGTCAGGTGATGGTTAAGGCTGGCCAGGGAATTACGTTTCCCGGCGATATTGATGATGTCCTGCATGCGGCCCTGCAACAGGAACCTGTCATCCGCAGTCGGCACAATCACATCATTAAGCGCAGCGGGAATCTCTACATGGCCGCCTTCCGCCCATACCCTGTCATCTACAGTTTTCAGGTGTACATCCGGCATCAACTGCCATTCATCGGTTTGTGTAGTGCGCCGTGTCGCGATCTGGCCGGTCTCGGTGCTGCCGTAGATCTCGATTAAAGGTGCGTGGACGTATGCTTCTGTTTTGTGGGCGAGTGCTTCCGATAATGGCGCAGTCGCAGATAAGACTAATTCTATTGCTGGCAATGACAGTTCTGCGTCTAACAACAAGCGCAAATGCAATGGGGTCGAAACCAGTATCCGGTCGCCATCGGTTTGGTTAAGCGCTTCGGCAATATCTTCCGGGTAAAACGGCTGCCCGCTGTGCAGGATGTTGCCGCTTTGCAACGGCAATAAAATTGTCGATTCAAACCCATACATATGCTGTGGCGGAATGGTGCCTAAAAAAGTATAGGTAATGTCGGGCTTTAAACTCAGGCTTTCAGCTTGCGCTTGAACATTGTGCACCAGCGAACCCCAGCTTTTTATATGCGGCAACGGAGCGCCGGTTGAGCCGGAAGTGAAAACGATAGCCGCTACTTGTTGTGCGTCTATCAATGGAATTTCTTTAATGGAATTTTGCAACGCCGGGCTTGGCGGATAGCACAATTTAGGCAACGCGATATCGCAATCCGGATTGTCATGCAGGCAGAAAACATCCGCCGCAAAAGCTTGTAACCGTTGCACCATCTCAACCGTGTGCGTTGGCGGCAGCAGGCTTACCTTATTGCTTACCAATGCAGCTGCAAAGCCAACCGCAAAGTGGTAGCGGTCACGGCATACGTTTAATACGTGCTGACCTTCAGGAAGCATGTTTGCCAGTGCGGCTACGTCGGCCAGAAACTGGCTCACCGTGATCGCAGTATTTTTGCGCCAGGCAATCGTGTCATCAAGGCTGGCGTGGCTGATTAAAGGAAGTTTCTGCATGGGAGAATAGTTAAAACGTCACGCCCGTTTTGAGTCAATGTAGGTGCGGACTGCATCCAGCACATTGCCCGTTGGCAGGTCAGTGAGCACACTGCGACGTACCAAGTATTCTGCAATAAACATCAGAGCCACCAAAGGCAGCGTCAGGAAATTTGCAAAAAAGGACCAGGTAGCGAGTGGGGCAAGGAAGAAAAGCAGGGTGGAGATCACTATCATCAAGCCAAAGAAAATCACCCAGGCAACCGTTACGTGATAGGTGTAGCGTTCATGATCGGCTGGCAGTGGCCCGCCATTCATGATCTCGGCAAAGCCGAGACATAAAGGTTTGCGACCCGGCAGCAACGTTCTGGCAAAAGTGACCAGCAACATCAGTAACAGACTCATGTCCTGCAACCAGAATATCAAACCGGTATGCTGTTTGATCATCGGCAAGGCCCACCAGCTAGCTATTAAAACAAGCAATACGAAGCTGACGCCCAGCAATCTGGAATCCAGATTCATCGCAAACACAAGGGCTATCAATAACAGCGGCGCCAAAGCGAGCAGGGCACCTAGCAGGCTGGCGTGCCCCAAGCTGTTCGCATGATGGACAAGTACCGCAAAGCAGACGATGACTAATACTATCAACAGGCCACGCGCGACTTTAAAAGCTTGAGACATAGCGTCTTTTGATAACCTGGCTTATGGCAACGTTACTTAGTCTTGTTAGCTGCAACGTAGTCGGTGAGACTACGCAGAGAGCTGAAAATCACATGATTGTTTTCGTTATCGGACTTCAGTTGCAGGCCATAGCGTTTGGAAACTACCAAGGCGATTTCCAGGATATCAATCGAATCCAGGCCTAAACCCGTACCATATAAAGGTGCATCAGGTTCGATCTCATCCGCAGCAACATCAAGGTTCAATGCCTGAACCATTAATTCGGCGACTTCCAGTTGTAAAGCAGTGTTTTCCGTCATATAACTCTTTTATTGAAATTGGTTAGGTTAAAACGTAATTGTAAGGTTGGACGTATTCTAGCAGCATTGTTCAATTATCGTTGATAGCTAATTGAAGCTATAAGTTCAGAGGCGTATTGGCTTAAGCGGATTTAGGAATGCTTCAGACTTTCTCAAGATAGTCTGAGTCTTTCTTCTCAACTTCATTTGAACTAGCCAAATTGTCAGAGTGCTTAAAGTATTGAAAAGTGAAGGTTAAAAGTATGCTGGATTAGACAGCATATCTTCATTTCTATCTGAAGTATAAAAACTGGGAATGTGGCTTACATGCTCGTAGAAACATCGCTCTTTCAAGAAATCGATGGATCGCCTATCTGATGTTACGATTAACTTTGATCTAGAGGTTATTGCGAGTGCCAAAATATGGCCATCGTTATATCTATCATCGGCTAAACTTCTACCCTTTTTTAAATTAAGCTGATCTATCTCGGCATGCTTAGCATCGACAACATTACAAGGAATTTTAACTAATTTTCTTATTCTATTTAGTTCTGCAAATAGTGTAATGAATTTTCTGAAGTTATTAACCTCCTGCAAATACTTGGTGCCGCCATATACTAACTTTACACGGCTACCTCTATCAAGTAAGTGGTCCACAACTGGTTTAAATTCAGAATGTCTTGTATTTTTCGAATCAAATGTAATTGAAACTGCATTAGTGTCAATAATTACGGTCATATTACAAACCTAACAATTCGACTTGTTCATTGATGAAAAAGTCACGATATTCGTTTGGTTGATCTTCGTCTAATTCCCCGAGCTCATTTATAGAAATCGATGCCACTGTATTGCATCCATTTTTCCTTGAAAAAAATAAAATTTGCGAGTCAATTCCAGCACCTTCTGCCAAAACGGTATTCGGTGTGGAAGTATAGTTTTTCTTTTTCATAATCCTAAAACGATCAATCATATAATCGCTATGAGTTTCGATTATTGTTTGGTTGCCTCTTAGTGATGAATTGTAAAGCAGCGTTCCAATTGCAGCCTGAGCTTTGGGATGTAGATGAACCTCTGGTTGTTGAATTATGAAAAATGAATTTTTAGGCCTAATTACAATTTCAGCAATAATCGGGATGGACTGTGAAACACCATATCCAACATTAAGAATGCTTAATGGCGTTTCATCAATCACGAAGTCAAGCTCAAAAGGAGCATTTTTAGTTCGACCATATTTTTTCAGTGCCAACTCTTTGAACAAACCAGCTTCACGCCCAACTATTTCTAGAATAGATTTCGCACCTTCATTTTTTTTGTTTGAGAGTATTAGGCTAATTAAATATGGTGTGTGCTCACCTTCTGATGAAAAATCAAATGATGGCTCATCATATGTGCGCTTCGGTTTAGATCTGATTGGAGCTAACCATATTGGGCGTACATTTGGCATTAGATCGACATTTACAGCAGGCCGATTGTCATTTTTTCCCAGTTTACGTAATTCAGTATCTAACAAATAAAGGGTCTCATAGAAACCTCTACCTTTGATATCGTTCCCATAGAATTTTGTAAATCCAATTGGATTGTCGTGAGAGTCTATAAGGTTACTTAAAAGTAGTTGAGCCTCAGGCAAGGTATTTGCAACTAGCTTAAAATTATTAAGAATTTTGTAGCTGATTTTTTTAGATTCGAATTTGATAGTTATTATTTTGTCTTTACCATAGCTAACAGATAGATATTGAGGCTCTGGTGACCCATTCCTATCCTTGAAAGTCATGTAAAAACCTGATGAGAAAAAATACTCATCGTGCCTACCTTTGAGTTCATTATCATTTAAATAACCAACTCCAAAAGTAGATTGATTTTTGGAGTTAGCGCTAATAATGTCCGAGGAATGGGAGAAATTTACTTCTTCACTTTTGAACTCTGGTTTATGCCAAAATAAATACTCAGTCAGTATTTGCACTAATGCTAATACTGAACTTTTACCTGAGCTATTTTCCCCTACAAAGAAGTTTGTTTTAGTTAATGGAATAGCGGTTCTACTAAAACCTCTATAATTTTCCATCAATATGAATTGAGAAAAATTGTTCATTATTTCCTCTGTTTAATTTTTAATTATTTAATCTAGTTTCGTATATTTTTTTGTATTTAGCAAATCCATTTACTGCAAGTTATTCCGCGCAATCTATTGCTATAGATAAGCAAAACAACGCTGCAATTGAATAAAGAAAGTTACCTGAAAGCGTCAAAGAAAGGTTCTTACAGCTGAGTATAGGTAATCTTTGTACATCATATGGTTTTGGATTGTTTGTACTGCTGAAAACCAAAAATCGATTGAGTAACGATTTGAAGAGAGGCCAAGCCAAAGTAACTAGGTTGTTTAATTTTTTTGAGTTTGCTTTGGGTGCTGCAGCTAGATATAAATGGTCTAGTACAAAAGAAAAAACCTCTAGTGAGACACTTGAGGTTTTTCTATATGAATCTATTTTATAGACTCAACCACTTAGTGGATTTTGGCGTCCCCACGGGGATTCGAACCCCGGTCGCCTCCGTGAAAGGGAGGTGTCCTAGGCCTCTAGACGATGGGGACCTAAGAAATTTTACAACGTGTGCAGTATACCATTGTTTCAAGAAATCGAAAAATATTTTTTGCAAAAAACTCAATATTTTCAACTACTTGGTGGAGATAAGCGGGATCGAACCGCTGACCTCTTGCATGCCATGCAAGCGCTCTCCCAGCTGAGCTATACCCCCTAATCCTGGTACTGCATTTCTTTGTTTTGCGCTGCAATTCAAAGAAGGCGCCATATTAATGACGGGCACATATCTTGTCAACGCTTTTTCGCAGGATTCTGTAAAAAACTGCGATTGCCTTTCATTCGATAGCTGGCGCCGGTTTAAAACCCAGTTTTAACCGCGGATATTACTCTGTGCACTGAACTGTGACAGCTCAACATAAGGTTGTGGTTGCCACCCAGCCGCGCGATGCTCAGCTACGACATTGGTGAAAATGCCGCCGCGTACATAGAATTTGGCAGTAACGCGCATAAATTTAGGATCAATGGCGCCGACCAGGTCATCCAGGATCTGGTTAGTCACTGCTTCGTGGAAACAGCCTTCGTCGCGGAATGACCACATATATAGTTTCAGGCTTTTTAATTCCACACATAATTTGTTGGGAATGTAATCCAGATAGATCACCGCAAAGTCGGGCTGGCCGGTTTTCGGACACAGGCAGGTGAATTCCGGAATCTCCATATGGATATGAAAATCACGGCTTGAATTCGGGTTTTCAAAGGTTTCCAGTGCTTTGGTGGGTTCAGCTGTTGGTTTGCCACCGAGTAATTGTTCATTCATTGCAGGCTATGTTTCTTGGTAAAAATGGGTATTATAACGCTTAAGCCACCATTCAAATTCTTATAAGCGGTTTTCTTACTTTGCGTCTCACTCATTTAAAACTTGCGGGGTTCAAGTCTTTCGTCGATCCGACCACCATTCATCTGCACGGCCAACGTGTAGGGGTGGTCGGGCCTAACGGCTGTGGTAAATCCAATGTGATGGAATCTGTACGCTGGGTGCTGGGTGAATCTTCGGCCCGCGAAATGCGTGCAGATGCGATGGATGCAGTGATCTTCAATGGTTCAGGTAACCGCAAGCCTATTTCTCGTGCCAGCGTAGAGCTGGTGTTCGATAACAGCCTGGGTGGTGCCAGCGGCGAATGGAATCAGTACGCCGAGATTTCGGTCAAGCGCGTGATCGAGCGCGACAAGGGCTCTACCTACTATATTAATAATACTGCGGTTCGCCGCCGCGATGTGGCCGATTTGTTCCTGGGGACGGGCCTCGGTGGCCGCGCTTATGCCATCATCGGCCAAAACACCATCTCGCGTATCGTAGAAGCGCGTCCGGAAGAGTTGCGTGTTTTCCTTGAGGAAGCTGCAGGTATCAGCAAATATAAGGAGCGTAGGCGTGAAACGGAATTGCGCCTGCGTGATACCCGCGAAAACCTGGAGCGGGTGGAAGATATTTCGCGGGAGATGAACAAGCAGATCATCAAACTCGAATCACAGGCAATCGTCACGCAAAAATTTCATGCCTTGCAAGAAGCGCACAAGCTGGCCGAAGCGCAGTGGTGGTGGTTACGCAAGCGGGATGCTGTGCTGGCGCATGAAGCAGCCTCGCAAACGGTTGACCAGGCAGTCAATGCACTCGAAGCGCAAATGGCCAGTTTACGTCATAACGAGCTGCAACTTGAACAGTCACGCCAACAGCACCAGGAAGCTTCCACCCAACTGCATACGGCTCAAGCCGCGTTTTATGAAGCCAATTCGCAGGTTTCCAACCTCGGTTTGCAGGTGAAACAATCAGAAGAAGCGAGAGACCGCCTGTTGCAAGAACAAATGCAATTGCAGCGCCAGATGGAGCACCGCGCACAACAGCATTCACAGTTGCAAACGCAACTGGCTGATAAAACGACTGCATTGACCACTGCGGATAGTGCAGTAGAGCAGCATGCACTCAATTTGCAAACCATGCAGCAGGGGTTGCCAGAGCAAACAACACAATTACAGTCTATCCAGCAAGCAGCGAATCAGGCCCAGCAAGCCGTGCAGCAGAGCCGCCAGCAAATGCAGCTGGAACAGAATAATGTGAATTTTATCCAGCGTAACCTGACCGAAGCTCGGCAACGCTTGCAGCAACTGCATAACGAGCTGGAACGCTGGGCATTGCCGGATACACAGGCCTTAGGCCAGCTTCAACAGCAAATAACTGAGCAGCAAGCGGCTTTGCAGCATGATGAGCAGCAACTGGCTGAGTTGCGCGTTGAGGAAAATACGCATCAGCAAATCTTGCAGCAATCACGCAATCAATGGCAACAGGCTCAACGTGCCTTACATCAGTTAGAAGCCGAGATCCAGTCGCTGCAGAAATTGCAGCAAAGCATGAAACAGGATCAGCAGTTAGGCCCATGGCTGCAAAAAACCGGCCTGCAATCGGCGTCCCGCTTATGGCAGGTTATTCAGGTCGATTCAGAATGGCAGCCGGCGTTAGAAGCCTTCATGGGTAATAAATTAAATGCCTTGTTGCCTGAAACGTTGCAGGAATGGTCGCAATTGCCGCATCCGCAAGCTGCTGTTGCTATCGTAAATCCTGCCTCAGCCACCGATACACTACCGGATCAATGGCAAGGGTTGCCGAGCTTGTATAGCCTGTTGACGATCAAGCAGCCGCAAGTCGCTGCTGCGTTGCAACACTGGTTGGCCGGAATATATGTAGTTGCTGATGCGCAGCAATTAGCTAGCTATCAATCACAATTGCCAGCCAATATCAGTTTAC
The DNA here is from genome assembly GCA_032153875.1 of Methylophilus sp. Classification (GTDB taxonomy): domain Bacteria; phylum Pseudomonadota; class Gammaproteobacteria; order Burkholderiales; family Methylophilaceae; genus Methylophilus. Next base: position 51,541 of record JALDYP010000005.1, read on the forward strand.
TGACCAAAAGTGGTGATGTTTACCAGCGGTTTAGTGCGGTGTTTCATGGTCGCCAGAACCAGATGCAAGGCGTGCTGGAACGTCAGCAGCAACTGGATAATCTGCAAGCTGGGCTGAAAGACGCGCAAACTGCCGTGACCGAGGCACAGCAATACGTACAAGCACAGGAAGTCAGCCTGCAAGATACCCGCCAGCAACAGCAGCAAACTCACCAGAATATCAAACAGCTGACGACTAGTCTGCACGACGCGCAGATGCAGGTATCACGCTTGCAACAGGCACATGACAATGCCATGCGTCGTCAAACAGTGCTTAAAGAAGACATCGCTCAGGCTGAAAGCCGCCAGGCTGGCCTGGCTGAGGAAATCGCACAGGCGCAGGCCACTATTTCAGGGCATCAGGCGCAATTTGCCAACCTGGAACAAACCGCGCGTGAAACGCAGTCGCAAAAACAGCAAGCCGAACAGGCTTTTTACAATCTGCGTGACACCGTTCAGCAAGCTGAAAAAGCGCATCAGTCGCAAGTGTTTGAGCAAACACTACTCAACAATGCAGTCAATGACTTACAGCAGCGATTGACGCAGAACGAGCAGGAAAGCCAGAACCTGCAACATCACCTGGTGGAAACTGAGCAGACATTGGCCATCAGTAATATGGAAACGCTAAAAGCCAATCTTGCCCACGCACTGACGCAGCAGCACGAATGCGAACAGGCATTGGCTCAGGCGCGCACTCAGCTCGCTGAGCAGGAAAATGCGCTGCAAACTCAAGAGCGCAACCGCATGCAGGTGGAGCAACAGTTGCATCCTTTAAGGGACGCGGTAGAGCAACGACGCCTTAAGCAGCAGGAATGCCGGCTGCAGGTAGAGCAATGCCAGTCCGCACTCGCGGAAACTGGCTTGGGTGAGGCAGTGATTCAACAAGGCCTGGATGCTGATAGCAAAGTACATGTGCTGGCACAAACCACGCAAAGGCTGCAACAACAAATTCAACAATTAGGCCCGGTGAATATGGCCGCGATTGAAGAGTTGTCTGTCGAGAAAGAACGTAAGGGTTACCTGGATAGCCAGTTGAAAGATTTGTTGACTGCCAGCGAGACACTGGAAGAGGCTATTCAGAAAATAGACCGCGAAACCCGCGGCAAGCTACGGGCTACGTTTGAAGAGGCTAACCGCAATTTTGGCGAGCTGTTCCAGACGTTATTTAATGGCGGACAGGCCAAGCTGGAATTGCTGGGGGACGAGATTCTGGATACCGGCGTACAGGTATTTGCGCAGCCACCCGGCAAGAAAAACACGACTATCCAATTGCTTTCTGGCGGTGAAAAAGCCCTGACGGCGATGGCGCTGGTGTTCGCTTTGTTCCGCCTGAATCCGGCACCATTTTGCCTGATGGATGAAGTGGATGCGCCGCTGGATGACAGTAATACCGAGCGCTTTTGTCAGCTGGTGCGCGTGATGTCAGAAAAAACGCAATTTTTGTTTGTTTCACACAACAAAATCACCATGGAAATGTCTCAACAATTAATAGGTGTGACCATGCAGGAATCCGGGGTGTCCCGGATAGTAGATGTGGATATAGATGAGGCGATACGCATGCATGCGGCGTAAGGCGTGTTTTGTTGTATCATATCGCGGAGTTTTAAAGGATTGATAGGCATACATGTCTGATTTGTGGATGATTTTGGTATTGCTGGGGGTCAGCATCGTACTGGCAGTGGTAGTTTTTAACTGGTGGCAAGAGAAAAAATACCGTAAAGATGTTGAATACCGTTTCAGCCATACCCGTACCGATGTGCTGGATGGCAGCCAGGTAAAAGAGCCTGCGAGAAAAGCACAGGGCAGCGAAAAAAATGCCGATGAAGTTGAAGGCTGGATGTCAGAACCACGAGTTCGCCCGTCAGTAAAATTCGAGCCGGAATTTAATGTTGGGGACAATGCGAAAGCAAAGCCAGCCTCAGCTCAACCCCAAAAGAGCCCTGATGCTAATAAACAGGGTAATGACGCACGTCCAGCGGCTCCGGTAGCGAATCCTTCAGCTTCAAAAACAGAGCCTGCTTACAAAACCGAGCCATCCTCGCATGCGCCGCAATACCAGTCAGCGGATAACTTCTCTGAGCCAAACGCATCTTCAGCAAAATCAGCAGAGCAACTGGCTACAGATTACTCACACGAATCCCTCGATTCAGGTTCAGACACAGCGTATCAAACTGAATCGACACCTGATTCAGCTTTAACCGTCGTGATTCCTGCTGCCTTGCATACCGCCATGGACTGGGTAGGTGTCATTGATGCGCCATTGGGGGTGATGCTGGTCGAACTGGAAGACTTGCAAGCCGAAGCCAGGACATTCCCGCACCACGCGACTTTATGGGGGCAGCAAGCTTCATCAGCAACCTGGCTGGATGTACTGGCCATGGATGCAGCAGCCATGCAGAACCAGGTGCCGTTAAGCCAGGTGGTTTGTAGTTTGCAGCTGGCAGATAGGGGCGGCCCGGTAGACCAGGACACACTGAAACGCTTCCAGAAATCGATGGAGACCCTGGCACGTGCGTTAGGGCTGAGCATACAGTGGCAGGGCGGATATGAACCATCGCAACAGGCGCAGCTGATTGATGCTTTCTGTATCGAGGTGGATAAAGCCGTAGAATTTCATGTGCTGGCCAATCAGGGAATGTTCCATGCGACCAAGCTGCGCGGCCTGGCAGAAGCCTGCGGCATGCAGCTGAGCGCAGAAGGGCGTTTTGAGTTGTTTAACAGTGAAGGCGACCTCGAATACTCAGTGCGCAATTATGAAGGCAAACCTTTCTCCGGCGAGATGCTGAAAACGGCAGTCATGACCGGGGTGACATTCCAGCTGGATATTCCTACCACCGCTAACAGCCTGCAGGTGTTTGACCGCATGGTGGACCTGGCCCGCAATATGGCAGGCAGTCTGAGTGCCAGTTTGATCGATGTAAACCGCAAACCTATCGGTGATGTGCAGCTCGACAAGATCCGTCAGCAGTTAAGCAATATTTCAAATGCCATGGCCGAACAGGGTATTACGCCCGGTAGCGCCCATGCCAAACGCCTGTTCTCTTAATCATGTCTGTGAATGATGCTGCGCTGGTTTTGCAACAGCTCAAGCAGCGTATCGCTGAGTATGACTACCAGTATTATGTGCTTGATGAACCTCAGGTCACTGACAGTGAATATGATGGTGTCTACCGTGAGTTGCTGCAGATTGAGCAGCAATATCCTGAACTGGTCACCCCAGACTCTCCCAGCCAACGTGTAGGCGGCCTGGCTTCTGCCGCTTTTGAAAGCGTACAACACCGGCAAGCCATGCTTTCACTCAACAATGCTTTCAGTGAGCAGGAGCTGGAGGCATTTGACCGCCGTGTGCGCGAAGCCACAGATGAAACGCAGATTGAATATGCGGTAGAACCCAAATTTGATGGCCTGGCGATTACGTTGACTTATGAAAATGGCGTATTCGTTCAAGGCGCAACCCGCGGAGATGGGTATACCGGTGAGAATGTCACCCACAACCTCAAGACCATACGCGCGATTCCTACCCGACTAACATCAGATAAGCCGCCAGCCTTGCTGGAAGTGCGCGGTGAGGTGCTGATGTTAAAGAAAGATTTTGAAAAGCTGAACCAGCAGCAGGCAGCAATTGGGGGCAAACTGTTCGCCAATCCACGTAATGCCGCTGCCGGCAGCCTGCGCCAGCTGGACTCCAATATTACCGCTAAACGCCCGTTGCACTTTTTCGCTTATGGCCTGGGTGCAAGTGAAGGTATCCCTGCACTGCATTCGCATGCAGAAGCCATGCAATACCTGGCTGACTTGCGCTTTCCGGTGACGGCTTTGCGTAGCGTTAAGCAGGGTGCACAAGGTTTGCGTGATTATTATGCCGAGATTGGTGCCAAGCGCGCCAGCCTGCCTTTCGACATCGATGGTGTAGTTTACAAGATCAACAATTTTGATCTGCAAAGCACGCTGGGCTTTGTGTCTCGCGCGCCACGCTGGGCTGTGGCGCATAAATTCGCCGCTGAAGAAGCGCTGACCATTGTAGAGGATATCACCGTGCAGGTAGGGCGCACCGGCGCTATTACGCCGGTCGCCAGGTTAAAACCGGTATTTGTCGGTGGCGTCACCGTCACCAATGCCACTTTGCACAATGAAGACGAGTTACGCCGTAAAGATATCTACATAGGCGATACTGTGGTGGTCAGGCGGGCAGGGGATGTGATACCGGAAGTGGTTTCATCCAACCCTGAGTTGCGCCCGGCTAATGCGCGTGCTTTCGTCATGCCAACCACTTGCCCGGAATGCGGCTCGCATGTCGCGCGTCTGCCGGATGAAGCTATCGCGCGCTGTACCGGCGGATTGATCTGCCCGGCGCAACGCAAACAGGCGGTCACGCATTTTGCCTCGCGCCGCGCGATGGATATTGAAGGTTTAGGCGAAAAACTGGTTGATCAGCTGGTTGCGCGTAACCTGGTGAATCATCTTGATGATATCTACCACCTTGATCTGGAAAAGCTGTCCGGCCTGGACAGGATGGCCGATAAGTCAGCGCAAAATGTGCTGGTTGCTATCGAAAAAAGTAAAAAGGCAACGCTGCCACGCTTTATCTATGCGTTAGGCATCCGCAATGTCGGTGAAGCTACCGCCAAGGACCTGGCGCAATATTATGGTGATCTGGAGTCCCTGATCAATGCCGGTGTTGAAAGCCTGATGCAGGTCAATGATGTGGGGCCGGTGGTGGCAGAGGCGGTGTACCAGTTTTTTCAAGAACCGCACAATATAGAAGTGATTACTGGAATGCGCCGCCTGGGCGTGCATTGGGCGGATATCCCAAAAAAATCCCAATCCGCGGCATTTGCAGGAAAGACATTTGTACTGACCGGCACTTTGCCTACGCTCAAGCGTGATCAGGCGCAGGCGCTGATAGAGGCTGAGGGCGGTAAGGTAAGCGGCAGTGTGTCTGCCAAAACCAGTTATGTAGTGGCCGGTGCCGAAGCAGGCAGCAAGCTGGAAAAAGCACAGCAACTTGGTGTAACTATTCTTGATGAAGACGCGTTACTGGAAATGTTGGCATCAGCTAGTATAAGTAAGTCGAACAACGCAACGCCTAAAGAGAACCTTGCTCAACCTAAACAAGCGGACTTATTGTGATATGACTTCAAAAGTAGCTTTAATATTATTATTTAATTCATTGATTATTAACGAGTCATTCGCACGCGATGCTGCTTTGGAGTCTTGTGATTCTGCATTGCAAAGCCACCAGTTTTCCCAAGCCGTCAATATTGCTGAAAAACATCCCGCACAAGCCGAGTTCTGGTTATGCAAAGGACGCGCGCAATCTGCTTTAAATAAAACTGGCGATGCAGAACAAAGTTTTAAAAAAGCGATCGCACTCAAGCCGCAAGGTCTGGACTTGATTTCAGCCTATATGTTGCTGGGCAACGTGCAGCAGGAATCAAAGAATACCCCGGCTGCGCTGGAAAGCTACCAGCAAGCCCTTAAATTAAGCGAGCAGCATAATATGCGGCGTTACGTAAGGATTGCGCATAATCTGATAGGCGAAGCCTTGTTTGAGAATGGTCAGTACGGCGAATCTTTGCAAGCATTTCAGGCAGGTGAAAAACTGGCATTGAATGATGATGAGCGGGCCGACAGCTATGTACACGAAGCACTTACCTATGAACGCATGCAACAACTGGATCCGGCGATTGAGTACCAGTTAAAAGGGGTGATGATGTTGCAAAAATCTGCCGAGCCTCAACAATATGCAGAAGCAAGTCTTGTATTGGCCAGGTTGTTTGTCGCAAAAAAAGACTTTGTGAGCGCAGATAAAACCTATCAGCGCCTGATGGCGTACGCGCAAGAGAATGGCGGCAGTTTTTATGAAGCCAAAACAGCCATCGAGTGGGCAGAAGCCAAACGTTTGCAAAATGAAGGTGTGGCTGCCGAGCGATTGCTGGCACAAGCAGAAAATATCAGCCAGAAAATCAAAGATCCGGAATTAACTGCCATGCTAGAAAAAGCGCGTACGGCCAAACCTTAATAATCCTTTACACAATCAAAAGAACTACTGGGCGATCTGGCATGTCAACATTGTTAGAGTGAAGCCGTTCAGGTTTTCGCTCGTCTTACAAATTTGTCCTAAATTAAATTTGAATAAACGCCGTGATGCAAGGCTATCCACTGTAGTAAGGCCTTGATTCTTAATATTTTTCATTGAAAAGTCGCAGGTATTAAAAATCAAACATGGGTTTATTTATCGTGATATAGTTTATCGGTGTAAAGAATTTACATATATAAAATAATTTTTGAGAGAGGTTAGACTATGAATTTACGCTTTATGCACAAGGCAGTACTTGCTTCCGTCATGCTGGCCGGCGCTTTGCAGGCAAACGCTGATACCTTATACACCTTTAGTAATACTAATCAGCTGGCAGTCATTGATACGCTGAATCTTGGCGCTGTTTCCTATATCAACGTCACCGGCCTGGCTGCAGGTGAAAATTTGCTTGGCGTTGATCTCAGGCCAACAGACGGTTTGATTTATGGGGTGACTTCAGCCAATAATATTTATACATTCAATACAACGACTGGTGCAGCCACTTTAAAAACCAGTTTGAGTGGTGCTTCATTAACCGGCCAGGCTGTAGGCGTAGACTTTAATCCTTCAGCGGATTTTGCTGGCAATGCTTCACTACGTGTCGTGACTGGCGCAGGCAATAATTATGCAGTAAATGCTGATACTGGCGTTGTAGGCAATACAGCAAACAACATCGGTAGTGGCTACACTGCAGTGGCCTATACAAATTCTAATCCTGGTGTGAGTCCAGGCGCTGGTGATACTACCGATTTGTATTACATCAACACCAGCAGTAACAGCCTGCATTTCCTGAATACCGGTTTCAACAGCCCTGGTACCAATGGTGGTATTCAAACAGTAGGTGCATTAAACATAGATCCTTTATCTGCCAACGGTTTTGATATTCTGGGTAACGGTAAAGCATACGCATTGTTTAACCTGGATGACGGCACCTTGAATTCCCAATTGTTTTCTATCAACCTGGCAACCGGCACAGCCACATACTTAACGACATTGAACGGTACATTTAATGGCGTGACAGGGCTAGCTGCTGTACCAGAGCCAGGCTCCTACGCCATGTTGCTGGCGGGGTTGGGTTTGATGGCAGGCGTTGTAATTAGAAAGTCCAAACAGCGCGGTTAATGATTCAAGTAATGCTAAAAGGGCTAAATGTCTCAGGACTTTAGCCCTTTGTTTTAACTGTATTTCGTTGAGTTGGGCGGATTTGATTTTAAGATTCCTATTATGAATTCTTTATCAACCTACTCTGTCCAACCTGACTCATGCATTAACGTTTGTTAGATTTAAGGAGCAAGTATGTTGTTGGACAATAACCGTCGTAATCCCAGTGACATACAGCCTTCCGAAATCACACCGTTTGAAGTATTCGAACAGCGCCGCACGGTGCTGAAGGCTGCTGGCGCTTTAACTACCAGCCTGTTGTTGCCAGCTTATGCAAATGCAGCAACAGGATCCCTGGATGCCAGGAAAACGGCCTATGGCAGAGACGAGAAGCTGACCAGCTATGAGGATGTCACCAGTTACAACAATTACTATGAATTCGGCACCGGTAAAGAAGACCCTGCGCGCGAGGCTGTATTATTTAAACCTACACCGTGGACAATCAAGATAGAAGGTGCAGTCAAGCAGGCTAAAACAATCAGTATTGAGCAGTTACTCGCACTGGCGCCTCTAGAGGAGCGTATTTACCGTATGCGCTGTGTTGAGGGGTGGTCTATGGTGATTCCGTGGATAGGCTTGCCATTGAAAGCGCTGATTGATTGGGTGCAACCCACAGGTAATGCCAAATACCTGGAGTTCGTTTCTTACAATGATCCGCGTCATATGCCTGGTGCACGCATGCCCATACTTGACTGGCCATATGTTGAAGGGCTGCGCATGGATGAAGCCATGCAGCCGTTAACTTTACTGGCAGTAGGTTTGTATGGCAAAGTGCTGCCTAACCAGAATGGCGCGCCTGTGCGCCTGGTGGTGCCATGGAAATATGGGTTTAAAGGTGCCAAAGCGATTACAACTATCCGCTTTGTTGAGAAGATGCCAACGACCACCTGGGTAAAAGCAGGTCCGCGGGAATATGGTTTTTATGCCAATGTGAATCCACAAGTCGATCATCCCCGCTGGACACAGTCCTCAGAAAAGCGCATTGGTGCAGGCTTATTTGCAGGACGGATTAAAACCAGGATGTTTAATGGTTACGATGAAGTAGGGCAACTGTATGCGGGTATGGATTTAAAAAAGAATTTCTAGGATCTGATAGCTAACCAGCTAGTATTTTTATCCAGCCCTGACCGCCATTCAATCTTGCATGAACGCACTAACATCTTTAATACCTAAAAGCCCTGTTGCCAGGATCCGTGCCTTGAAAATCCTGATCTGGCTAGGCGCTAGCCTGCCACTGTTGCGTTTGCTGATGCTGGGAATGACCGATGATCTGGGCGCTAACCCGGTTGAATTCGTCGAGCGCTCCACTGGCACCTGGGCACTGGTGTTTTTACTGCTCTCTTTAAGTATTACGCCACTCAGGCAATGGACACAACAAGCCTGGCTGATCGCCGTGCGCCGCCTGCTTGGCTTGTGGATGTTTGCCTATGCCTGCTTGCATGTATTGACTTACCTGTGGCTGGATTACAGTTTTGACTGGGCGGATATTGCAAAAGACATTATCAAGCATCCGTATGTGCTAATTGGTGCATCTGCTTTCCTGCTGACTTTACCTTTGGCCGCTACTTCTAACCAGCGTGCGATGAGTGCGCTCAAACAGCGATGGAAGCGCTTGCACAAACTGGTTTACGTCATCGGGATACTGGCTTTATTGCATTACTGGTGGCTGGTCAAAAAAGATGTCACTGAACCGGTGATTTACAGTACCGTATTTGCAGCCCTCATATCAGCCCGGTGGGCTAAATCCTCTAAATAATTTTATTACCTCCCCTGAGCACTGGTTTACTTGTGTAAATCTGCTGTGAACAACCGCCTATCGGCGCTACACTTGATTTGTAGGATGATTTTTGTGACCAGCATCACAGACCATTGCGGTCTTTGCTTACTCACAATAACTAATACATTAGAAAAAAGAGAGCAATCAATAAAGTTTGACTCTCGCTAATGATTTTCAGGGGTGTGTCATTTGAACAACCGGCAAGCAATCATCGCTTCGTTGTCGGCAGTTGCAATTACACTGCGGTGATGAAGGTATGGAATGTCAACAGTAACTCTTGAGCCCAGCGTATCCGGTCTGGCAGGTCATACACTCGCCAGCACTTTTGAGGGCTGGCGGTGCAATATTGATTCTTCAGGCGACGCTTCCGGGTTTGGTCTGGCTGCAGAAATCGACCAGCAGGGAAGATGCGACACCTTATTATTTCTAAATCAGGCCAAACTCAGTTCGCCTGAACATGCAGAACCACCGGTTACCTCGGTATGGGGATATTTGCCGGTTGTCACACACGGGCCGTTAAAAGGATTACTTTCGCAGCCTTTGCCAGGAGTACCCCAACGTACTTTGCAACTGCCTTTACATGAGTTATACACGCGCTGGCTTGAGATCACCCTTCACGATTTTTCGGATAATGCAGGCAAGCAACACTATCTGCTACTGGTACGAGAAATCACGCAGGAACGCCAGTCTGCACAGGAATTTCAGCAGGAGAGATTGCGCGCAATTGCTTATGAGCGTTTCCAGTTTGCCATGCTGGAACTGGTGCTGAAAGAGCAGGATGCTACCCGTGTGCTAGAAACCATCGCCCGCGATATTGAATCCATGCATGCAGATATGTATTGCGCCATCGTCCTCACGCAAAACCTGGGCAAACTGGTACAAACGGTGATTGCACCGACCTTGCCTAAAGCCATGCTGGAAACCTTGTGCCAGCTGCAACTTGAGACAGACAAAGGGTCGCTGGCAACTGCGATTGCGCTTAAGCAACGCGTGATTGTGGAAGATGTGATGACGCATGCCAACTGGATCAATCACCGCGACGCGGCCAGGGCTTCAGGCATACGCGCAGGTTGGGCCCAGCCTTTATTGACTGCGGACGGTGATGTGCTGGGTGCGTTTGCCATTTACTACCGCCAGCCGCAGACGCCTACCCATAATGAGCAATCCATGATTGAACAGGCGGCCAAGTTAGTCAGTATCGTGGTCGACAGGCACCTGTCGCAAGACACGATCGAGTCACTGGCATACCTGGAGCCAGTGACCGGCCTGCCTAACCGCCGCAAAGCTTATGAAGTGCTACAGCATTTGCAGTCGCAAGCAGAAACCAATCATCACTGGGGATTGATTTATATCGATCTCGATCACTTCAAGTGGATAAACGAAGCGCATGGGCATACTTTAGGCAGCAACTTGTTACTGCAAGTGGCAGAGCGTTTACAAAAGGTAGCCTCGCCGCATTTTCTGGCCTGCATGGGTGGCGATGAGTTCCTGATATTGCTCTCCGGGTTGTCCGGCGAAGGCGACAAAGCGCTGCAACAGGTGTGGGCCTTGCAACGCAAACTGCAAAAAGTATTTGAACGGGTATTTAAAGTCGCCAACCATAAGCTGCAGATAAGCGCCAGCATGGGCCTATCCAGTTTTACCAGTGCTGATGCTCGCGAAACCGATTATGTAAAAGCCGTTGATATTGCCATGCACAGGGCCAAACAGGCAGGGCGCAACACGGCATGCGTATATGAGCCAGGCATGCAGACGGAGATTGCTACCCAGATCATGCTTGAAACCGAATTACGCCAGGCAATCGAGCAACAGCAGCTGGCTTTGCATTACCAGGTGCAGGTTGATCATACCGGCCGGCCGTTTGGTGCCGAGGCTTTATTGCGCTGGCAGCATCCCGAGCGCGGTTTTATTTCACCATTGCAGTTTATCCCGGTGGCGGAATCCAGCGGGTTGATCGTCGATATTGGCATGTGGGTGCTGGACCAGGCCTGCGCGCAGATCGCACAATGGCAACAGGACCGTAAAACCAGTGACCTCAGTTTGTCGGTGAATATCAGCGCCAGGCAGTTCAGGCAAGCCAACTTCATTGCCATGGTCAAAGCCTGCATCCAGAAACACCAGATTAACCCGAATGTATTGCGGCTTGAACTGACTGAAAGCCTGTTGCTCGAAAATGTGGATGACGCCGTCAGCATCATGAGCGAACTCAGCCGCCTGGGCATCCAGTTTTCACTGGATGACTTTGGGACCGGCTATTCTTCGCTGCAATATCTCAAGAAATTACCTTTATACCAGCTCAAAATTGACCGCTCGTTTGTCAATGATATCGTCACTGATAGCCATGACCGCACCATTGTGCGTACGATTATTGCCATGGCGCAAAGCATGTACCTGAGCGTAATTGCAGAAGGGGTGGAGACGTCTGAACAGATGGAGTTATTACTGAATAATGGTTGCCGTCGCTACCAGGGCTATCTGTTTGGCAAACCAATGCCGATAGCACAGTTTGACGCCTGTCTTGAGCAGGCGCTGGTTTGATTATTGATACCAGTATATTGGCTTATGGGTTGGTTGAAACGACAGCAGGCGCTTCACCGGCTGGTGATTTGATAGCCTCTTCAGCTGCCTGAACAGGTTCAGCCGCCTTTGGTAAAATTTCCCGCTGCGTCGTATTGGTATTGTTCGCAGCTTGCTGCGCATTACTTTCAGCAGTCAGCACGCGGATGATAATACGGTTATTGATAGTCTGCGCCAGGTCATTCTCGCTGCTGGAAGCAGGCTTGGTATCGGCCAGGCCAATCGCGGAAAGACGCTTGCTGATTACCCCTCGTGTGCCCAATATACCTGCCACGCGTGCAGCTTGTGTCGCGGTGATTTCCCAGCGTTTAGCCTCAGGATTCGCATCATCAGTAAAAGCATGGTGGTCTATGTGGCCTTCGACCTGTATGGTGCGATATTCGTTTTTCAACGCTTCGCTCACCAGTTTAATCACATACGGGCCTTCGTCAGACATCGTGGATTGGTCGGCCTTGAACAGCAACTTATTCTGGATGGCAATATCCACTCCGAACTCGCCTTGTTGCACGGTGATGGCTTTCTGTTCTATCCATACCGACAGCACGTTAGCCAACTGTTGACCAATGGCACGCATCTTTTCCAGGTCGCGCTGCTTTTTCTCCTGGTACAAATAACTGAGCGGCAACGGTTTTTTGATTGAACTCTGGTTTTGCAGGGAGGAAGGGTTTTCAGTATCCTGCGATGACCCGCCAGGCTTACCCTGAAACGCAGTCACTACCGAATTGGACAGCGTCTGGTATTTGTTCAGGTTAATGGTCGATGTGGCATACATCACCACAAAAAAAGCGAAGAGCAGGGTGATGAAATCCGCATAGGAAATCAGCCACCGGTCGTGGCTTTCATCATCGTCATCGACAATCTTACGCCTGTACATTAAGACTCCCGCAGGCGCAGATAGGCTTCCAGGCGTTCGCTGACCAGTTTAGGGTTATCGCCCCTGGCAATAGAAACCCAGGCATTCAGCAGCATTTCACGACGTGAAATCTCATGCTGGATATGCCCCTTCAGTTTATTGGCAATCGGGAGGAACACCAGGTTGGCTAATGCGACACCGTAGATGGTCGCCACAAAAGCCACGGCAATGCCGCTACCGATTTTGGCCGGGTCCGAGAGGTTTTCCATGACATGGATCAGCCCAAGCACCGCACCCAGAATGCCTACTGTCGGGGCATAACCACCGGCAGCTGACCAGATTTTTGCGGCATCGCGTTCTTGCACTTCAAAGTAATACATATCAATCGCGCACACTTCGCGGATACGGTCTGCTGGTGTGCCGTCTACCAGCAACTGCAAGCCTTTGCGTACGAAAGGGTCCTGCTCGCGCTTGATCTGGCTTTCCAGGGATAAAACACTTTCTTTACGCGCCTGCAAACTCCACTGGTTAATGCGTTGTGCCAGTTTGTGACGGTCGTCTTCAGGATGTACGAAAACCCAGCGCAACATGCGCAGGCCTCTGATAAATGATTTCAGTTCGGTTTGCAGCAACACTGCGCCGACGGTGCCTAGCATGACCACCACAAACGCGGCCGGTTGCATCAGCGATTTTAAGTGTCCACCTTCAAGGGTTTGACCCAGCACCAGGCCGGCGAGGGCGATAATCAGGCCTGCCAGGCTACCCCAATCCATTAAGAAACTCCGGTCCAGGACTTGTCGCGCATGGACGCACGCAAGCGGGCCACGGCCTGGCTATGCAGCTGGCAGACGCGTGATTCTGACACGTTCATGATGGCGCCTATCTCTTTCAGGTTCAGTTCCTGTTCGTAGTAAAGACCCATCAGTATTTTTTCGCGATCCGGCAAATTATCGATTGAATCAATCAATGCCTCACGGAAATCGCTTTCCAGCAAGGATTTAACCGGGTCATTGCTGTCATCATCGACAAAACGGTCGAGGAAGTGCTCGCCACCGCCATCGTCATCATGAAAATCTTCATAATAAATCAGCTGGTGACCCTGACAGTCGCTCAATACATCATAGTAATCTTCGAGACTGAAGTTCATGTGCTTGGCAATTTCGGATTCGGTAGGCGGGCGGCCAAGTTTCTGTTCAAGCTGTTGCACGGCAACCTCGATATCGCGCATGTTTTTGCGGATACCGCGCGGCAACCAGTCAGCGCCACGTAACTCATCCAGCATGGCGCCACGCACACGTTGTGAGGCATAGGTTTCAAATTGCGCACCATGCGTATCTTCATATCGCTGGATGGCATCCATCAGGCCTATCATCCCGGCCTGCACCAGGTCATCAACTTCCACGCAGGAGGGCAATTTCGATTTCAGCTGGTATGCCATTTTTTTAACCAGGCCGCTATGCTGCTTTAGCATCTGGTCAGTATTATTAGTTTTGCCTTTAGCGGTATACATGTTATCCCTTTTACTCTAGGCAGCAGCCAGCGACGACGTGCTCACACGTTGCCCCAGGCTTCTGGCAATGGCCTTGAATGCCAATGCAGACTGCGTTGCCGGAGATGGCTCAAGGCCATGACGGTTTTTCAAGCCATGGGCTTGGGTATTTTCTGCTTTTTGTACCATTTTTTGTTCAGGAATAGCGCCCAGAAAACTCAGGGAGATTCCCAGGAACTGCTGGCAGACCTGGTTAAGGCGCATAAAGTATTGCTGGCCTTGCTCATGCGTTGAATCCGTCACCACTACACTTAATGGCAATTGCCCATGCTGCTGGCACAAGCGCTTGATGGTCGTATAGGCCGATTTGATAGCTGCTTCATTGCGCCCCATCTGCAACACCAATGTATGTTGTGCCATGACGGGCAACATCAGGGTTTGCTCAATGGGGTCCAATAATGCTTCTATCATCACGGTGTCATAGTCATACGCAAGTTGACTCACTATACCGTTGAGCTGTGTTTTCAAATCGCCGGATAAAGGCGAGGTTAATGTGTTAGTTTCAGCCAGCGTCGCCAGATCGTAACCTTGCGGATGCTTGACCACTGCGCGGCTCAGTATGCTTTGACGCATAGCTACTGCATGCAAGGTATGTTTTGTCATCGGGCGCTGGTTGGCCTGGATCAGCAACAGGCGTTGGTCAGGGCTGACCATGCTGGCCGCCAATTGGCTAAGCCAGGTTTCAGCAGGCTGGCCATTCGCAGCCATGACGCTGATAATGCGTGCGGATGAGCGGGCCATGATGCGGCGCAATCCATCAGCCTGGTCATGGTAGTTAAACATGTTGCTGCTCTCCCTGTGCTTGCATCATGCTTGAGATCACCAGTGGTAATTCTTCATCCAGGTATTGGTATGGCAGGCTGGCCTGGTGTGGCGTTAACACCCGTTCTACCAGGGCATGCTTGTTTGCCACTTCAATATCTTCCGGTACACGTTGGCCGCTGGTGGTGTAGAACAGGCGCATACGTTCGCGGATCAGAACATCCAGCACATTGCCAATTGCTGCCGCTTCATCCAGTTTGGTAACGATACAACCGGCAATATCATGTTTTTTGTAGCTGCGCATCACATCGGTCAGGGTCTCGCCGGTAGAAGTCGCATTCAGGCACAGTAATTTCTGGATCGGTGTTTCAGCACGGCTCAGCATGGATAACTGCTCGGTCACGGCCTGGTCACGCTGACTGACACCTACGGTATCAATCAGGATCATGTGTTTGCCTTTTAACTCGTTCAATGCGATTTTCAGGTCTTCTTCATCTTTCACCGCATGTACCATCACGCCCAAAATCTTGCCATAGATACGTAATTGTTCGTAGCCGCCAATACGGTAGCTGTCGGTGGTGATCAGACCCAGGTTCTGGGTACCGTGTTTCATCACATAACGGGCGGCCAGTTTGGCAGTGGTGGTGGTTTTGCCAACACCAGTCGGGCCAACCAGGGCGTAAACACCGCCACGGTCCAGCAATGCATCTTCATCATCCAGCGTATGCAGGTTACGGCTGATGACTTCTTTAGCCCACATTGGTGCTTTCTGCACATCAATATGTTGCGGCATTTTTTCTGCGATTTGGCGTGACAGCGCAGCACTGAAGCTGGCTGAAAGCAGGGTGCTCAATACTTTTGATTTGGCCGGGCTATGTTGCAGGTGATGCTGCCAGGTCATGGCGCTCATCTGGGTTTCAAAGTTGCTGCGCATATGACGCATTTCCTGCATCATGCCCTGCATTTTTTCTTCCAGCGTTTGCGTAGCTACCTGGTAGGCCTGCTCTTGCTGTTCGCTGTGCTGCTTGAACATATCCATGATCGCGTGATCGTTTAATGCAGCTTCTTCAACCGCTGCTGGCGCCGGAGCAGGCGCGGCAGCTGGTTGCGGTGCCATCATGCGTTGCACTGGCGCCGGTTCTTTGCCGTTGACAAAGTCGAGCAGGCTGCGGGCATCATGGTTAGACTCGGGTAACTGCTTGCTACCGGAGCTGTCGATATCAGTTTCAAGCATCGCCATGATCTCGGTGCCGCCATTGACGCTGCGGTTGGCCACGATAATGGCGTCTTCACCCAGGGCTTGCTTGACTTGAGCCAATGCTTCACGTGCATTCTTGCCGAAAAATCTTCTGATATTCATGTTATTGCGCTCCGATTAAACTGGTCACTCGAATGGATTTGTTGTCTGGCAACTCGTCGTGCGAAAGCACTCTGAGATGCGGGACCGTCCTTCTTAAAAATCTTGATAAAGCCTGGCGTAGCGGGGCAGCTACCAGCAATACCGGTGTCAGCCCCATTTGCTCTTGTTGTCTGGCCGCCATCTCTGTCTGTTGGGACAGTTTTTCGGCAATGCCAGGTTCAATCACATTTTGTGCAGATTGATTGTTTTGTAATGCTTGCAGCAGCAAACGCTCCAGCTGGCCGTCCAGGGTCATGGCCGTCACTTCATCGCTGTATGGGAACAGGTCCTGTACGATGGCACGGCCCAGCTTGACGCGCACCATGGCAGTCAGGTCGTTAGCGTCCTGGCTGTATTGTGCATGGTCAGCCAATGTTTCCAGGATAGTACGCATATCGCGGATATGCACGCCTTCGTTAAGCAGGTTCTGCAATACTTTTTGCAATGAAGAAAGCGTAATCAGTTTGGGTACGATCTCTTCAATAAGCTTGCTGGATTCTTTACCCAGGTGATCCAGCAATTGCTGCACTTCCTGGCGGCCCAGCAGCTCACCGGCGTTCAGTGAAATGATATGGTTCAAGTGGGTAGCAATCACAGTGCCTGCATCAACGACAGTGTAGCCCAGGCTTTGTGCATATTCTTTACGGTCGGATTCGATCCATACTGCTGGCAGGCCGAATGCAGGGTCTGTGGTTTTTGCGCCATCCAGCTCGCCGGTCACGGCGCCTGGGTCAATCGCCAGCATCTGGTTAAAGTTTGATTCACCACTCGCCATCTCTACACCTTTCATGGTGATGCGATACGCATTCGGTTTCAAAGTCAGGTTATCGCGGATATGCACAGTCGGTGCCAGAAAGCCGATTTCCTGCGCGAATTTCTTGCGGATACCTTTAATACGTTTTAGCAGCTCGCCGCCTTGTGCCTTATCCACCAGTGGAATCAGGCGGTAGCCCACCTCCAAACCTACCGTGTCTACTGGCAATACATCGTTCCAGGTCGCTTCTTCGGCTTCGCTTGCTGGCGCCAGTTTATCTTCCGGTTGTGGTTCCAATACCGCTTGTAATGCAGCCTTTTCCTGCTTTTTCTTTAAGGAATAAGCCAAACCACCCAACATACCGCCTAATGCCAGGAAAGCCAGGTGCGGCATACCAGGGATAAGGCCAATACCGCCGATGATGCCGGCAGTCACGCTTAATACGCGTGGGTTTTCAAACAGCTGGGTGATCAATTGACCACCGATGTCTTCGTTGTTAGCTACGCGTGAAACGACCACACCGGCCGCGATGGAGATGACCAGTGAAGGAATCTGTGCCACCAGGCCATCACCAATCGCCAGCAGGGTGTAGTTTTTAACTGCATCGCCAAAGGTCAGGTCATGTTGCACCATGCCCACGATCAAACCGCCAACGATGTTGATGATGATCACCAGAATACCGGCAACCGCATCACCACGTACATATTTACTGGCACCGTCCATTGCGCCGTAGAATTCTGATTCCTGGCTGACTTCCTTACGGCGGCGGCGTGCTTCCTCTTCGGCGATCAGGCCTGCATTCAAATCAGCGTCAATCGCCATTTGTTTGCCAGGCATCGCATCTAACGTAAAACGTGCGCCAACCTCAGCAATACGGCCAGCACCTTTGGTGATCACCGTAAAGTTGATAATGGTCAGGATCACGAACACCACGATACCGACAGCGTAGTTACCGCCAATCAGGAAGTGGCCGAAAGCCTCAATCACTTTACCGGCAGCATCCGGGCCGGCATGACCTTCAGTTAAGACCACGCGGGTAGACGCAACGTTCAATGCCAGGCGCAGCATGGTGGTCATCAGCAAAACGGTAGGGAAGGCGATAAAGTCCAATGCCTTTTTGGTTTGCAGGCCAACCATAAGCACCAGGATAGACAGCGCAATATTAAAAGTGAAGAACACATCCAGCATGATGGCCGGTAACGGCAGGATCATCATGGCCAGCAGCAATACAATAATGAATGGTGCGGCCATAGAGCGACCGTCCAGTTTTCCCATCCATTGTTGCCAGTTGTTCATCTATAAGCTCCTTAAACCTTGCTTTAACTATTCAATATCTGTTGCAGTAGGTGGCGTAGCCACCAGTGCATGTGGATCCAGCGCGTCCGGCACCGGCACATTGCCTGGCATGACCGGTCGTACACCACCGTGCTGCTTGAACACACGCAGCTGGAATACATAAGCCAGAATCTCTGCCACTGCCGAATACAAGGCTTGCGGGATTTCATGCTCAAGCTCTGTATGTGCATATAAAGCACGTGCCAGCTTTGGAGATTCCAGTGTCATTACCTGATGTTCAGCTGCAATCTCTTTAATCTTTTGTGCGATGGTGTCTACACCTTTGGCAACCACGATAGGGGCGCCGGTTTCACCTTCTTTGTAACGCACCGCTACCGCATAGTGGGTAGGGTTGGTAATGATCACGTCGGCAGTCGGAATGTTGCTCATCATTCTTCTGCGGGCCATTTCACGTTGTTGCTGGCGGATACGGCCTTTCATTTCCGGGTTGCCTTCAGACTCTTTAGCTTCGTCTTTCAGTTCCTGTTTGGTCATCTTGTGCTTTTGTGCGTATTGATAAAGCTGGTAAGGCACATCAATCACCGCGATCAGCACCAGGGCTGAAGCAATGGTCAGGAAACCGGTCAACATATAATCGCCCACTGCACTGATACCGGATTCCAGCGGCATACCGGATAAGCCAAGCATAGGTTGCAAATCTTTTTTCACGATGGCGTAACCTACTGAAGCCACCAATATCGTTTTGGCAATCGACTTCACCAGTTCAACTGCCGAGTTTTTCGAGAACAGGTTGCTGATCCCTTTCATAGGATTCAGTTTGCCGAAGTTAGGCATCAATGATTTCTGTGACATCACCCAGCCGCCTACCAGGATAGGGGAGGCAACCGCGATGGCCACCATAATCACTGCCAGCGGCAGGAATGCCCACATCACCTGTTCAATCACTTTAAGCATATGTGTGATCAGCAATTCCGGTTCGAATGCCATGGCCCGGTCAAAACGCAAGCCTTGTCTTAATACATCTTTCAGTGCTTCACCCATTGGATGGCTGAGCATCATGATCGCCATACCGCTGGTAAACAATACTGCACAAGCTGCCAACTCACGAGAGCGGGGAATATCGCCGTCTTCGCGTGCCTTTTCCAATCGCTTGGGGGACGCGTCCTCGGTTTTCTCCATATCGCTGTCATCAGCTGCCATAACTCACTTTTCAATCTGGTCTTCAGAAACACAACATGTGTTCCGTTAATACATGAGTGATTATTCAGCAGTGGATCGCTTTTTTATAGTTGGAATAAAGGGACTTATTGACCCCAATCTAATAGTTATGAAGTCAATATTGTTAACAAGTGCAAAGATTAAATTTATTTTAATAATAAAATCAATTACTTAAAAAATAAATGAATTATTTTTAAAGAAAACCCTAAAGTTTTATTTAAGGCTGCCGTAAACGAGTTATGACAAAAAGTGCCCGTGAGATTAACCGGATGATGTTTTCTGAGAGAAAACCATCTGTTATCGGAATACAACGGGAAAACTTTAATTATTTTTTGAATTGAAAGAAGATCAACCCTGAGAAAATAGACCTGTATTTATTCTAGTTAAACATTAAATAGATATCGTAACCAACTGTTTTTTATGGTTATGTGTACTGCCATGCCGGGTTTTGTAAGACAAACACCTACATGGCTGTTTTCGTCCGTCTTACAAAATTAACCGACAAACCCTGATTGTTGGCATCCATGAATGCGCGCAAAGTACGCCTAACGCAAATGCGTACTTAAATTGAACCGCAAATAAATGGAGAAAAGATCATGAATGTCATGCAAAACGATTTACTCGCTGAAATCAAAGATGCCAATCTGAACTACCTGATGCTGGCACAACAACTGATCCGCGCTGACAAAGCCACTGCAATTTTCCGCCTGGGTATCAACAAGGAAATTGCTGACCTGCTGGAAAACCTGACCAACCTGCAACTCCTGAAATTGTGTAACACAAACATGCTGCTAACCCGCTTCCGTTTTGATGACAGCGAAATTTTAGGCATGCTGACCAGCTACACAAAAGATCCTGCACAAGCACACTTGCACACAGCGGTATTGATGTCCGCCCAAGCAGCAGAATCTACCGTATAAGTTGTAACTCCCATCTGACGATTAAAGAATAGAAAAGAGGGTTTATCATGCAAAAGAAGAGTGTAGTTAACGAAGCAGAACAAATTAAATTGGCCATGCAAATGATTGAGTTGGGCGCACGGTTGCAATTGCTGGAATCACAAACCACTTTATCCCGTGAGCGTTTGATCAAGCTCTACAAAGAGATGAAAGGTGTTTCCCCACCAAAAGGCATGTTGCCATTCTCGACCGACTGGTTCCTGACCTGGCAGCCAAATATTCACTCCTCGATTTTCTATAACATCTATCGTTTCATGGTGGATTACGCAGGGGTTGAAGGCATACACGCCATTATCAAAGCCTACACACTGTATATCCAGCAAGTACAAAGCCCGGACGCAGTGCAAGCCGAAGAGCCAATCCTGTCTCTGACTCGTGCCTGGACCCTGGTTCGCTTTATCGAAAGCAAAATGCTGACTACTAAAGTCTGTCATTGCTGCGGCGGTCAATACATCGTTAACAGCTACGATCTGAACCAGAACTATGTTTGCAACCTGTGCCACGTTCCTTCACGTGCCGGTAAAACCAAAAAAGCGAAAGAACTCAGCTACAAACTGGTTTCAATGAGTGCTTAAAGGTAAAAAGCTTCACTCAATTTGAAGTTAGAACTGACTTAGGCTGAATGACAGCTTAAGGTGATCAGTAGTCAACAAATGAGTGAATAGTAATTGTCAGGTTGATTAGTGCAACCTGGTATTTATAGAAAGACACAGCATGCGTTCTATTAAACTTTCGGCAGGGGCGTTGCAGCAAGTGGTTGCACAGCGTTCCCTGTCCCAAAAGTGTTGGCCACAGAAGTTATGGTGCCAGGCATTGCTGATTCAATGTTTGAGTCTGTTGTTGATTGCGGGCATTGCACCAGGCGTAATCAACAGCGTATTCGCTTTCGAATTACGTAGCACAGGACTAAAGCTGGATTCGGTCTGGTTCTGGTTAATTCCCCATGCATTTCTAGTCAGTGCCATGGCCACCGCCGCGCGTATGCCGGTCTGGTGGCGCTGGATCCATGTTATTTTTCCCGTAGCCGTGATAGGCATGCAGCAGGTTGCCTTGCCAGCCATGGTTTACCTCGCCGGTTTTGTAGTGACCCTGACGCTTTACTGGTCAGTGCACAATACCCGCGTCCCTTTTTATCCTTCATTTCCGGCCACCTGGCGTGCGATGCATCAAATCCTGGAAAAACACGCCGGAGAGCAGTCTTTGCGCGTATTGGATATCGGCAGCGGGCTTGGGGATGTCTCATTATTTTTATCCAGGCAACGCACGCAAGACCAGATAGACGGTATCGAAATCGCGCCACTGCCGTGGCTGGTGAGCAAAATGCGGTCACTGTTTTCCCGTAGCCGTACCCAATTCAAGTTAGGCGATTATCGCCAGAGTGACTTTGCCCAGCTGGATGTGGTTTTTGCTTACCTGTCACCTGCGGTGATGCCGGATGTATGGCAAAAAGTGAGTGAAGAAATGCGTCCGGGCAGCCTGTTTGTCAGCTCCGAGTTTCCTGTGCCTGACGTCACTGCAGGGCGGATTATCTATCCATCCACTAGCTCTCCGGCACTTTACGTATATACCTTGTAGCAGGCTTAAGCTTTCTATAACCCTCTGTTTTAATTCCTATTTTACCTAATGGCTATCAGCCATTTCAGCACTCCGGTTTACCATCCCCAGTTTATTGCCGCAACGGCACGATCACTAATTAACCTGCTAAATCCCTTTTATTTGAAACATTGAAACTGGCTGGCGATTGCTATGCTGTAGGTATTCAATGCGAAAAGTGGAGTAGGGCATGTTCGTTTTAATCGGCTATGTAGTTGTGTGCGGGATGGTTTTCGGGGGCTATGCGCTCGCAGGCGGCCATTTGGGCGCGCTGTGGCAACCGCTGGAAGTCATGATGATTTTCGGTGGCGCGTTCGGTGCATTTATTGTCGGTAACGACAGTAAAGCCATCAAGGCCACCACCAAAGCGTTGCCGACCCTGTTTAAAGGCTCCAAATACTCCAAGCAGCTGTATATGGATCTGCTGGCGCTGCTGTTCGAGATCCTGACCAAGATCCGCAAGGATGGCCTGATGGCGATTGAAAAGGATATCGAAGATCCTGAATCAAGCGCTTTGTTCAGCAAATATCCAACCATCCTGCATGACCACCACCTGGTCGAATTTATCACTGACTACCTGCGGTTGATGGTGTCCGGCAATATGGATGCCTTCCAGGTAGAAAACCTGATGGATAACGAAATTGAAACGCATCATATGGAAGGCCATGTGCCGGCCCATTGTATCGCCAAACTGGGCGATGGCTTGCCAGCGTTCGGTATCGTGGCTGCCGTGATGGGCGTGGTGCATACCATGGAAAACGTGGCATTGCCGCCAGCCGAGCTGGGCATTCTGATTGCACATGCCCTGGTAGGTACCTTCCTGGGTATTTTGCTGGCTTATGGTTTCGTAGGCCCGTTGTCAGGCTTGCTGGAGCAAAAGCTGGAAGAATCCACCAAGAGCTTTCAAACCGTGAAAGTCGTATTGCTCGCCAGCCTGAATGGCTATGCACCGCCAATTGCTGTTGAATTTGGCCGTAAAGTCTTGTACTCCACCGAACGCCCAGGCTTTACCGAGCTTGAGGAACACGTGAAACAGGCCAAGTCCAAATAATCGCGCATATAGGTACTGGAGAGCATCATGGCTGAAGATCATATCGCCCCGATTATCGTTAAAAAAATTAAAAAGGTCAGCGGTGGTCACCATGGCGGCGCCTGGAAGATTGCTTACGCTGACTTCGTAACCGCCATGATGGCGTTTTTCCTGTTGATGTGGCTGCTGGGTTCTACTTCCAAAGCACAAAAAGAAGGTATTTCAGAATACTTTCAGACGCCATTGCACATGGTATTGATGGGCCCTTCGGTAGGGCAAAGTGATTCGGCACTCAAGAATACCGGCGGCAGGGACGTCACCAAAAAGCAGGGCCAGGTAAAACCGGTGGATGGTGATCCGGGCAAGCTAAAGACAGTCAAGATTGAAGACGTTAAAGAAGCATTAAAGAAGGCTGAGAAGATCAAGCTGGAATCGCTGAAAGCCAAGATCGAACAGGCGATTGAAGAAAATCCGACCTTAAAGCAATTCAAGTCACAGCTGAAACTGGATATCACCAGTGAAGGGCTGCGCATACAGATTATTGATGAGCAGAACCGGCCCATGTTCGAAAATGCCAAGGCGGAGTTGCAACCCTATGCCAAACAGATTCTGCACGAGATCGGTAAAACGCTGAATGGCGTGGATAACAAGATCAGTTTGTCCGGCCACACGGATGCGGCAGGCTATGCCAATGGCGACCATGGCTACAGTAACTGGGAGTTATCGGCTGACCGGGCGAATGCCTCGCGCCGTGAACTGATTTCCGGCGGCATGGATGAAACCAAGCTGATGCGGGTAGTCGGCCTGGGCTCGGCGATCATGATGGATAAGGAAAATCCGTTTAACCCGATCAACCGGCGTATCAGCCTGATCATCATGAATAAAGAAACCGAAGAAGATTTGTTAAAAGACAATGAACAGATTTCAGCCAGCGAAAGTGATCTTTCGCAGGTGAAAGCATTACAAAGCAGTCCGCAACAAGACTCACAAAATAAGTAGTAAAGAAACAGAAAAGAAATAAACGCTGGATCAAGGAGCCCAAGAAATAAGCGATTTTTACGATGCTTATTTCTTGATTGAAAAACACGGGAATCAGGCAAGATAGGGACCACTATGAAAACATTGCCCATCGAAGAGTTAAGAGAATTACTGGCTGCAGTTTCTCGCAACGGCAACTGGCATTTGCTGGAAATCGAAACCGATTTACAACAAACAACCTTTTTGCTGAACGAAGCGATTGAAAAACTGAGCGCCAGTTTTATGAATGTCTATGCCCAGTTGACGGAGCAGCAAGCCGTCATCCAGTCATTGGCTGAAACTGGCAAGCTGCCATCTGACCTGGTGCAGCAGCTGCAGGTTTACCAGGACAGTATCGGGCAGGAAGTGAACAAGGTTGTGACTGGCATGCAGTTCCAGGACATGACCAACCAGCTGTTGCAACGTACGATCAATCGTGTCAATGGCCTGAAAACATTATTAGATGAGTTATCCAGCCACCAGTTTCCGATGGCGGCGGAGAACGAGCATGAAGAGATCAGACATTTCATCATGCAACTAAACCAGAATTTTGATCAGGGTAGCGCCCATCTCACCGGCAATTTACGTAAGTCAGTAAATCAGCAGGATTTGGCGACCGGTGATATCGATTTATTCTAAATCACAGCATGTTTAACATATTGAGTGAAAAAGGCGAGTGAAAATGGCGAAGACAATTTTAACAGTAGACGATTCAGGTTCTTTGCGTCAAATGGTAGCGTTCAGTTTGAAAGCCGCTGGCTATGATGTCGTGCAGGCGGTAGATGGACAAGATGGCTTGAACAGAGCCAAGGAAAAGACCGTTGACCTGGTATTGACCGACCAGAACATGCCTGTGATGGATGGCCTGACGCTGATTACCAATCTGCGTAACCTGGCTTCCTATCAAAGAGTACCAATCCTGATGCTGACTACCGAGTCATCAGATGAAATGAAAGCAAAGGGCAAAGCCGCCGGTGCCAATGGCTGGCTGGTAAAACCTTTTGATCCTAAACGTTTGATCGAAGTCGTACAAAAAGTAATTGGTGCTTAAGCGCCCGTTAAGGGACTGGAGAAAATAATGACAGTGGATATGAGCCAGTTTTATGAGGTGTTTTTTGACGAGGCTGAGGAATTACTCGCCGAGGCAGAACGTCTCCTGCTGAATATTGATGTGGAGTCTCCCGACATTGAGGAGCTGAACGCTATTTTCAGGGCAGCACACTCAATCAAGGGTGGTGCAGCCACGTTTGGCTTTATGGATATGGCGGGCATTACCCATGTCCTGGAAAACTTGCTGGACAAGATACGCAAGCAGGAAATGGCACTCACCATGGAGCATGTAGATGCTTTCCTGGCCGCCAAAGACGTGATCAAAATGCAACTCGATGGTCATCGCCACGGGTCTGAAGTAGATGCCGCGCAAGTGGACGAAATCTCTGCAACTTTAAAAGCACTTTCTGAAGGCAAAGCTGCTGAAGCACCAGCCCCGGCTGCGGCACCCGCTGCGACTGAGCCAGCTGCTGCCGAAGCAAGCGTACCTGCACCAGCACTCGCATTAACTGCGTCAGCTGAAGAGCAGGCGAGCGGCATTCAGGTTTACGATGTCGGCCTGCCGGAAGTGACTGAAAAGGATTTGGATAATCTTAAAGATGAATTAGCCTTGTTAGGCGAAGTCGCTGTTTACAAGTGTGGTGAGAAACATGCGTTGCTGGTTAAAACTGACTCCAGCGCTGACGACATTATTTCTATCTGTTCCTTTATTGTAGACCCGGATGCACTGGTGGTTAAAGTGGCAAGCGGAGAAGCACCAGCACCAGCACATGTTGCAGCGGTAGCCGCAGAAGCTGCTCCCGCAGCGGCGGCACCGGAAGCTGACCTGGGCTACGGTTTCTTTGATAGCGAGCCAGCGACAGATGCTGCCAAGCCGGCACAAGCGGCCAGCGCAGACGGCAAAGTCGCAGTGGCTGAAGAAATGGGTTATGGGTTCTTTACCGATACCGGTGAAGAACCGCAGGAAGAAGGCTACGGTTTCTTTGCACCGTTCAAGCCACATCCTGATGCACCAAAAGCACAAATGATTGGTGACGAAAATGCCGCTGCAGCGCTGGCGAAAGCTACTGCTGATGCTGAGGCAAAAGCTGCCACCAATGCACCGCCAGCAGAAGTGAAAGAAGACCGCCGTGCACAATCACGCCGCGAATCCGACAAGCCTGCGGCTCCACAGAGTGCAGAAAGCAGTTCAATCCGTGTTGGCATTGAAAAAGTTGACCAGTTGATTAACCTGGTTGGCGAACTGGTGATTACCCAGGCCATGATTGAACAGCGCGTGAATGCACTTGATCCGGCCGATAACGAAGGCCTGATCAACAGTGTCAGCCAGCTGACCCGCAATACCCGGGACTTGCAGGAATCCGTGATGTCTATCCGCATGATGCCTATGGACTTCGTGTTCTCGCGCTTCCCGCGCATGGTGCGTGACCTGGCAGGTAAACTGGGCAAAAAAGTTGAGTTTGTCACCAATGGTGCGACGACAGAGCTTGATAAGAGCCTGATCGAACGTATTGTGGACCCGTTAACGCATCTGGTGCGTAACAGTGTGGACCACGGTATCGAAAAACCGGAAGTGCGTCGCGAACTGGGCAAATCCGAAAATGGTACGTTGACACTTTCTGCTGCGCATAAAGGCGGCAGTATCGTGATTGAGGTGACAGATGACGGCGGTGGCTTAAACCGCGACCGTATCCTGGCTAAAGCGGCTTCAAACGGCCTGCCGGTCAACGAAAGCATGAGCGATAGCGAAGTCTACAGCCTTATTTTCGCACCTGGCTTTTCTACCGCAGAAGTGGTGACCGATGTGTCAGGCCGTGGTGTAGGCATGGACGTGGTGAAACGTAACATCAGTGCCATGGGCGGCAATATCGAAATCCGCTCGGCATTAGGTTACGGCACAACCATCTCCATTTCATTGCCCCTGACACTGGCAATTCTGGATGGTATGTCTGTTTCACTGGGCAAGAGCCTGTATGTGGTGCCATTGAACCTGATTGTAGAAACCCTGCAACCACGTGCCGAAGACCTGAAAACCGTTACCGGCGAAGGCCTGATGGTGCATGTGCGGGGCGAATATCTGCCGATCATCGCATTGCATGCCTTGTTCAACCATCCTACTGAAATCACAACCCCGACTGACGGTGTGTTGCTGATCCTGGAAGCGGATGGCAAGAAATCTGCATTGTTCGTCGACCGTCTGGTAGGCCAGCAACAGGTCGTGATCAAGAGCCTGGAAACCAATTTCAAACGTATTCCAGGCGTATCCGGCGCCACCATCATGGGCGATGGCTCAGTGGCATTGATCCTGGATGTACCGGCGATCACGCAGATGGGTCAAACAACCAATTACGTTACAGGCGGTCGGTCTTTTGCTGACCAGAATTATTCCAACTTACAGAATCACATCAATGCATAAGGAGCGTATGCAATGACTTCAACAGAAATGACTAACAACCACGGTGGTAACGCGGCAGGCAACATGAGAACTGCAGCCGGCGAATACCTGACGTTTGTACTGGGCAATGAGCAATATGGCATCGAGATCCTCAAGGTACAGGAGATTCGCGGCTATGACGCGGTGACGCAAATTGCCAACATGCCACCGTTCATCAAAGGCGTGATCAACCTGCGCGGCAAAATTGTGCCGATTGTGGATTTGCGCATTAAATTCAAGCTGGGCAAGGTGGAGTACAACGAGTTTACTGTTGTCATCATCCTCAACCTGAACGGCCGTATTGTCGGCATCGTGGTCGATGGCGTGTCAGATGTGCGTGAATTACGCGAAGAGCATCTGCGCGAAGTGCCATCACTGGTGACCCGTATCGATACCAAATACATCGTTGGCCTGGCCACGATAGAACAGGAGATGTTGATCCTGGTGGATATCGAAAAACTGATGACCAGCAACGAAATGGAATTGATGGACGCTGCAGTGCATTAAGTGCTGCATTTTTCAAATAACAAACAGCGGAATTGAAACAGGAACTTCTTGCTAGGGGCCCATTATGTTTTCAACAATTTTAAATAAATTGGCAGCAGGTACTAAACAGTATCAACATATTCTGGATGAATATGCTGAATTCTCAGCGCTTAAAACTGAGATCAACAAGGCGAGAGCCATTATCGAATTAAGCGCGGATGGCAAAATCACCCACGCAAATGATAATTTGTGTGCGTTATTAGGCTACAGCGCCAGTGAACTGGTTGGACAGCATCATCGCAAGCTCTTGTCAGCTGAGGAAGCAGCCAAACCTGAATACCAGGGCTTCTGGAAAGAGCTGGCCGCAGGTAAATCATCTGTCGGTACCTTCAAGCTGATCAACAAATCAGATAAAGACACCTGGTTTCAGGGCTATTACGCACCCGTGCTGGATAAAAACGGCAAACTGCGCAAAACCGTAGCCTACCTGACAGATATCACGCAAGACAAACAGCAAAACGTCTTCCTGCAAGAAGACGGCAAAGCGGTGAATAAATCATTCGGTGTGATGGAATGTGACGTTCACGGCAAAATCCTCGATTGTAACGAGCTGCTGGTAGCGCCGTTGGGCTATACCCGTGAAGAAGTGATTGGTAAAAATGTCAGCTTTTTGCTGAAAGCACACTCTGCCCAAAGTTCAGCCTATAAAGAACTGTGGGAAAAACTGGCCAGGGGTGAGAGCGGTAAACAGGAAGTATGCCGTGTCGCAAAAAACGGTAATGAATACTGGTTCAGCGCAAACTATGTGCCACTCCTTGATGATGATAACAAGCTGGCAAAAATCAAGATATTCTCTTTCTGCATCACTGCCGAAAAACAGCTTGAGCTCGACTATCAGGGCAAGGTGCAAGCCATAGCCAAAGTACAGGCAGTGATCGAATTCGACCTTGGTGGCAATGTTTTGACAGCCAACCAGAACTTCCTGTCAGTGACAGGTTATAGCCTGGAAGAAGTCGTCGGCAAACATCACAGCATGTTTGTCAGCGAACGCCAAAAAACCAGCCCTGAATATAAAGAGTTCTGGGCCAAATTGAACCGTGGCGAGCCTGACGAGAGCGTATATCACCGTTATGGCAAGAACAATAAAGATATCTGGCTGCAAGCTTCTTACAACCCGATTATCGGCCTCGATGGCAAACCGGTGAAGGTCGTGCAATATGCGACTGACATAACCAAAGCAGTGCTGGCAGACAAGGAACAGTCTATCAGATCGACTGAAGCCATGATGATCCAGACCACGCTGGACTCTGCTTCCACCAATATGATGATGGCAGATAACGACGGCATTATCCGCTATATGAATGCGTCTACAGAGCGTTTGATGCGTAGTTCGGAATCTAATTTCCGCACCGTGCTACCGAACTTTGATGCCAGCAAAATCATCGGCCAGAATTTCGATATTTTCCACAAAAATCCGGCACATCAGCGCGGTTTGCTTGCCTCTTTGACTAAAGAGCATACCGTTGAAATGCCTTTGGGCGAAATGTTTGTGCGCCTGAAAGCCATGCCGATTTTTGATAAAGCCGGTGTGCGTTCAGGCACTTCGCTGGAATGGGTAGATATTACGCAGGAGCGTCGCGTCAGTGACCAGATTGCATCCATTATTGCCAATGCAGCAGATGGTGATTTAACCGACCGCATCGACTTATCCGATAAATCCGGTTCAACTGCTGAAATCTGTAAAGGCGTGAATAACCTGCTCGAAAACATGACAGAGTTATTGATGCAGATCCGTGAAGCAGGCGAGACTATTAATACTGCTGCACAAGAAATTGCCAGTGGTAATAATGATCTTTCCAGCCGTACTGAGCAACAGGCTTCCAGCCTGGAAGAAACCGCTTCCAGCATGGAAGAACTGGCATCTACCGTGAAACAGAATGCTGACAATGCACGTCAGGCTAACCAGATGGCTGAAGCAGCATCGCAAGTCGCTGTACGCGGCGGCGATGTCGTCGGTAATGTGGTGACTACCATGAGCGCGATTAACGAAAGTGCGCGCAAGATTGAAGACATCATTACTGTGATTGATGGCATTGCTTTCCAGACCAATATTCTGGCACTGAACGCTGCGGTTGAAGCCGCCCGTGCAGGTGAGCAGGGTAGAGGCTTTGCAGTGGTGGCGGGTGAAGTACGTAACCTGGCACAACGTTCAGCCAGCGCCGCTAAAGAAATTAAAGAGTTGATCAGTGATTCCGTCAGCAAAACAGCTGAAGGTACCAAACTGGTTGAAAGCGCCGGTGAAACCATGCACGAGATCGTGGCTTCTGTACAACGCGTGACCGATATCATGGGTGAAATCACCGCGGCTTCTGCCGAGCAAAGTTCAGGCATTGATCAGGTCAATAGATCAGTCACTGAGATGGATGAAACCACCCAGCAAAATGCTGCGCTGGTTGAAGAAGCTGCTGCCGCTGCCGAATCACTGGTTGAGCAGGCTTCAAACCTGATGGATTCAGTCAATAAATACAGATTGCATAATCAAAAGCCAGCCGCACGCACAACGGTAACGCCAGCGAGAAAACCTGCGCCAGCACCTATCGCACACAAAGCGAAACCAGCTGCACAGCCCAGTTCAAGCAGCCAGCAAGCGCAGCCAAAACTGGCAAAAACCGGTACCGATAACAACGAGTGGGAAGAGTTTTAACATGTAACTAAACGGAGGATGTAGCATGACAATTAGACTGCGTGAAATTTGTAATACATTGCATGAAGGTTTTTTGTTGTGGGCATCCGCCTTAATCGGTTATCCACTCTAAAAAAGTGAACACCACCAAGTTATTTTGGTGGTGTTTTTTTATTCATAAAATAGATATTTGTCCTGATTTTTTTAAACGAAAAATCCTCTCAATCTCGTTTGTGAATATTTCTTTCTGCCTTTGCTGTTTTTAAAGCCAAAGTCGTTGAATTTATTAGATAAATTCATTCTATATTTCACTAAAGTTTCTCTGCAAAAAGTCGATATTAATGATGTACATCAGTAAAGTCTGCATATGCCAGGCGAGGCTGATGATGGCGACTATTTTTAGCTGATTTCCTGAACAGGATCTGGCAGGTAAATACCTCTCTGATAGCCGCATATTGTTGATTGTTTTTTTGCCATAATTCAGCGATATAACACTGAATATGTCAGTTATTTTGGTTAGGGATTTGTGATGACAATAGCGAAACGAATGTATCTGCTGATCGCCTCCTGCGCGATTGCAATGGTGATCTTGATTGGCTTTACCTTAACGCAGGTAGTCAAGGTTTATGAGTACACCAATCAGGCCAATGCTAATAGTATTCCCAGCATCCTGGAATTATCCAAAGCTGAGAATTACTATCAGCGACTGCGTTTGAACCTGTTGCGACATGTATCTGCCACCACGCCTGCCGAGAAGGCAAAACTTGCCTCGCAAATCCAGGATCGCCGTAAAGTGGTTGAAGAGGCGATGAACAACTACAAAGACCTGACCAGCGATAGCACCGACAAGGAAATGTTCACGCAAGAGCAGAATATGCTTGCCGGCTATTTCGACCAGATGACCCGCGTGCTTGCTTTGTCTGATGCCGGTTCGCCTGAAGCGGCCGGCCTGCTGCAAGTAGCCGATAAGGTAGCCATTGAGCTGGCTAACAAGCTGGATGATCATATGATCTACAACCAGAAGATCAGCAAAGTGCATGCTGACAATGCCGCTGCCATTAAACAGAAAGCCTTGTGGCAGTCTGCAGCCATCGCATTGTTGTGCCTGTCTGTGATTGTGGTGACTGGTGTCTTGATTACCAAACGCTTGCGTGCACAATTGGGTATGGAGCCAACAGAGCTGGGCGTGATTGCGCGCAACTTCGTTGAGGGTAACCTTAACCAGAAAATTACTTTGCCGGAAACTGATAAAACCAGTGTCGCTTACTCGATCCGCACTTTGCAAAAGACCCTGGATGGCCTGGTGCAATCCCTGAACTATGTCAGCCAGCAACATGACGAAGGCGATATTGATTGCACAGTTGATCAAACCCGCTTTAAAGGTGGTTACGGCGAAATGGCCGCAGGCATCAATAAAATGGTGGCTGGTCACATCGCCATGAACAAAGAAGCGATTGAGGTGGTTAAAGCTTTTGGTGAAGGCAACCTCGATAAAACACTGAAACAGTTCCCGGGCAAAAAAGTCTTCGTGAATGAAGCAATTGAACAGGTGCGTAGCAATATCAAGCGCCTGGTCAGTGATGCAGATGAGCTGGCGAATGCCGCGGTTGAAGGTCGTTTGTCCGCGCGTGTGGATGCAAGTAAACATGAAGGTGATTTCCGCACTATCGTTCAGGGGATGAACAGCACACTGGATGCAATTGTGAAGCCTTTGAATGTGACTTCCGGCTACCTGGACAACATAGCCAAAGGCAACATTC
>JALDYP010000042.1:0-24406 GCA_032153875.1 Methylophilus sp.
ACCGGCATGGATTTGTAATCCACGATCCAGCGCACACCATCGGCGACAAAGGTGCGGTCTATGACTTTCTTGCCATCCAGCAGTTGTTCAATCGCCAGTTCGGAAGCGGCTTGTGAATGTGGTTGCAGCACCCATATCCCATCTTCAGATTGCAAAGTGGTGGTTAATAGTTTGGCGGCTTTGGCTGTCGCAGTTGTCGCATCACTTTCAGAGTAACCACGCTGTTTAAACCAGCGTTGCATGGCAGCAGTGTGCATCAGGAACTGGTTATTCACACTCTCGTCCCAGCGGGCAAGGCCTTGCCCGGCAATCAGTTGCAAATACAGGTGGGCAAGGGTGCCGGTATCGGCTTCCAATGCGGCTACCGTTGTATCTTCATTAATAGACCTGTAAGCAGGCGTCGACATTACGTTGTTAACTTGCAATATGGCCGGGGTTTGCGCTTGCCGTACGCGGATCAGTTTGGGCACGAATTGCTGAATATCTGCATTGGTTTGCGACGCTGCCGCGCGCGCGACAATATCCTTTTCAGAAATAAATTCTGCACTCACCGCTGGCCATAACAGATGCAGGAAAGTGTTTTTGCGTGGTTGCGGGTCGCCATTTTTATCCGGTTTTGCCGCGCCCAGTAAATGCAATTGCCGTTCCGCACGCGTGGCAGCTACGTACAGCACGCGCGCATCTTCGTATGCGGCACGGGTTTTGTCCAGGTCATTCAAATAATCATAAGCCGTGACAGTAGAAGCATTCGCCTGCTGGCGTTTGCGGGCCGCAGGCACATAGGGCGCAGCAACCAGCTCGGTGGAGCCATTCTCCAGCGTGACTTCTTCCCAGATCACCAGTTTGGCATCATCAGGCGGGTTTCCGCCATCCAGACCTGGCAGGATGACAGTGTCAAATTCCAGGCCCTTGGATTTGTGGATAGTCATGAATTGCAGGGTAGCATCTGCTTTGGCATCGGGCGCGGCATAGAGTTTTTTCACATCTTCAGCCAATGCCTGCGGACTGAACTGGTTGTGCTGTTCCAGCGCCGCGATACGCGCAAAAAACGCCTGCACGTCCTGCACATCATTTTCATTCCACAAACATTCAGCACCGCCCAGCCTTAGCCATGTATTGTGCACCCAGCGGCTGACGCTGGAGCGGCCACGAAAATCGAGTGCGGATTGCATGACTTCGTATACATGACGTGCACGCTGCTGGCCATTGGCACTTAATCTGGCAAGTACAGCTTCATCTGAGAGCAGATGCATGACGCTGCGATGACTGTCCAGCCCGATCAGCGCGTGCAGGTCAGCCAGCGTCAGGCCACACCACGGCGCACGTAACAAGGCCAGCCAGTGCACACGATCAGCACGTTGATGCAGCGCATAGGTCAGCGTCAGTAAGTCCTGCACAATCTGGCGGTTGGCGAGTTCTTCAATCTCCACTGCCTGAAAACTCAGTTCGCTATGGTTGCGGCGCATTTCGCTAACCAATGCATGCAGGTGCCTGCGTGCGCGCACCAGCACAGCGATGGTGGCATCCGGTTTGGCCGCACGCGTCTCACGGATAATGCGGATGATTTGCTCGGCCTCGAGGTGGCGGATATCGGCAGGTTCTTCGTCTGCCTCAGTCACCGCGATCAGCAGCGGATGCACAAACACACCTGCTGCTTCAGTTTCTGCACGCGTTGCCACAAAAGGCCGGTAAGCAATGGCGCCTTGTTGCGGGGCGTCCCTGGCGGGCAGCATGCCCTTGAATGTCTGGTTGATCCATTCCACCACTGGTGGCCGCGAACGGTTGTTGCGCCACAATTTCAGCGGTGTCAGCAGGATGTCACCTATGCCGTGCACCGCAGCGTTGAGGAACAAACCGACATTGGCTTTGCGGAAGCGGTAAATCGACTGCATGGGGTCGCCTACTGCAAACAGGGTGCGGCCATCGCCGGGCAGCCAGCCGCGGGTGAGTGCCTTGAGCAAGTCGATCTGCATCGGGCTGGTATCCTGAAACTCGTCAACCAACAGATGCTGGATGCGGTAATCCAGGCGCATGGCCAGTTCGGTAGACACCCCGCCTTCAATCAATGCGGCCAGGGCCCGCTGTGCAATCTCGACAAAGTCGACTTCATTCTGTGCCTGGAAACATAGCCATAATTGCGCCGCTGCAATATTCAGTAACTGGCTAAGCGCCTGGATAATCGCATCGTCTTCACTGTCCGGGTCCGGCAGCATGCGGATGCGGGCAATGCTTGCTTCGCTGTCGCCATGTTGCGCCAGCCCATCCAGTATTTCTGTCAACGCTTCCTTATAGGGCTTGGCTTCATCGGTGGCGGGCAAGCCCATGTTTTTGTCCAGCCGTTTGCGCAGGCCACCGCTAGCCGTCAGTAACAGGTCTGTGAGGGCTCGCCAGTTGGGTAAATTTTCAATAGCATGGGTGAGCGGCGTTTGCCAATCGAGTAATCCGGACAGTGCATGACCTGCCGGAAGCTGGCTGGCGGCATAACGCGCAATCGGCATGAGTGCAGACTGCAAGCGGGCGGGTAGAACTTGCGCTGCCTGCTGTAGCTCGCTTTCAATCAGGTGTAGCAATGCCAGCCGGGCAACTTCACTTTGATTGACCTGATGGAGACTGTCATTATTCGTGTTGCCTGTCTGGCTCAAATGCAGCCATTGCTCGCGTTTCGAGAGCATCGCCATCAGCAAGCCTTCTAGGCGTGTCTGGTCGTTATCCATATAGCGCAATACCAGCCGCACCGGCGCACCCAGTTGCGGGTCATCCATGGTTTGCAATGCCTGCCCGGCGGCTTCCCGGTAATACGCCCAGGCATCTTCAGTGACGGCAGGTTGCGTGCCAAAACGGCTTAACAAAGGCATTTGCCGCGCCAGGTTGGCGCACAGAGAGTCAATGGTATAAATGCGCAGCCGCGCCGGGGTTTCCAGCAAATGCCAGTTAAGCTCAGCTGAACGCTGTAAGGCCTGCTGGCCTAATTGAAAAGTGATTTGTTTATGCGGGGCATCCGGCATTACCCCAGCCGCCGCCAGTTGCAGGCTATCCAGGATACGCGCGCGCATTTCTGAGGCTGCTTTATTGGTGAAGGTAATCGCAATGATTTCTTCGGGTGCCTGCACGGTTTGCAGTAACTTGAGCACACGTTGCGTCAGTAGTTCGGTTTTACCCGCACCAGCCGGCGCTTCCACAATAAAGGATTCAATTTCCAGCGCGCGCTGGCGGTTAGCGGTGTCGTTAGCCAGCGCTTGTTGCAAGTCGAATTCAGAGATACTCATGACTGCTCACCCAGGTGCTGGTGCTCAAACTGCAATTGGCGTTCAGGCAGGCGTAACAAGGGTAGCACATCGCAATAATCCAGATCCTTTTCAGATTCAAACACCACAGCGGCATCGCCTGCTTTTAAGGCTTGCGCGGTGTGGGTAATCTGGCTGCGCCAGTGCTGCAATATTGAGGTCCAGTCCGGGAATGATTCCGGATCAAACAAGTTGTTTTTTTCGTGGTTAAACGCCTTGATGCCGGAGATGATGTCATCTTCAGCCGCCACGCCGGTGAATCCACCGTCAGTCAGGCGCAGTTTGCCAAAGCACACAGCGGCGATATCTTCATCCTGCAGGATAAAGGCTGCATAAATCGGCAGTTGTGGCTCGGTGATTTTATCGCTGGCCCAGTTTTTATAATCGGGGGCACTGCCGGTTTTGTAATCGATCACCACCAGGCGGCCATCTGCCAGTGTATCCACGCGGTCTATCACCAGCTTGACCTGTATGCCTTCAATCAATGGATTGAATTTTTTTTCTATCATGCGGACGCTGAAAGTTTGCGGGCGTTCACGTTCTACTTCCCATAACCAGGTCAGGGCCAGCTTGCTTAAGCGTTCACTTTCCAGCTGGCAAAACACTTCAGAGAACGGTTGCGAGAATTCCTGGTTGAATTCGCTAATCACTTGTGTAGCAACCTGGTCTAGCTGACTTTTCAGCATCGCTGGCTGAATATTCGGCCAATCCAGTGAAGGTTGTTGTTGCCAGAAGGCGGCCATGACACGGTGGATCAAGTCACCGCGCTGCATGGCATCCAGGCCATTGTGCGGCGTTTCCAGTTTGCGCGCTTTAAGCCGGTATTGATAAAACGCCCACGCCGGACACAGCGCCTGCGCACGCAACAAGCCGGTGCCGCCACTGATATGTTCGCCATCTTCCACCGGCGGTGCCTGGTAGTCGTCCAGCCATTGCCAGTCTTGTACGCTATGGTGTGCCAGGGTTTCGGCCAGCGTCGCTGCGCCTGGCGTAGCGGGTGTTTCCGGGATGGCGTAAATCAGCGGGCTGAGGCGTAATAGCCGATCGCCCTCTTTGTGCGCATAGGAAAAAATAACCTGCCGGGCTGATCGTAACAGGCGTTGGTGAATCTGGCTGGCAAAATCGATTTGCACTTCACTGCTGGCGTTGGGTGTGGCTGCCTGGCGTTGCAACTCGGCTGGGATCAGTGCATTGGTGCGCGACAAAGGTGGCCACACATGGTCATTCATGCCCATCACCCATACACCATCCAGCGGTTGGGCCGAGGCTTCCAGCATGCCCATCAGCGTGATATTGGGGTCGCGTACAGTTTGCGGCTGGAATATCTGCGCCTGGCACAGTTGCGACAAGCGATGCAGGGCAGTCATGGCGTCGATAGCGCCTAGCCATGGATCCAGCGCTGCCAGCTGGCCTAGCACGCGTTGAAACGATTGCTGGCATTGGTATTCGTGGCTGGAGAGGCTACGTTCGCCAGGCCAGTGAGTGGCTTCCAGCAGTTGGCTAAAACGCGTTACCCATACTGAAGGCGTTTTTTTGCGTGGTGTTTGTTTTGCCAGTGTCAGCAGTGCGCCCAGATCAGCCGTCAGCGCCGGGCAGCTGATCGGGTGGATATCTTGCTGTTTGCGCTCCACAAACCTTAGAAAAGTCGAGGCTTTCACCTGTAAAGGCAACTGCCTGCGCATCTCTGCATCCAGCGCTGCGCGCGGGTCAGCTTCATATTGCGCTTGCGACCAGTAGATGTTGCCAAGCAGGGCGGATAGCTCGGTTTGCGTAAAAGGCGACTGCTGAAACGCTAATCTCAGCAAGCCCAGTGCGGTATCCACCAGCGGCCAGCGGCTGAGCGGCAAGCCGAGTGAAAATTCGTAGCAACGCGGTGTTTCAGCATGCGCCGGGTGCAACGCCTCAGGGTGAAATACATCGTCGAGCAGGTTTGCCAGTGTGTCACGCAGGGCGTCGAGTTCCGGCACTACAATCGCCAGCTTGGCCTGGGGATTGGCAGCCAGGTGCTGTTGTGCCCAGTGCACCGCGGCCCGGCATTCGTCCATCGCTTCGGCAAATGCCATCCGCTGGATTTCATCAGCGCCGATGCCCGTGTCATATATCGCCACGCTGACACCTTGCTTCTTGAATTCATGGATGAATGCCTGCAAATGCGGGTTGATGCGATCAAAGCCGGCCAGCTGTATTTCGGCCGGTAATGCATAAGGATGTTGCTGCAATTGCCACAGCTGCCAGGCCTGGTAACGCACGCTTTCGAGGTAACCGCTTTGTTTGCACAAGGACTGGAATTGTTGCCGCCATTGCATAAACTGGCGCGTTTCTTCGGTCGCCGTCGCCATGTCTATGCTGATATTCCACTCGATCAGGTAGCGGTTGGCTTCCATCGCGGCGCTGGCCAGGCCATTGGTATTAAACAGCTCGGCGGCTTCATGGCGGCTCAGGCTGTGCTGGATCGCCTGCTCCCACAGCATGGCTTCTTGCGTAGAGGAGAGCATGCCGAGCGGCGCCACAGCCACCTCGATCTGCCCGCTCAAGATCGCGTGTTCAGTCAGTTGGTCAAGCCAGTCCTGTAACGGAAAAACCTCGGGTGCCTGCCATTGTGACAAGGCTTGCTGCTGAAATTGTGTGTGCAGGGTTTGGCGCACTCCCTGCGCCAGACGCGCGGATGCACATAAGATGATGCGCTTGTTTTCAATAGGCTGGGAATGCATCCGGTAGAGAATTGAGTTTGTAAAAAAATTAGTGGGTTAACAGGCTTGCGAACGGTGTTTGCAGTTTAATAAGCTTATGGGCCATATTGTCGCGCTTATGCATGATGCAGGCAAATAAGAACGGAAAACATATTCCTGAAAAACCTGATTCACACGGCTGGAATATAAAACTGTTTTCATTTCTGCGCCTGATGATTTCTCAGGTAATATCAATCCTCACTGCTCGCTGATTCTAACAACTTTAATTAGGTGAATATCCACTATGGCGAAATTTTTAAAAATAATCTTTTGGCTGATCCTGTTTCCGGTAGTGTTTATGGCGCTATACACCTGGGCATCATTGTCCTGGGTGTATTCCTATGGTGAGCGGATTGGCTATGTGCAAAAGCTTTCCAATAAAGGCTGGGTTTGCAAAACCTGGGAAGGCGAGCTGGTGCTGGTAACGATCCCTGGCACCCAGGCTGAAAAGTTTTATTTTACGGTGCGTGATCCGGCGGTGGTGTTGAAGGTGAATCAGCTGGCAGGCGAACGGGCGAGATTGTTATATAAAGAACACAGGGGCGTGCCTTCTAACTGTTTCGGCGAAACCAGTCACTTCGTCTATGACGCGCAAGCTATTGATGACGAAAAACAGTAATTGTTAGCTGCTTGAACAAAAAATGCTCCCGACCCGGGAGCATTTTTATTTGGGTGATTGCTTTCTTAATCAGGCAATCAGGCGCAAGGGTTGACGGTTGTCCGTGTCATAAGCATCGGTTTTAAACTGATTCACAGACACCACCAGGGTATGCACTTGTTCAAGCATGCTCTCTGCCGCTGCGGCAGCTTGTTCAACCAGCGCTGCATTTTGCTGGGTGGTTTCATCAATCGAAGTCATGGACTCATAGATTTGTTCCAGTCCGCTGCTTTGCTGCATGGATGCCTCGGAAATCGCCAGAATGCTGTGGGATACCTGTTGCACGGCACCTACGATTTCCTGCATGGTGTGTCCGGCCAGGCTGACCTGTTTGGCGCTGTCGCTGGTTTGGGAAACAGACGCTGCGATCAGCTCCTTGATCTCTTTGGCGGATGCCGCAGAACGTTTTGCCAGGTTGCGTACCTCACCGGCGACTACCGCAAAGCCACGGCCTTCTTCCCCGGCACGTGCCGCTTCCACCGCCGCATTCAGGGCCAGGATATTGGTCTGGAAGGCGATGCTGTCAATCACGCTGGTAATCTGCTCGATCTGCGCCGAAGTGTGATTGATGGCCTGCATGGTGGTGGTCAGTGCACTGAATGCCTCGCCACCTTCCAGCGCCAGCTGGTTGGCCTGGTTTGCCTGCAGGCTGGCTTGCTGGGCATGATCCGCCGTTTGCTTGATATTGCTGGTCAGGGTTTCCAGGTTGGTTGCGGTTTCCTGTAATGCATTGGCCTGGGTTTCGGTACGGCGGGAGAGGTCGTTATTACCTTTCTCGATCTCGGCCGCAGCAACCTGGATAGTCTCGGCGGCAACTTTAACGGTCTGGATAGGCGCCACCATACGTTGCAGGATGTCTTGCGAGCCTTGCAACGCTTCCCTGAAGTCGCCGCTATGCATATTGACATCCACCTGGGTGTACAACCGGCCCTGTTGGGCCTCGCCAGCAATTACACGCGTATCTTCCACCAGACGGTTAACGGCATGAATACAGGTATTCAGGTTGTTGATCAACA
Organism: Methylophilus sp.; assembly: GCA_032153875.1. Classification (GTDB taxonomy): domain Bacteria; phylum Pseudomonadota; class Gammaproteobacteria; order Burkholderiales; family Methylophilaceae; genus Methylophilus. The sequence goes on from JALDYP010000042.1 coordinate 7,688, forward strand.
CCTTGAAATCGCCATGGTACTGGTTATGAATGGGGGCAGGGATATCGCCCGCTGCGATCCGTTTCACGCAATCGGCTGCCACGTGTAATGGCGATACCACGGCATCCAGCGTTTCGTTAATGCCATGGATGATTTTGCGGAAGTCGCCTGCATGCGCTTCAATATCAACACGGGTATTCAATTGGCCCTGTTGCGCATCGGAAGCCAGGTGATGCACATCGGCAATCAGTTGATGGATCGCGCCAGCGCAATGCTGAAGGCTGGTTTGCATCAGGTTAAAGTCGCCGACAAAATGTTCTTCGATCCGGGAGGGGATGTTACCGGCGGCCATTTCGTCAAGATAGCGGGCAGTGGTTTTCAATGGGCCTACTACTGCATCCAGTGTTTGATTGAAGCCCGCCACGATCTGTTTGAAATCGCCGTGGTGGCGTGACACATCGACGCGGATATTCAGCTGCCCGTTTTCCGCAGCCTGCGACAGGGTGTGCACATCTTCGGTCAGCAGTTTAAAGTTCTGGCGCACTTGCTCTATGCTTTGGTTAATGTAACTGCGCTCGCCGGCAAACGCTTCCAGCGGCTGGTTGAAATCGCCATCACCAAAGGCAGTCACCACTTGCAGGGACTTGGTCTGTGCCAGGATATGTCCTTCTACCATGCGGTTGATGCCTTCAGTCAATTGCTGGTAAGCACCGTTGAATTGCTGGCTGTCGATGCGATGACTGATCAGGCCTTCGCTATGCTGCCTGGACATATCATTCAGTGATTCCACGATCTGCTGGATAGTCGATTGCATGCGCTGCATCTCATGCAGCAACCTGCCTGTTTCGTCATCCCTGGTCGGCGTGTTATCCGTGATGAATTCGCCGTTTGCGATATGGTGAGATAAATTTAGCGCCTGGTTTAACGGGCGGGTAATCGAGCGCGTCATTTTCCAGGCAATGCCAATCGCCAGCATCACCGCGATCAATAATGCGGTTTCAATCTGCTTGTTGGCGCTGGCAATAGTCGATGCAAACTGACCGGAGGCCTCGGTGACACCGGCAATGTTCATATCCATCAGTAATCTCAGTGAATGATTGAGCGGCTTGTCGGCACCCTTCACGGTCGCATCAATCTCGGTCACGCTCATGCCGCCATTTTTCAGCTCTTCGCAACGGGCAATCGCTGCCCGGTAAGTGGTAAGCCCGAGCGCAATATTGCCAAGAATCTCTTCTTCCTGCTGGTTGATTTCGCCGGTCGCCCGGTAAGTGGCCATTGCACGTTCAATATCTTCCATGCTGCGCTGGAACTTGCCCGCTTCGCGGCCGCCACGCAACACATAGTTTTTAAAGTGGTGCACACCATCGCTTAAGCCTTTGCTGGCATTTTCAATTTGGGTGCGTTTAACCAGGTTGGTGTTTTCAAAATGCTGCCAGGTCTGGTGGATATGGTTGAATCCACGCCAGGCGATGGCAAAAATAAACGCGGTAAACAGAATGAGTAATGCATATCCCAGAAACAGCCGGGTACCCACATTCAGGTGAGTGATGGCATTGAGACGAGCGGTGGATTTTTTCATGAATTCCTCTAGATAATGCTTGGATAACTAGCAGCTGGCGCTACCTTTTTGCGTGACGTTTGCGAGGGTCACATGTGAATTACGCAAAAAAAGTGCAGAACTGAAGGCAAAATTAAAAGCTTCATAAAAACTTCATATAACGACAACCATCCACGCATGATTTGGCAGGGTAAAACCTGAATACGTTGTATGATGTGCGAGGCTGAAATGAACACGAGCAGGGCGAAACCCCTGGATATGGTAATCAATGGCAGAGCACAAAAACTACATTACGCCGGAAGGCTACGCGGCGATGGAAAAGGAGTTTCAAACCCTTATCAAGGTTGATCGTCCGGAAGTGGTGCGCGTAGTAAGTTGGGCAGCGGGCAATGGTGACCGTAGTGAAAACGGCGATTATATCTATGGTAAAAAGCGGTTACGGCAGATCGATTCGCGTATCCGTTTCCTGACCAAGCGCATGGATGCAGCGGAAATCGTGTATAGCCGCACGCAGACCAACCTGGAAAAAGTATTTTTTGGTGCCTGGGTGACCCTGTTTAACCTGGATGATGAAAGTGAAATGATTATCCGCATAGTCGGCCAGGATGAGCTGGACCCGGCACAAGGCTATATTTCATGGGTAGCGCCTATGGCGAAAGCCTTGCTAGGCAAAAACCTTGGCGATGCCATAAGAGTGGTGACGCCAGCCACCGAAACCGAATATGAAATCATTGATATTCGTTACGAGTAACATCTCTAGCGTTTTTTGAACTAAAATTACCGGCTCACTCTCTTAAATTCACCATGAAAAAACGCCTTTGTATTTTCCTGATCTGCTGGTTGCCATGTTTTGTCATGGCCGCTAACGTCATGGCGATGCAAATGCTACTTACTCAGGCAAGCCCTGTTTCACAACAGGGACATGATGCACATGCCAGCCACGAGATGGACGCCATGAGTGAAATGCCTTGCCATGAGCACCAGGTAGCGCATGCATCTGAGTCAACCACATCCGGCAAAACGCATCATTGCGATGTATGCGGATTTTGCGCCATTAGCGGCGGCGTTGCGCATTTCCACGCAGCTTCCAATTTAGCCTTAACTGCTTCACGTTCGGTCGCGCCATTATTTCTGGCCGCGCCTGTACATTCCCAGACTTACCCTCCCGCTATCAAACCACCCATATTCAGCTAATTGCAGGATAAATCCGTCTGGCGTTTGCTGTTAGCGCCCGGGTTTTACCAACCCACGCTACACAGACTTACGTCATAAGCGTTTTGCAAAGTTGAATATGGAGGGCATATGTTTAAGCAACGTATCGTTGCATCAGGCGCCTTTTTCTTAAGCCAGTTAGTGTTGCCGGTTCACGCAGCAGCACTGATGGGCTTTGAAGATAGTGCCATGCTGATGACCGAAATCGGTCGCTATAACCAGGAATGGATGTTGAATTACTCGCCCGCACTCGGGCATGCCATCGGCGTTGAGCAGATGCGTATGTCTGGGAAAGGCGAAAAAGCCACGACCATTACCGGTATCAATTACACCGGCTTGATCAAGCGCTGGAACCTGCCTTCTGCGCAGGCCAATGTCTGGTTCAACGGCAGTGCAGGCGAAGCCAGAGGGCAATATGATGGCTTTGCCTATACCCCCAGCCTGCAGTTCGATATCGAATCCACGCGGCTGTATTTCCTGGCCAAGGCCCGCATGATACGCGCGCCGGGCATGAACTATGACACTGCTGCTGTGCAGGCCGGATTTTCATTTTATGAAACCGGCTTTGACGACACGCAGCCCTGGTTCGTAATTGAAGCCAAAACCATGCGCAACAATGATCCCGGCCTGCAAGTCACGCCTGCACTAAGACTCATCAACAAAAATTACTTTCTCGAACTTGGTGTCACCAATCCGTGGCAGGGAGAAGGCTTCGCGCCGCGCCTGAACGCCATGTTTGTGTTTTAACCATTCTATTTTTAAAGGATTGAAAAATGAAAAAATTATTGATTACCCTGATGTTAACCGCCATGGCGCCAGCTGCATTTGCAGTCACTACACTTAAAGCAGAGGTGAATGGCATGGTATGCGCCTTTTGTGCCAAAGGCATAGAGAAAAAACTCAAGGCCTTGCCGGAAGGGCAGGCGGCATTTGTGGATTTGAAAAGCCGCGTGGTCGCCTTCCAATTGAAAGATGGGCAAACCCTGACGGATGAAACCTTTAATAAAGTCATTCAGGATGCAGGATACTCGGTCAGCAAAGTCGAGCGCGTCAGCCAGACTGTTGCAGAAATCCAGGCGCAACTGGGTAAGTCCGGCAAAGAAGGTAGCAAGTAATGGCTAGCGAAATCAACCATTTGCAAACGTCAAAAAGGTTGAATCTGTTGTCACTGTTTACCAGCGGTTCAACGCTGGTCTGTTGTGCATTGCCTGCGACACTGGTGGCGATCGGTTCAGTGGCAACGCTGACCAGCCTGGTCAGCCAGTTTCCGCAACTGATCTGGATTAGCGAGCACAAGGGTCTGGTGTTTGGGCTGGCTGCCATTATGCTGATACTGGCAGGCTGGCTGCAATGGCGCGCAAGGTCATTACCTTGCCCGGCTGATCCGCGACTGGCTACGCTGTGTATGAAAACGCGCAGGCAAAGTTTGTGGATTTACTGGTTTTCGGTAACGCTGTTTTTGATCGGTGCTTTTTTTGCGTTTGTTGCACCTTGGATTATTTAGTAATGGTTTACTGAGTAGTTTGTTATCTATGCCCCATCCTGTTTGGTAAGGATGGGGTTCAACAACATTAAAAAAGCCGACTTGCAAGTCGGCTTTTTTATGCGCTGCTAATCTTGAAAGAAATACTTCAGATATGAGAGGCTATTTAACTGTTGCTGGATCCGGCTCGGCAACAAAGATCTCCACCCGGCGGTTTTTTGCGCGATTGGCTTCTGTGTCATTTGCAGCAACCGGCTCATGCGAGCCACGGCCATCAATCGTGATACGGCTGGTAGCCACGCCGCGCTCAGACAGATATTTACGCGCACTTGCAGCGCGGTTCACTGATAACGGATCATTAATTGCATCAGAACCACTGCTGTCAGTGTGGCCGATGATATTGATGCGAGCTGCCGCATTGTTTTGCAAACCGCTGGCAAACTTATCCAGGATAGGGCGGAAATTAGGTTTGATATCGGCTTTGCCCTTATCAAACGAAATATCACTTGGAATCTCCAGTTTCAGCTGGTTATCGCCGGTCTTGGTCACGGCAACACCAGTACCTGCAGTCGCCTGTTCCATCTCCTGCTTCTGCGCTTCCATCTTTTTGGACCAGATGTTACCGGCAATCGCGCCAGCACCAGCACCTATTGCTGCACCAATGGCAGCGCCTTTACCACCACCAGCAACCGCACCAACGACACCGCCCGCCGCAGCGCCGATCCCGGCACCTTTGGCGGTGCCTTTTTGCGTTTCGCTCATATTCGCGCAGCCCGACATGCTGATTGCAGCCGTTAACACTGACACAGTGATTATTTTATGCATTGTTTTCTCCTGGAAAATGTTTTGTGACCCCAGTTGGTCACAAATCTGCAGGACTAAGTTCAGTCATCAGAACGCTGGCAACGAATTTTTTTGACCGTACCCAGTCACATTTTTATGTTGTTTAAACCGTTTTATTTATTGCGAATAATAATGATTCGTATTTATAATAATTAAAGCAGTGATTTGGCTGGCTCCCAGGCCTGCTCAAATTTAGTGATCGAAAGGGTATACATGCACACCAATGTTGAGAAGAATGGTTCCAGTCATGCCGTTAGCTATGGGCGTATATTCGGCTATCTGATGTGCGCTGTTGGTATCTTGTTTCTTTTAAATGAAGCCTGGCAGTTGATTGCCAGCCAGCCAACCTTGCGCATTGCTTTAGGTTCCGGCTCTATTGCCGCGCTGGCGACTGCTTTAGGCGTCATCCCTATGCTGGTAACCCGAGCGCCGGGACGTAGAGTACACGATACTTTGCTGGGCTTTGGGGCGGGCGTCATGCTGGCGGCTACCTGTTTTTCTTTAATTGTGCCATCGCTGGATATCGCGCAAACCCAAGGCATGGGCCGCTGGGGTGCTTCGATGTTGACCGGCGCGGGCATTTTAATCGGGGCAGGCTGTTTGATGCTGCTGGAACGTAAATTGCCACACCAGCACTTTTTTGGTGGGGCCGGTACACAAAGTGCGCAACGCATCCGCAGGCTTTGGTTATTTGTGTTTGCGATCGTGCTGCATAACATTCCGGAAGGGCTGGCGATTGGCGTTTCTGCTGCAGGAAATGACGCCGCACGTGCTGCCGCATTGGCGACCGGTATAGCCATTCAGGATGTGCCGGAAGGGCTGGTGGTTGCCCTGGCGTTGAGCAGTGTAGGCATGGGCAAATGGAAATCGGCATTATTGGGTGCCGCTTCTGGCCTGGTTGAGCCGGTGGCTGCAGTGCTGGGCGCTGCGGTATTGATCTACAGCCAACCGATGTTGCCCTGGGGCCTGGCATTTGCCGCGGGCGCGATGCTGTTTGTGGTCAGTCACGAAGTGATTCCTGAATCCCATCGGCAAGGGCATGAGCTTTTCGCCACCACTGGTTTGCTGGTCGGGTTTGTGCTGATGATGATGCTGGACACCGCACTTGCCTAAAATTGCTGAAACTCATATATGTAAGACCTGGAAAGACCTGACGCACCAAGGTAATACGCATTTTCATCAGCAGGCTTATTTGCAGGCACTTGCCTGTTATGAACATGCCCGCAGTTTCGTCCTTCAACATTTTGAAGATTGGGATACCGCGGACACTGCGGTCGCGGCATTAGTCGTCAGTTATCTCAACCTGGCCGACACCCAGCAATCGCTTGGTCGTTGTGAAGAGGCGGCTGACACCCTTTGCATGGCGCATGACAGGTTAGTCATGTCCAGTCGCCACCAAAGTGTTGAGCCGGCATTGCGTGAGGCTGCCTGCCGGCATCAACGCGAAACGTTTGCCGCCCTCACACAGTTTGCCCATATCCAAGCTCAAGATTCACGTATATCTCTCTTGGTAGAAGCCTGCCTTGCACGTACACAACCTCATATGCAGATGCCGCTCCAGACACCAGAGCAAGCATCGCGCATACATTGATATTTTTACCTCTAAGAAAAGGAAATACCATGCCTCACAGCCTGCCGCCACTGCCTTATGCCGTGAATGCGCTTGAACCGCATATCGATACGCAGACGATGGAGATCCACCATCAGCGCCATCACCAGACTTACATCAATAACCTGAATACCGCGCTGGCGGGTTCCGGGCTTGAAGAAGAACCCGTGGAGCAATTGCTGCGCCGCTTTGATAGCCTGCCTGAAAAACTGCAGACCGCTGTGCGCAACCAGGGTGGCGGCCATGCCAATCACAGCCTGTTCTGGAGTGTGATGACTCCCGAATTCGATGGCCAGCCTGGTGCCGATTTGCTGGCCGCGATTGAGCGTGACCTGGGCGGTCTTGAAGCCTTTAAAACCGCTTTTACGCAAGCGGCCATCAGCCGTTTTGGCAGTGGCTGGGCCTGGCTTAGTGTGAACCCGCAAGGCAAGCTGGTTGTCGAGAGCAGCGGCAACCAGGATAGCCCGCTGATGCATGGCAATACGCCTGTCCTCGGCCTGGATGTGTGGGAGCATGCATATTACCTGCGCTACCAGAACAAACGCCCTGAATATATCGCCGCTTTCTACCACGTAATCAACTGGCCTGAAGTAGAACGCCGCTGGCTGGAAGCCAGCAAAGCTTAATCTCTGTAGTGGCTGCATTGATTGTCAGCCGCTGCAATGCTGCACTTAACAAGTATTTTCCAGATATGGTGTATAGATCCGCATGATCGATTTTTGTGAGAAAGCTTGTACAAAAAAATGATAAGCGATTGAAAATACATGGTTTTTCGGCAATCAACCAATCTATCCTCGCGTATAATCCCAGCTTTACTCAATAATCGGGCAACTCGCCAGTGAATTGAAGGGTGTCATCGCACTCTTCAGGTTCAGAAGTTTTTCAACACAAGATTTGCAAATACAAAAAATAAGACATGACTTTCCCCATCATCCTGGATATTGAAGCCTCCGGCTTTGGCGTTGGCAGCTACCCGATTGAAATCGGCTATGCAGACGCGAGCGGGGCGACCTGGAGTGCGCAGGTACAGCCGCAAGCAGGCTGGGTGCATTGGGATGATAACGCTGAGAAACTGCATCAACAATCACGGCAGCAATTAGTTGAACATGGGCAAACGCCGCATGCGATTGCCACTTACATGAATCTCACCTTTACCGGGCAAACGCTATATACCGATGGCTGGTACCAGGATTTTGTCTGGCTGCACAGTTTGTATGATGCGGCAGGCTTGAATCCTTCTTTCAAGCTGGAAGATTTGAGTGTGCTGCTGACTATCGAGCAACAAACCGCCTGGCATGACACCAAGCAGATGATCCGTGATACGTTCGCGCTGCCTGAACATCGTGCCGCGATGGATGCCAAAACATTACAACTGACCTGGTTGAAAACTGCTGAATCAGCGCCAGTGCTAGCCGGTTAATTTCTGATCAGTGGGATGACCTTTATTCGTCTCTGCGAGCAGCGTTTCGCGGTTCAGGTACACTATCCCGTTTTTCTAGCCTCTTTAAATACACTGCATGTCGTCTCTTACAGATAAGCGTTGGGATATGTTTTGCCAGGTCGTCGATAACTTTGGCGATATCGGTGTCAGCTGGCGCATGGCTTGCCAGCTGGCGGATGCGCATGATGTGAATGTCACTTTATGGGTAGATGATTTACCAGTTGCAAGTAAGATTTTCCGGGCAGGGCATCCAGGCGTGCAGGTAAAGCACTGGCATGCCGAATCAGGGTTCTCGGAGGCTGCTCCCGTAGTCATTGAAACCTTTAGCTGCGGATTACCTGAGCGCTATCAGCAAGCGATGTCGCCAGCCACACTATGGCTGAATGTGGATTATTTATCCGCTGAAGACTGGGTGACAGGGTTTCATGGCCGGCCTTCACCGCAAGCGAATGGCCTGGTGCGATATTTCATTTACCCTGGATTCAGCGCGCAGACAGGGGGTTTGCTGCGCGAGAGGTTTTTACCGGCATTGAAGCAGCAAGCAGAACAATCCACAGTATCGGCATGGCAGCAGTTAGGTCTGGTGCCGGCGGCAGATGTCATCAACCTTTCATTGTTCTGCTACGCGCATGCGCCGATCCGCGGATTGCTGGATAGCCTGGCGGCATCGCCATACCCGAGCAGGCTGATCGTGCCTGAAAGTGTGGCTGCAGCCGTTTCACAGGCATTAGGGCTGGATACGCTGAAGTCTGGGCAAAGCGTCAGGCATCACAATTGTGAGATAGTTGTCATTCCTTTCTTGTCGCAGATCGATTATGACCTGCTGCTGGCACTGTGTGATGTGAATTTTGTGCGTGGCGAGGATAGCTGGATCCGTGCACTCTGGGCAGCTAAACCTATGGTCTGGTTACCCTATCAGCAATCTGAAAACACCCACCTGCAAAAACTGGATGCTTTTCTCAAGCATTACCTGGCACTAGCGGATGATGAACTGAAAGCGCCAGTGACTTCTGTGATGCAGGCTTGGGCAACGGGGGTATGGTCTGATGAACGCTGGCAAGCTTTTATCAGTCATCGCGAACAAATCACGCAGCATGCTGAAGCCTATGCCAGCCAGCTATCACAGCAGCCAGATCTGGCCAGTAACTTGGTGATTTTTATTGAGAAATTGCAAAAAAATCGGGTATAATGCGCGGCTTTATTATCCCCAAATTCAATTAAAGGCATTGTATGAAAATCGCTCAGGACTTACGCGTAGGCAACGTGATCATGATTGGTAATGATCCTATGGTAGTTGTGAAAGCCGAATACAACAAATCCGGCCGTAACTCAGCAGTCGTCAAAATGAAGATGAAGAACTTGCTGACTGAAGCGCCTAGCGAGAACGTGTATGCGGCACAGGACAAGTTTGACGTCATCGTTCTGGAAAAGAAAGAAGTGACTTATTCTTACTTTGCTGACCCTACCTATGTATTCATGGATGCCGAATACAACCAGTACGATGTAGATGCCGAGTTTATGGAAGACGCACTGCCATACCTGGAAGACGGTATGCCATGTGAAGTACGTTTCTACGAAGGCAAAGCCATCTCTATCGAGCTGCCAACTACCGTAGTGCGTGAAATCACTTACACCGAGCCAGCGGTGAAAGGCGATACTTCCGGTAAAGTGATGAAGCCTGCGAAAATTGCTTCCGGTTTTGAAATCCCGGTGCCATTGTTCGTGAGCCAGGGCGACAAGATCGAGATCGATACCCGCACTGGTGAATACCGTAACCGCGTGATGAAATAATGACTGCGATACACCTGTAGTAAAAGAATGTTCAAAATGAAAGAAAACCCCAGGCGAGCCTGGGGTTTTTTGTTGCCTGTCGAGTTTGAACGGTGACAGGGAAATGTTTCGTGAATTGTTGGGAATGATTCACTGTTGGTAATGATTTTTTTCACTGACAATCGTTGGCAGCTTTACATCATCTCACTCTGGATTTCTTTCTCAGGAGGGTTGCAATGCACCATCAGCAGGTCAGTAACAAGCGTATTTCCTTGATGTGTCTGTTGAGTTGGGTTGGGCTCACAATCAGCTCAATGCCTGCCGCTGAGCCAGACGCGCGTTCGCTCAAACATCCCTTGGTCGGATACTGGGAGTCGAAAATCCCCGAGACTGGCTGCCTGGAATCCTACTGGTTCAAAGAAGATGGCACCGCGGTTTTTACCAGTGGCGATGAGCAGCTGGAAGCCCGTTACGATGTCGCTCCGCAGCCGGATGGCCAAGGATTTTTCAGGCTGACTCACCGTGTGACCATGAGTAATAAAGGGCTGGACTGTACGCGTCAAACTTCCGAGATCAATACCGAACAAATCAGCTATGTACTTTTCCAGCCTGACGGGCGCAGTTTTATTTCTTGTGATGACGACAATCCTTCGCTTGAAGCCTGTTTTGGTCCGGTAGAATTAAAAAATAATGCGAGCAGAAGCCTGCCCTGAGATTGAAGCGGTTCCATCGCATGTTGCAATCAAGATTACGTTTGCTGAGGCATGTCATGCCTGTTTTGGTGGCATGCCTGGGTTTAACGCTGGGTCCTTCTCCGCAGGCACTTATTCATGGGCTGACTTTCCCGGGAATGGCCATCTCCACGGTCAAGTTAAGTGTCAGGCATGCCCATTTTCTGCAATCAGTCGAAAAATGGGAATATTACGATTCCATCTGTAGTGCGGTGATCGTGGGCCGCAATCCGCTCACACTCATCACTGCCGCACATTGCCTGAAAGAGGTGCAGTTGCAGGGTCCTCAAGGCTTGCCGCTGTTGTCTATTGCGCAACCTGAATTGCTGGGCATTGAGGACATCACGCTGAAACAGGCCTTTTACCGGCCATTTGAAACCGTCTCCGAGGACCTGACACAGGATGTTGCAGTACTGGTGTTTGAGGCCACTATCAAAAGCCCGATTCAGCCTGTACGCATCCGGCTGGATGACAGCTTGCCGGAAACCATTATGATCTGTGGCTATGGTCGTGGATACGGCGAGGCGGATACACGGCATCCCCGTTGTGGTGAACGAAAACCTTTGCGGGACCTGTCGGACTTTTACCAGGTGCTACCCAGGGCATACCGGGAAATGGATGAGATGCTGCACCTGCAGGCACAGACACAATTTGCCTACACGCAAGAACTGGTACACGCAGAAAAAGCCCTACTGGCAGTCAACCGGCTAAATGAGCGGGAAGAGTATGACCATACTATCCCCATGCCTACCGTAGGTGATTCGGGAGGGCCCTGGCTGGTGCTGAATGCGTGGGGTCAGTATGAATTGCTGGCGGTGACCAGCCTGGTGGAGCGCTTTTATAATCCAAGTGCCAACTGGCCTTTTTTCCAGAAGCAGGTCCCGTTATCAGAGTACCCTTATATCGCTTATGGTCTGCGGCTGAGCCATCCGGAAGTATTAGGCTTTTTACGATATGCGCAGCATAGTGGTGCCGACATACAGTTCACTTCGGCACCACTGTATCCTTATCGCAACCAGCACTGAAAAGTGAGTGCTGGTGTCAATGCATCAAGCGTTTAACTGGCTATCTATCTGTTTCTCGGCGGCTAGCCAATGGTCGGCGCTAGGGCCGCTAAAGCCATTTTTCTCGGCAATATAATAAGCCGCAGTTTCAATCATTTGCAACCGGTTTTCGCTGGTGACAATCGAGGTTTTACTGGATTTCTTGCTAGTGGAAGTTGTTTTGCTGGCAGTCTTTTTTGTAGTGGCGGAGGCAGTTGCCTTGCTTGCAGTTGCTTTTTTGGCGGCAGGTTTTTTGCTACCGTTCTCAGTGGTTTTGCTGGTGGCCATAATTTCTCCTTGGTCTAGAGTTGAATAAAAAGTAGGAGGCTTGTGACCTCGCATGATTCATCTTATTAAAATGTAACACTTGTCGTCAAGCCGTTAAATGAGCAGACTCCCAATTTAATAACTAGTTCGCTGCTTGCTTACGTAATATTTTCTTTCCAATTGCCTTTATTTATGATGTAGTGCATACGCGCGCAATCAAAGGAAATCCATGTACAAAAAGGCCCTCACGTCCCTCACCATCCTGTTTTTCATGATGGGGTTTATTACCTGCCTGAACGATATTCTGGTGCCATACCTGAAAGCGATTTTCGCCCTTAGCTATAGCCAGGCGGCGTTGGTTCAATTCTGCTTCTTTGGTGCTTACGGGCTGACTTCTATCCCGTTCAGCAAACTGATTGAGCGTGTCGGCTACCAGAAAGGCATGGTGACTGGGTTTGCGCTGGCGGCAGTAGGGTGTTTGCTGTTTTACCCGGCGGTGGTATTGCATACTTATGCGCTTTTTCTAGGCGCCCTGTTTGTGCTGGCATCCGGCATTGTATTGCTGCAGGTCGCTGCAAACCCTTGTGTGTCAGTGATTGGGCCTAAAGAAACCGCCTCTTCACGCCTGACCATGGCGCAGGCTTTTAACTCACTGGGGACTTTTATTGCGCCATTGTTTGGCGCTTATTTCATCCTGTCTGCGCTCGCAAACTCTACCCATGCCGAAGGCGTGGTCACCCCTTATTTCTTTATTGCGTCTGTGTTGATCATCATCGCGGTAGTGCTTTCGCGCCTCAACCTTACCGGCCTGGAAACCAGCGAAGCCGATGAAAGCCGCTGGCGTGAGGTCATCAAGGAAAAAGGTTTGTTGCTGGGTGTGATAGGTATTTTTGCCTACGTAGGGGCTGAAGTAGCGATTGGCAGTTTCCTGGTCAATTATGTGATGGATATCAGCCAGGTCACAGAAACACAAGCTGCACCATTGGTCGCCTTCTATTGGGGAGGTGCGATGGTAGGGCGTTTTCTCGGCATATTCACCCTGAAAGCCTTTGCACCTGCCAAAGTGCTGATGACCCACGCCTTGCTGGCCGTGATCCTGATTGTTATTTCTATGCAGGCCTCGGGTACGCTGGCGATAGGCAGTATGGTGCTGGTCGGCCTTTGTAATTCAATTATGTTCCCCACTATTTTTACCCTGGGGATTAAAGACCTGAAAGCGGGGCAGGAGAAAAAAGGTTCCGGATTGCTGGCAACTGCAATTCTGGGTGGTGCGATTGTGCCGTTGTTGACTGGCTTGCTGGCTGATCGCATGGGGCTGCATCAAGCGTTTATCTTGCCAGTGATCTGCTATGTCTATATCGCGTGGTTTGGTTTGAAAGGATTGGCTGGCAAAGCTGCTTAAATAATTTTTCTTTAATCGGAAGCCAGCCCACGCAGGCCGATACAATTTCCCCACGGGTCCTGAACCTGGCAAATGGCGTAACCGTTTTCAATATGCAACGGGCCGCGATACAGCCTGGCACCGATAATTTGGGCATGCGCCAAGGCTGCATTCAAGTCTGGAACAAACCAGTAAACAACAGAGCCGGCAGGTCCTGAAGCGACTTTCTCATCAGCAGGGACGAATTCCAGCGGGATGCCATCGATAGACAGGTATTCAAAATTGTCAGCTTCGAGAAACTGCCGTTGCGCATTTGGAAATAGTTTCTGGTACCAGTTCAAGGCCTCGGCAATCGAGGATACATGAATCATAACGGCTGCAACCGGCTGCGCTTGCATTGACATCAGGCTGAAGTGCCACCCACGGTCAAACCATCAATCTTCAAGGTAGGCTGACCGACACCTACCGGTACACTCTGGCCTTCTTTACCGCAGGTACCTACGCCGCTATCCAGCGCCATATCGTTACCAATCATGCTGACTTTGGTGAGTACGTCCGGTCCGTTACCGATCAAGGTCGCACCTTTCACCGGGTAGGTGATTTTGCCGTCTTCAATCATATAAGCCTCGGCAGCGCTGAAGACGAATTTGCCACTGGTGATATCGACCTGGCCGCCACCAAAATTAGCTGCATACAGGCCTTTTTTAACAGACTTGATGATCTCTTGCGGGTCTTTGTTGCCATTCAGCATGTAAGTGTTGGTCATGCGTGGCATAGGGATGTGCGCGTAGCTTTCGCGGCGGGCATTGCCGGTCAGGCCCATGCCCATCAGGCGGGCATTCAGCGTGTCCTGGATGTAACCACGCAGGATGCCGTCTTCGATCAGCACGGTGTTTTGTGGTGCATTACCTTCATCGTCCATGGTCAATGAACCACGGCGGTTGGCAATGGTGCCATCATCCACTATGGTGATGCCTTTGGCGGCGACTTGCTGGCCTATCATGTTAGAGAAGGCTGAGCTGCCTTTGCGGTTGAAATCGCCTTCCAGGCCATGACCAATCGCTTCGTGCAGCAGAATGCCAGGCCAGCCGCTTCCTAATACTACGGTCATACTGCCAGCCGGGGCAGGGCGCGCATCAAGGTTGACTAATGCCTGGTGCACGGCTTTCTGCGCGTAATCCTGCAATACCTCATCGGTGAAATAGCTGTAGTCAAAACGGCCACCGCCACCGCTGCTGCCTTGTTCGCGGCGGCCATTATGTTCGGCAATCACTTGCAGGGAAAGGCGCACAAGCGGGCGTACATCGCCGGCCATCACACCGTCGCTACGCGCTACCATCACCACTTCGTATTCGGCAGCGATTGAAGCCATTACTTGCGTGACGCGTGGGTCTTGCGCTTTGGCGTAACGTTCGAGTTTTTCCAGTAATTTGACCTTGGCATCAGCGCTCAGGCTCGCAATCGGGTCCTGCGGTAGATAGAGTGGGGCATGGCTGCGTGTGAGAATGCTGTGGCCGGTTTTTTCCTGGCCCAGGTTAGCAATCGCACGTGTGGCATTAGCCGCCTGCTGCAAAGCATCCAGGTGAATATCATCCGAATAGGCGAACGCAGTTTTTTCACCGCTCACGGCACGCACGCCGACACCCTGGTCAATATTGAAGCTGCCGGATTTCACCTGGCCTTCTTCGAGCCCCCATGACTCGCTGCGGCTGTACTGAAAGTACAAATCGGCATAATCAATGTTATGCGTCATCATGCCAGACAGGACTTTGCTTAAGGCTTCCTGATCCAGCCCGGCAGGGCGGAGTAGCGTATCGTTGGCAGTGGTGAGTAGCGTTTGCATATGGGTCAACTTAATAGAGAGTCGGTCAGCTGTAACTAATGTGAAATAGTCTAACTAGTGGTTGGAATGGATTTTATGAAAAGAGTGCCGCGGTGCGGCTCAGCATTTTCATGAAATAGTAGTAATCGTTTTGTGCTTCAGGGCCGGCAGGCTTTGACGCAGGTTCTTAATATAATTGCGGTTAATATTGGCAATTACAATGCCTGACCCACGTGGCAATCTGTCCAGTACCACACCCCAGGGATCCACAATCATGCTGTTACCATGCGTTTCTCGGCCTGAGAGGTGATAACCCCCTTGAGCAGAGGCGACCACATAACAGATATTTTCAATGGCGCGGGCACGTACCAGCGTTTCCCAATGGGCTTTGCCGGTGGTTTCTGTAAACGCAGCCGGCAGCACTATCATATCGACCTCGCCCATGGCGCGGAATAGCTCGGGGAAGCGCAAGTCATAGCAAATGGACAAACCTATGCGGCCAAAAGGCGTATCAATCGCAACCACGCTATCACCGGGTTCTATGGTTTTTTCTTCATGGTAATGCTCAATGCCCATATCCAGCCCAAACAGGTGGATCTTGTCATAACGGGCAACCTGTTCGCCTTTTTCGTTATACACCAGGCAACTGTTGCGGATTTTCTTCGCCTGATTGCTTTGCATAGGTACCGACCCGGCCACAATCCATATCTTGAATGCTTTGGCGGTTTTGCTTAAAAATTGCTGGATAGGGCCATCATTCGGTTTCTCGCTGATAGCCACTTTGTCGGTATCTTTAAGCCCCATGATGCAGAAGTATTCAGGCAAAACAACCAGCCTGGCACCTTGCTTGGCTGCCATCTCAATCAACCGTTTTGCCTCAACCAGGTTCGCAGCCACACTTGGGCTGGAAGCCATCTGGATAGCGGCGACTTTTACAATATCGTCTTTGGCTGCGGATTTCAGTTTTTTGGTTTTATTATCTGCCATGGCATTTTCCCGTTGTACCTAAATAGAGTTAGAACTAATCAATTTCAAACTTAAGTCAGTGTGACATTACTGGGCGTTTTTCAAGGGTTGAACAGGCGGCTTAGTTGGCGCTGGTTTATCAATTTCAACTTCTTGGGGATTGTCCCAGGTTCCCGTAATCATATATTCACTGGCGCTGATTTTGTTGAGTGGATCTTTCAACAGTTTTTGCGCAACAAACGCTGCAACACCAACAATCGGCCCCGCTGCCAATGCAGCAAGGGCGACCGAGTCAGTGATATGCGGAGTCACTTTTACTTTCAGCCGCTGGGTTTCGGTTTTTAAATTGGTTTCGCCCTTCAGTCTGGCTTCTGCTGCCGGGCCGGTCATAAACAAGTCATCACTGCGCAAAATACCATCGCGGATATTCGCGGTTGAGGTGATCTTGTCAAACGCAAAGCCCTGGCTGAACAGATCGCGGAAATCGAGTGTTAAGCGACGTGGCAAGCTTTGCAGGCTGAGCAATCCAAGCAAACGGCCAACGCCAGGCTGCACTTTTAGTATCTGGCCTTTTTCAAGCTGCATGCTGAAATTACCATCCAGGCGTTCCACCG
>JALDYP010000086.1:0-4871 GCA_032153875.1 Methylophilus sp.
AACTGGATTCGTAATGCAATCGAAACATAAAGAGCGTAGAATTTTATTTAACGTCTGCTGTCCATTACTTATCCCATAACCAATCTTCTCGTTCTTTCCCGCAAACCTTTGTGTTGTAAATCAAGGAAACCTCATGAATAAAAAAATCTCCGCCATTGCCCTGTTATTAATCAGCACACAACTGAGCGGCTGTTTTCCCGCCATTGTAGGTGGTGCTGCAGCAGGTGGCGCGATGGCCGCAGATCGTCGTTCTTCAGGCATTTATGTTGAAGATGAAAATATCGAACTGAAAACATTGAAACGCATTTCGCAATATATGGATAAGGAATCCCATATCAATGTGACCAGTTACAACCGCATTGTGTTGCTGACCGGCGAAGTGCCAAACAATGGCCAGCAAACGCAGGCGGAGACACTGACGAGAGAAGTGTCCAATGTACGCGACATCCATAATGCCATTACTGTTGGCCCGGCTTCATCCATTGGCGACCGCAGCAATGACACTTACATTACTACCAAAGTTAAAACCCGCTTCCTCAGCGAAAATCTGTTCCCATCCAATGTGGTAAAAGTGGTGACGGAAGCCGGCGTCGTTTACCTGATGGGGATCGTGTCTGAAAAAGAAGCTGAAGATGCGGTAGAAATCGCCAGAACAACTGAAGGCGTGACTAAAGTAGTTAAAGTCTTTGAATACACCAAATAAATTTTTAATATAAAGCTCTAAGGAAACTGAATGGAAGACCAGGAAATTATCATTCAAGGCATCACACTTGCCGGAAAACCTTTTCGCCCCAGCGATTGGGTAGACCGTATGTGTAGTACCTTTGCCAGCTTTGGTGTTGATAAAAAATTACGCTACTCACCTTATTTAAAACCCAAGTTGGTGAATAATGTGCGCAGTTTATCGGTGGATATGAAACTGAAGCAGGTTAATCCCGAAGGTTTTGAACAGCTGATCCAGTTTGCGACAGAGAATCAGCTGAGCATTATCAACGCGGCGGGTGAAGCGGTGACTATCGACTCTTAGCATCCGTATTTTTAGCGCCATTGGATTCAGACGCGGCTTCTTTTAGCAATCGCTCTAACCAGCGTTTACTGACAGCGCCGCGTTTCACTTTATATAACTGCCCATCAGGGTTATAGATATAGGTAGTAGGTAATACCTCAGGCTGCGGCAATGATTTCTTTTGCGCATCACCCAGAATAATCGGGTATGAAATCAGCATATCTTCCGCAAAATCAGTCACCGATTTTTCAGTTTTGTATTGCACTGCCACGCCAAGCACCATGATATTTTTCAGCCGCTGCTCATCATAAAACGCCACCAGCTCGGGCATCTCTTCCAGGCAGGGTGGGCACCAGGGCGCCCAGTAATTCACCACCAGCCACTGCCCTTTGTAGTCAGACAATTTATGCGTTTTACCTGCCGTATCCAGCATGGTCCAAATCTGTGACTGGTCAGCTTGCAGGCTGCTTATCCAGAGCATGCCAAGCAACGCTATCCAAAAGCTTAAGCGGTTACCGCGCATAATTAACCTTTACTCAACAGACTTTCTGCTATTGAAAACCACACAATAGAACACATATAAGGCTATGTTTGAAAAAAACTTGATTCTGCTGGAAATCTGTTGCTATACTTGCTGCAAACACTTTTAGTAATTTCATATTTTCAGCAAATTACTAATTCAAACTATTTAAGCCAAAACAATATTTAGTCCCAAAATCAGAATTTTTCTGTGTAATTCCACTCTATCAATTCTTCACCCATTCTTACGAGGCAATAATGAGCGACAACATTACCCATTTAAGCGATGCCAGCTTTGAACAGGAAGTTTTACAATCTACGGTTCCCGTCCTGGTAGATTACTGGGCTGAATGGTGTGGTCCTTGTAAAATGATTGCACCTATTCTGGATGATATCAGCCAAGAATACGCAGGCCGCCTGAAAGTTGCCAAACTGAATATCGATGATAACCAGAATACGCCACCTAAATATGGTATCCGTGGTATTCCTACTTTAATGCTGTTTAAAAACGGCAATGTAGAAGCCACTAAAGTAGGCGCACTATCCAAGTCTCAACTCAGCGCGTTTATCGACAGCAACATTTAATCTACTCACCCGGTTTCAAATAACTTCGAAACCGGGTTTCTCTTTCATATTCTCCGACGTCTCTCAATCTAGCGAGTCACTCAATGCACTTATCTGACCTCAAACACCTCCCTGTGACCGAACTGGTAGAAATGGCCACCAGTAACGAAATCGAAAATGCCAGCCGCATGCGCAAGCAAGACCTGATATTTGCCATATTGAAAAATAAAGCAAAAAAAGGCGACAGCATTTTTGGGGATGGCACGTTAGAAGTGCTGCCAGATGGTTTCGGCTTTTTGCGCTCACCAGATACTTCTTACCTGGCCGGGCCAGATGACATTTATGTGTCTCCTTCGCAAATCCGCCGCTTTAACCTTCACACTGGTGACAGCATCCAGGGTGAGATCCGTACACCAAAAGATGGTGAGCGTTATTTTGCATTGGTTAAAGTAGACAGCGTCAACGGTGAAGCGCCGGAGAATACCAAGCACAAGATACTGTTTGAAAACCTGACACCCTTATTCCCGACCATTCCGCTCACCCTTGAGCGTGACATCCGCGGTGAAGAAAATATTACCAGCCGTATGATCGATATCATCGCGCCTATCGGCAGAGGCCAACGCGCCCTGCTGGTTGCCAGCCCGAAAAGTGGTAAAACGGTCATGCTGCAAAATGTGGCGCACGCCATTACAGCCAACCACCCTGACTGTGTGATGATTGTGTTGCTGATTGATGAGCGCCCGGAAGAAGTGACAGAAATGACGCGCTCAGTACGCGGTGAAGTCGTTGCTTCAACGTTCGATGAGCCAGCGACACGCCACGTACAAGTCGCGGAAATGGTGCTGGAAAAAGCCAAACGCCTGGTTGAACATAAAAAAGACGTAGTGATTCTTTTAGATTCTATTACCCGTCTGGCGCGTGCGTACAACACGGTCATTCCATCGTCAGGCAAGGTGTTGACCGGTGGTGTGGATGCGAACGCCCTGCAAAAACCAAAACGTTTCTTCGGTGCGGCGCGTAATGTGGAAGAAGGTGGCTCGCTGACCATCATCGCCACTGCGCTGGTAGACACCGGCTCTCGTATGGATGATGTGATTTACGAAGAGTTTAAAGGTACCGGCAACATGGAAATCCACCTGGATAGACGTATGGCCGAGAAGCGTATTTACCCGGCTATCAATGTCAACAAGTCTGGTACGCGTCGTGAAGAGCTGTTGCTGGAAAAAGAAATTCTGCAAAAAATCTGGGTCTTGCGCAAATTGCTCTACCCTATGGACGACCTCGAGGCGATGGAATTCTTGCTCGACAAAATCAAGGCCACCAAGACCAATAACGATTTTTTTGACAGCATGCGCCGCGGCTAACATTCAATAGCGTGGAATTATTCCCAGAAATCTATTGATTAATAGAATGAATTGGGTGATAATCGCGCGCTTACCGCAACTGCTTAAAGATAGAGAGAAAGCATGAAAGCCGACATTCACCCAACATATCCTGAAATTAACGTCACCTGTAGCTGTGGCAATAAATTCAAAACCCGTTCTACCAGCAGCAAAGATCTGAGCATCGAAGTATGCTCACAATGCCATCCGTTCTACACTGGCAAACAGAAGATCGTGGACACTGCTGGTCGCGTTGAGAAATTCCGCCAAAAATACGGCATGTAATTGGGTGGGATGTATTTCCAAAAAGGCAGCATGGCTGCCTTTTTTGTTTTTAACGCATGCTACTTTACCTATTGTTTATCCCTGATGGTTTACACTAGAGGGCAGCAAGACATAACGCGAGCACTTAGCTGACACATGCAGTTTTTTATTGATCACGATTGGCAGGAAAATATGGCCACCCCGCGCGCCAAAGTGGGGGAACGGGCCAAAACACATCTGCTGCTACTGCTGTGTGCGATCTGGCTATGTGTAGGCTTAATCGGACATTCGCCGTGGAAACCTTTCGAGTCGCAATCAGCCAGCATTATCCAGAGCCTGATTGACCACCCATTTTTATCCGCCCAAAGCTGGACCGATGGTCACTGGATCGCCCCGGTATCAGCCGGTCACCCCGCGCTTGAAACGCCTCCGCTGTTTTACTGGATGGCCACCGCATTTTCACAAGCCCTGTCTCCTTTATTACCGATCCATGATGCAGCACGCTTAAGCGTTGGTATCTGGATGCTGGTCACGCTGCTGATGATGGGTTTGAGCGGCAGGGAATTATGGAACCTGGGTGCCGGTCGCCAGACCAACTTCATCTTTATTGGCTGCCTGGGTCTAGTCGTCAGTGCCCACACTATCATGCCGGAAGTGGCCGCCCTTAGTGGCATCAGCATGGCTTTTTATGCATTGACGCTGGTGATACGCAAACCGTTGCGGGCAATGTGGTTACTCGCTGGCGGCTTACTGATTACCTTTTTATCAGCAGGTTTACTCCCTGCCACCATGGTTGCTGGCGCTACCGCAGCTGTGCTTTTCTTGCCTGTGATCCGGCAACATATGGAAGCCAAACGCGCCCTGCTGCTAGGCATGTTAATGGCATTACCTGGCATTGTACTGTGGTGCCTGTTATGCCAGCAGTGGGCAAATGGCTTGTGGTCGGCCTGGTGGGTTACGCAAGTGACCATACAATTACCAAGTAATCATGTGTACTTTATGCGCACATTAGCCTGGTACGCCTGGCCAGCATTGCCACTTGCATTATGGGGAATTTGGCGCTTCCGGCATGCTGTGTTGCACACTTACCGCTTTCAGCTAAGCGTGATTTTTTTCCTGTGGGCATTCGTGCTGAT
>JALDYP010000043.1:0-23535 GCA_032153875.1 Methylophilus sp.
CGGAACGGTAACCACAGGCACGGTAATTTTTCGATAATCCGTTGAAGGTGACGAAGAGTACATCATCTGCCAGCGAAGCAATCGAGGTATGCGTGTTACCGTCATACAACACTTTGTCATAGATCTCATCGGCGAAGATAACCAGGCCGTGATGACGGGCGATCTCGATAATGCCTTCCAGGATCTCTTGCGGATACAAGGCACCGGTCGGATTATTCGGATTGATGATCACGATGCCTTTGGTATTGGCGGTGATCTTATTTTCGATATCTTTCAGGTCCGGCAACCAGCCTGATTGCTCATCACAGATATAGTGACGCGCACTGCCGCCAGCCAGATTCACTGCTGCGGTCCACAATGGGTAATCCGGCATCGGGATCAATACCTGGTCGCCATTGTTCAGCAAGCCCTGCATCGCCATCACAATCAGCTCAGACACACCATTGCCGATAATGATGTCGTCTATGGTCACCCCTTCAATATTCTTTTGCTGGGTGTAGTGCATGATGGCCTTGCGCGCTGAAAACAGGCCTTTGGAATCGGTATAGCCTGAAGCCTGATCCATGTTATGGATCACGTCCTGTACGATTTCTTCCGGCGCGTTAAAGCCGAACGGCATCGGATTACCGATATTCAGCTTGATAATGCGTTGACCGTCTTCTTCCATCTGGCGGGCACGTTGTAAAACCGGACCACGGATGTCGTAGCAGACATTACTTAATTTATTTGATTTATTGACTGGCTGCATACTCAGTTAACAAACACATTTGGCGTGTGTTAAGCTCTTAAAGTAAAACTTTCATTCTACCTGCAAAGCCTTGCTTCATCAATGAACGACTTGATAAACCAGGCGATGAGATGACGGTCACGCCCGTTAAAATTTTTGTTTTATTTTTGAATGTGAGAGATGAACGCAAAGCATGAAATTACACTTGCATAGCAGTGATCAGCAATACCAGATTAACGGGGTAGATAGCCAGGCAATTACTATCAATCACCAGCCATATACCCAAAGCCTGATTGTCAGTGATGATGCGCTGAGTACAGACTGGTTTAGTGGCGCGTGGGAATCGCTGGATGCAGAAACACTCGCTGCAATCCTGGCGTTCAAGCCTGAAGTGGTGCTACTGGGAACAGGCGATAAACAACGGTTTATCCATCCTAAACATACCCAGGATTTTGTGTCACAAAATATTGGCGTTGAATGCATGACAACCGCAGCAGCCTGCCGTACCTTCAACATATTAACGGCAGAGGGTCGTAAAGTAGTCGCTGCCCTGCTGCTGGAAAAACACCTCGTTACTGAATAACGTAATTATTGCGGCTTTAGTGTGACCTGCACTTCGTCGGCCGTCACACGCAAATCAGTGGGCTGGTAGTGGGTGCCGCCATACGTTAATTCTTCCGGCTTTACTTCGTATAACACCAGCTGATTCAACCATTTACCACCCATCTCTTTCGCCACCTGCTGCAACATGCCATTCCATTGGCTATTGGCGCCATCCAGCTGAATTGTATCGATAGCGGGCTGATCCAGAACCACGGCATTACGCGCAGCATCAAACTTCAACAAACCGGACAAACTTGCCTTACCAGTGGACGTGTTAGCCAACAAATCGCTGGCAATGCTGGCATCCATAGTGGTATGCACCCGGCCTGTTGCCGGATCGAGCCGCACTTGCGCATTGGACAATTTCACATGAAACGCCCGCATGACGGTAAATGGTTTCTCCAGCTTGTGATTCAGTTTCTGCTGAATCTGGCTGGCACTCATCCTGACCGTGCGTTCGCCCATCATGGTGGCACACTGGCTGAGCAAAAGTACTGCTAGCAATCCAGAAAAAATGATTTTAAAAAGACGCATTTGTAAGCCTTCTTTAACACTTGCAACATTGGTCAAAAATTGACATTCACTTATCCCACCTATTGTAAGATGCTTCGCGATGAAGAAAAATTCTTATTCTCAATTAGAAGCACTAAAACAACTGAATTTTGCGCGCGGCTTTACATTGGTAGAACTAGTGATTGTCATGCTGATTTTATCAATACTCGCGGCCACCGCTTACGCCCGCATCTCGCAAACCGGCGCACAGGCAAGACTGGCCTCGTTACAATCGTTTAAAGCCACCGTGTTATCTGTAGCCAACATGGCCAAAGGCATTTGCATGGCAGATCCGCAGTGTGATATTGATCATAGCAATGTCACTTCATCCACCATGATAGAAGGCGATAGCGTGTTATTCACTGGCAGATACCCGGTTGGACTAGCACCGAATGGCGGCACGGGTTTGGACCAGCTGATACAGCCAGGTAGCAAATTCACTATCCAGCCCGAGCTTTCCGGCATTAATCGTGCTACTTACTTCCTGGCTGGCGCGCATGATGAAAACCATTGCAAGCTGGAATACAGCATCACCTCCGCAGCATCTGGCCCGTCTGCATTGTCTGTCACTATTGATAGCAGCGGCTGTTAATACTTTGGAATTGAGCGTAGGAAAAATCAGGCTCTGGAAATTCAGAAATCGAAATAAAAAGATTCAAATAAGCCAGCAGATATAAAGTGTGCTTCTGAAACCAGAAACACACTTTTTTATTTTAAAGATTTTTGGTTGACAGGGTCAGAGTGGCGTTAGTGCCACCGAAACCAAAGCTGTTTGAGAGTGCAGTTTCAATCTTGGTTGACTGGATAGTCTCGCGAACGATGTTGAGGCCTTCTGCAGCCGGGTCCAGGTTATCGATATTGGCAGAGGCAGCAATAAAGCCGTGCTGCATCATCAACAAGGTGTAAATAGCTTCATTTACACCAGCAGCACCCAATGCATGACCGGATAATGACTTGGTAGAGGCAATCGCCGTTTTGCTATCACCAAACACAGTGCGGATAGCTTCCAGCTCTTTGGTATCCCCGACAGGTGTGCTGGTACCATGCGTATTGATGTAATCAATCTCGTTGACATCCAGGCCCTGCAACGCCTGCTGCATACAGCGCACTGCGCCTTCGCCACTAGGCGCGACCATGTCATAGCCATCTGAAGTCGCGCCGTACCCCACAACTTCGGCGTAAATCTTGGCGCCACGTGCCTTGGCATGTTCGTATTCTTCAAGCACCACAATACCGCCACCGCCGGAAATCACGAATCCGTCACGGTCAGCGTCGTACGTACGGGAGGCTTTATCAGGTGTCTCGTTATATTTGCTGGAGAGTGCGCCCATGGCATCAAACAGATAGCTCATAGTCCAATGCTCTTCTTCGCCACCTCCGGCAAACACGATATCCTGCTTGCCCAGCTGGATCTGCTCGACGCCGGCACCAATACAGTGTGCGCTGGTTGAACAAGCTGAACTGATACCGTAGTTGACGCCTTTGATTTTGGCGCCGGTGGCCAGGCAAGCAACAATGCCGCTGCTCATGGTTTTAGTCACCATATACGGGCCAACCCGGCGTATGCCTTTTTCTTCCAGCGTGTTGGTGCCTTCGAGCATACTCTCCGTGGATGTGCCGCCCGCGCCTACAATCAGGCCGGTGCGTACATTGGAAACAAGATCTTCTGGCAGGTTGGCATCTGCAATGGCTTCTTGCATGGCTAACCAGGCATAGGCATGCCCTTTCGCCATAAAACGCAATAACTTGCGGTCGATAAGCGCTTCGATATCAAGATTTTTGATAGAACCAGCCACGTGCGAACGCAAACCGCGCTCAGCATATTCCGGTTGATAGGTAATCCCTGAACGGCCTGCTTTCAGGCTGTCCAGCACTTCCTGTTTGTTATTACCAAGACTTGATACGATACCAAATCCTGTAATCACTACGCGACGCATTGCGCCTCCTTATACTTCAAAAACTGTAAGGGCTTCAACTGTAACGGCTTCTAGAAATTATCCGTGGTGGTAAACAAACCAACACGCAGGTCACTGGCATTATAAATCTCGCGGCCATCCACTTCCATACGTGCATCCGCGATACCCATGACCAATTTACGCATAATCACACGCTTCAAATCAATATGATAACGGACCAGTTTCGCTTTAGGCAGCACCTGGCCGGTAAATTTGACATCGCCGGAGCCCAAAGCACGGCCACGTCCCAGGCCACCTTTCCAGCCCAGGAAGAAGCCAACCAGTTGCCACATGGCATCCAGACCAAGACAGCCAGGCATCACCGGGTCACCGGTAAAGTGGCATTGAAAAAACCATAAATCAGGGCTGATATCCAGCTCAGCAATAATTTCCCCCTGCCCGTATTTGCCGCCATCATCAGATATTTTTACAATCCGGTCAAACATCAGCATAGGCGGCAAAGGCAGTTGCGCATTACCTTCACCAAACATCTCACCCCGGCCACAGGCCAATAACTCTTCTTTACTGAAACTGCTTTTCCCTGACACGTAATTCTTGGACATGTAATTTTGGTTTACTAGTATAAAACAATATTTTCGCCGGAAATTGCGTTTAGTCAAAGCTTTTTGTCATTCCGAAAATATACAGACCTGTATACTTTTAAATAAAACCTAGGTAAGATTCCCTAAATTGTTACGGAATTTTACATATTCAAAACGACGGTTTTATTAAGGTTTGAATAATAATTCGCAATAAACCGCTGTTCAGAAATTACAATTTAGTTACAATTACCTTTCAAAAAATTATATTACGTCAGGAAATCAGCAATGCATGATCAACAACTAGCCGATTGGCGAGCACACGCGTTAAAACTTGAATCTGAAGTCAATAAAGTGGTGGTGGGTCAGGAAAGTCCAGTGCGTTTGATCACCACAGCCGTATTTGCTCGCGGCCATGTATTGCTTGAAGGTGATGTCGGCGTTGGTAAAACGACCTTGTTACGCGCATTTACCCGTGGCATCGGTGGCGGCTACCAGCGTATCGAAGGCACCATCGATTTAATGCCAAATGACCTTGTATATCACACTTATCTTGGCGAAGACGGCAAGCCACATGTGAGCCCTGGCCCGTTGCTGATGTCAGGGCAAAACCTTTCCATCTTCTTCTTTAACGAGATTAACCGCGCGCGTCCGCAAGTGCACTCGCTGATGCTGCGTGTGATGGCTGAACGCACACTGACTGCGTTTAATAAAGAACATTACTTTCCGCATATGCTGGTATTCGCTGACCGTAACCAGGTAGAGCGTGAAGAAACCTTTGATATACCGTCTGCAGCGCGTGACCGTTTTATGATGGAAATTCCAATTCTGGTACCGCCTGCGCACGACATTATGGAATCGCTGATTTTTGATACACGCTTCCACGATGTGGATCAACTGATCAGCAATGTTGAAGAAGATATTTTAAAGTTTGATCAACTCAACAGCTTTGCCAAAGTCATTCAGGACAACATCTCTGCCACCCCTGCCCTGCGCAAGTATGCATTGAACCTGTGGCTAGCCACTAAAGACCCGCTGGCTTACGGCATTAAAGTATCCAACGTAGATATGAAACGCCTGGTGTTGTCAGGCGCCAGCCCGCGCGGTATGGGTATGCTGCTGCGTGCTGCCCGCGTTAACGCCTGGTTAAACGAGCGTGATGCAGTGGTGCCCGAAGATATTCATGCCGTATTCCACGAGACCATCGCTCACCGCCTGGTGTTCAGCCCGGTATATGAAATGCGCCGTACTGAAATTGCGCGTGAAATGCTGTCCGGTATCGTCAACGCCGTTTCTGCACCTTAAAAACGGGTTTGAGCTCAAAGTAATGGATTACATCAAGGAATTCAGTTACCACATCAGCTGGCGCTCCCGCTCGCGCCGCCCTGGTCGCCATAAAAGCAACCAGCGCGGCATGGGCATGGAGTTTCGCGGACACACCACTTTGCTCGCCTATCCTGATCCACGCCGGATTGATATAAGGCAAACCATACGCGACCCGATGGAACAGGTATATGTGCGCATTTTCAACCAGAAAAGCGCCACGCCGGTGTTCGTCATGTGTGACTTGTCCGGTTCCATGCAATATGGTGTGCCACATACCAAATTGACCACCGCCGCAGAAATCACGCGCTCGGTGGCACAATCTGCCACCCGCAATGGTGACCCGGCAGCATTCGTCGGTTTTGATGACGAATTGCGCGACGAATGGCTGAGCACACTCTCAGCCCGGCCGCATAGCATGCTGGAGCTGGCTGACAGGCTGGAAAATCATTTGCCGGATGAAGTAGGTGCCAGTGCATTGCTGGATAGCGCCAGAGTATTACCGCGTGAACGCTCGCTGATTTTCCTGGTATCCGACTTCCACATGCCGTTAGAAAAACTGGAAGAGGCTTTGCTGGTGATGCTACGCCACCATATCGTGCCTGTAGTGTTGTGGAATAGCTCTGAATATAAAGACCTGCCGGAGTTTGGCGTGACCAGTATCAATGACCCGGAAACCGGTGAACGCCGCACGCTTTTCCTGCGCGCTTCTTACCGCCAGCGGATCCTGGATACGTTTGCAGCACGTCGCCAGGCGATTGAAGATATGTTTATGAAATTTGATATGCAGCCATTCTTTGTGGAAGATACGTTTGACGCTGACTTGCTGTCTGACTACTTCCATCAATATGTGACTGTCTGAGGAAAGCGATTGATGAAAGCGCAAAAAACCTTATTCGCCTGCCTGCTGATGGCAATACTGACTGCAACTACGCTGCCAGCCATTGCCGATGTGACACTGCCGAATGTAGACAATAAATATGTCACCGTGAAGGAAATCAACCCGATGCGTGATGCGGGTTATGTGGTCGGTGACAAGCTGGAACGCACCATTATCCTGACCGTAAAAAAGCCCTATGAATTAATCAAGGAGTCACTACCGATTGTCGGCTACGAGCATAGATATCGTGGCCAGGTGTCCGGCGTTGAGTTGGCGAACATCAGTGTTGAGGATGAAACATTTTCTGACCGCAGTGTGCATACCATCCACCTTGTTTACCAGGTATTCAAATCAGGGCGTGTAGTACGTCCGGCTATCCTGCGTGGTGAAATCGTCAAGCTGCGACACAACGGTAAAACCGAATTACGCCAGCTGCGCTTCCCTTCATTCAATTTCAGGACTTCTCCATTATCTGTCTACGGTGAAGTCAACCTGAAAAACGAGATGAGTCCGTTTATTCCACCTTTCACAATTGATACCAAAAAACAAGAACAAGCCCTTAAGATTGCCGCTGGCGTGTTAGCGCTTAGCCTGCTGGGATTATTGTATATCCTGGGTGCCCGCACCTGGTTGCCACGTATGGGTGGTGCATTCGCCAAAGCTTATCGCAGTATAAGCAAACTGCCGGATAACCAGGAAGGCGTGCAACAGGCGATTGGCGTGGTGCACCAGGCAATCCAGAAAGTGGCCGGGCACAGTGTTTTTGGTAATAATGTAGAGCAATTTTTGCAGGAAAAACCTGCCTACCAGCCTGCCAGACCCGAGATTGAGCGTTTCTTCAATTTATCACGCCAGGTATTTTTTGACCCGAAAACGCCGCTGGACCTGGGCATGCCTCACAAGCAATGGTTACGCACATTTTGCCGCCATATGCGAGATTGCGAACGTGGCCTGACACCGGATTTGAATTCAACCTTGAACCCTGCCCTGAAACCAAAGGTGAGCTAGCATTATGGCATTCACTCACCCCTGGGTTTTGTGGGCGTTACCGCTGGCATTGCTGCCGCTGTTGCTGGAGCGTTCACATAGCAAACATTATTCGTGGATAGGCTTGTTACCTCCGGACCCGTTATCAAGCATTATTGGTCTGCTGTTAAAAGCGCTGGCTGCCTTAAGCATACTGTTTGTCATTTTAGGTTTGGCTGGCCCGCATACGCTGGAACAAAAAGCACTGCGCACGGGCATAGGCGCACAAATCGGTTTGGTGCTGGACCGCAGCGCCAGTATGGATGATGCCTTTGTTGGCGATAAGGACGGTCATATCGGCGAAACCAAGTCAGTCGCGGCGGCACGTATCATCACTAACTTTATCAAAGGTCGCCGCAACGACATGATGGGCGTGATTACTTTCAGTAATTCCGCCATGTACGTATTGCCGCTGACTGAGAATAAAGATGCAGTGTTATCTGCGGTGCAGGCGACAGCTGGTAACTCCTTGTTTCAGACCAATATCGGCGGCGGCCTGACCAGTGCGGTGGAATTGTTTAAAGATGTACCCGACTCCGGTTCACGCGCGATTATCCTGATCTCGGATGGTGCTGGCCGCGTCAGCGACATGGTGCAGCAAAAACTGCGCGACTGGCTGCAACGCTACAACATCGGCCTGTACTGGATCGTGTTGCGCCAGCCTGGCGGTATCACTATTTTCGACCCTAAATATACTGCAAGCGGTTACGACGGCCATATGCCGACCGAAGTATTGCTGTATCAATACTTCCAGACTCTGCGTACCCCTTTCAGTGCTTATGAGGCATCAGACCCACGCTCGCTGGAAGCCGCGATTGCAGACATCAACAGCAAAGAAAAAAAACCGATTCAATATATGGAAAAAATCCCCGGCCATGATTACACCAATGTGTGTTACTGGATCGCCATCGTCATGATTGCGATTCTGCTGGCGGTTAAATATCTGGAGATCAACACATGGCGCTCAGCGTAAAAAAACTGGTCATCGGCCTGATCGTGGTAGCTGTCGCTGCGACGGCAACGATGCTATATAGCTGGCAGCGTATCCAGCAAGCCAAAGACTTCAACCAGGCGATTACAACTGCCAAAACGCCGCAAACGGATCAGCAAAGCTTTGAAGCCAAATATGCAGTCGCTTACTGGCTGGCAAAGAATGACCGCTACAAAGAAGCCACGTTGCTGTTTGCCAAGCTGATTGATGGCTCAACACCTGTGCAACGCGCAGCGATTTTGCACAATATCGGCAATATGTTTTTCCTGAAAGCGATTCAGGTCACTGGCGGCAACGATAACAGCACGCGTGATGAAGTTGAATACCTGTTGACGCAAGCGATGACTTCTTACAAAAGCGCGCTGAAAGCAGATAACAACCACTGGGGCACCCGCCGCAACTACGACCGTGTCATGAGTTTGCTGCCGGAGAAACCAACACCGGGTGTGGGCGAATCTGATAATCCGGGCTTGATCATGGGCAATATTCCCAATGGTTTGCCTTAAACATAATGCTTATGCTTGCTCACTCAACTTAATCAGTTAAAAGTATGAATATCTGGCTCAGACGATTTGTTAAACACCGTGATTCTGCCCTGCTGGGATTAGCCTTGCTATTCCTGCTGGCGGCGGTTTTGCGCCCCAGCATCCCGTTTAAACATAATATCTATACCTACTTTCTGATTGCAGACATTTCGCAGAGCATGAATACCAAGGACATGACCATCCGCGGTCAGAAAGTCACACGTCTGGCTTACATGCAAAACATGATGCATGAAGTCGTGGGCTCGTTGCCGTGCGGGACTAAAATCAGCATTGGCCTGTATGCCGGGAACTCGGTGGCGGCGATGTATTCTCCGATTGAGGTGTGCAAGAACTTTGCCGCGATACAGGACACCATCGACCATCTGGACTGGCGTATGGCCTGGTCAGGCAACAGCCGCTTGCGGGAAAGCCTGTTTGTGACTGCTAAAGTGGTTCGTGGCATGTCTGAAGCCTCGCAGGTTGTCTACTTCACTGATGGCGAAGAGGCACCGAAACTGCATGCTTTCAACACCAAGAATCTGGAGGAATTCCAGGGTGGTGACGACTGGATTTTCGTTGGCATAGGCTCGGAAGAAGGCGATGCCATCCCCAAACTCAGCGAAGATAACCAGGTGATCGGTTACTGGTCTAACGAGAGCTTCGCCATGCAGCCAGGGATTGCGCAGATTTCTGAAAGTACCCTGGGTGTACGCGATGACAATGTGGCCGGTGAAAATGACCGCTACATATCCAAAATGGCCGCTGAATACATGCAAAGCCTGACGCAGGAGATTGGTGCCAAGTTTATCAAAGGCGACAGCAGCTACACGGTCATCCAGGCCATGAAATCGCAAAAACCTGCGCGCCGTGATATTGCGCCGTTGCCACTCGGCTGGTTGTTCGCAACACTGGGCGGTTTATGCATCGTTGGCACTTACGCCAGCCGTCACCCACTACGCCAGATCAAGCAGAACCTTAAAATTTACCGCAACGAGATCAGAGCAAGATTGTTTGCACGCAGCGAGGCAGTTGCCCACGACAACCATTTTCAATAACCTTAAACATAGCCTGATTAACCTCTGTCATCCTAGGCCAGTGATGCAGGCACTCATGAGAAGTCACCATGAAACATCATTGGCTACGATTCTGGCTGCACCATCGCGACACCCTTTTGCTATCAATGGCTTTGTTGTGTCTGCTGGGCGCAGTACTAGTGCCTAGCATCCCGATCAAACGCAATGTACATACATACCTCCTGATCGCAGATATTACGCAGAGCATGAACTCTGCGGATATGTCGATCAATAATAAACCTGTCAGCCGCCTGGAATATACCAAGCGCATGATGCATGAGATTGTCGCTCAATTGCCCTGCCATACCCGCGTCAGCATAGGCTTGTTTGCTGGCGATGCGGTTGCTGCGCTATATACGCCTTTGCACGTGTGCCAGCATTTTTCTGCCTTGAACGAAACCATAGACCACCTGGATTGGCGTATGGCCTGGACCGGCAATAGCCAATTGCGCGAAAGCCTGGCTATCACTGCCAAGCTGCTACGGCAAATGCCGGAAGCGACTAAAGCGGTATTTTTTACCGATGGTGATGAAGCGCCCTTGCTGCATGCCTTCAACACCCGCAACCTCAGGGATTTCCAGGGCGGGGATGGCTGGTTTTTTGTCGGCATAGGCACGGAAAAAGGCACCGGCATCCCGAAACTGACTGAGGAAAACCAGATGATAGGCTACTGGTCGAACGAAAGTTTTGCCGTGCAGCCTAACATTGCCCAAGTTACCGCCAGCAAGAGCAGTGGCCGCGATGACAGCGTTGCGCTTTCAGACTTTGATAG
Source organism: Methylophilus sp. (assembly GCA_032153875.1). Taxonomy (GTDB): domain Bacteria; phylum Pseudomonadota; class Gammaproteobacteria; order Burkholderiales; family Methylophilaceae; genus Methylophilus. Next base: position 10,966 of record JALDYP010000043.1, read on the forward strand.
ATTCATATCCAAGCGCGACTCGACTTACCTGCAAAAACTGGCGCAGGAAATCGGCGCACAATACATCAATGGCGATGATACTTACGATGTGTTGCAGGCTATCCAATCCCACAAATCGCCCCGCTATGAAATTGTGCCCTTTTCGATAGGCTGGCTACTCGCCACGCTGGCAGGCATATGTTTGCTAGGCACCAGTTTGCATAGGGAGACATTACGCCAGCTTAAACATAAGCTTGGCATTTACCGCAAACAGCTTAAATCCAGATTGTTTAGCCGCAGTGATGCCGTCGCGCACGATAATCACTTTCAATAGGCTATTCACGCAAACCCCATTTTAACCAGACACGCAATGCCTTTTGGGAACTGGGAGCTGCATGATCAAACAATATCAATAATCGAGCAGGCTTTAGCCATTGCCATAAAAACGGCTTTTGATGTCCAGCATTATTAATCTCTTCAGATACATCTGTCTGTAATTCTGTGTAGGCAATATGTAGCACCATACATCCATGATGCACCACACTATCTGGCAACACCTCAATTCGCCACGACTGCCCAATTGTATTGATGATGGTCATCTGCCCAAACACATCTACTTTCAATTGTTGTACGCTGAATCGCCAATGGGAGGCTACCAGCTGCGTCCACTGCCATAAGCTGGCCGCAATGTAGAGCAAAGTGCCTGCAAATGCCCATAGCGGCGATAAACATAACCAGAGAGAAAACAGCACAGCGATTGAAAATACCAGCCACCACCCCCATAAAAATTTAGAAGGGTGAAAGCGCAACGTAATTTCACTTGGTAAAATAGGTTTTTTCATTACGTTTGCGTGAAGGTGTTGGTGACAACGTCCTCACTCTCAACAGGAAAGTCATTTATGTCCAGCGCAGCTTGGCAACAATTCTTAATTTCACAGGGTGCCCAGTTTAACGAATCGGGTGAAGCATCATTCGTCGCGCCCGAGATTCCAGCCTCCGGCCAGTTGTTCGATCTCTCAGTGGATGGCCTGATTGCCGTCAGCGGTGCTGATGCCCAGACCTTCCTGCAAGGTCAATTTACTAACGATATTAAACAGGTAGCTGAAGCCGCGCAATTTACCGGTTACTGTACGGCAAAAGGTCGTCTGCTGGCACTGTTTTATGCATTCAGTATCAACGAAGTGATTTACCTGCAATGCCCGCGTGCTTTGATTCCTGATCTGGTAAAACGCTTGCGCATGTTTGTGATGCGCAGCAAAGTGTTGGTTGAAGATGCCAGCGAGCAATTTGTATGTCTGGGCCTGGCCAGCGCTGATTCGGCAGCCCACATTCAACACCTGCCATTACACCCGCATCAAACCAGCCAGACAGTATTAGGTTTCTTGATTCGCCTGGCTGATAGTCACGGCAAGCAGCGCGCGCAACTGGTGGTGAATGCAGACCAGGCGGAACAAGTCTGGAAAACGCTCTCGTCCACATTCAGCCCGGCAAGTACCACCCAATGGGATGCGCTGGAAATCCAGGCCGGTATTCCACAGGTGTATGCATCCACTAAAGAGCAATTCGTTCCACAAATGGTCAATCTCGATGCACTGAATGGCATCAACTTTAAAAAAGGATGTTATACCGGCCAGGAAATCGTCGCGCGTACCCATTACCTTGGCAAGGTGAAACGCCGTACATTACTGGCCACTCTACCTGCTACGGCTGCCATGCCTAATGCCGGTGATGCAGTGCAGGATGCCCAGCAACAGGAAGCTGGCCAGATAGTACGTGTCGCGCCAAATTCGCAAGGCGGTTGGTGGGTGTTGGCAGAATGCAGGCTGGAAGCGAAAGCTGCCGGCAGCATTTTCTGGCAGGAATTTGAGCTGGCTTTTGCCGAGCTGCCTTACGCATTGCCATAGGTACACTCAGAATAGAAAATGGCGCTTGAAGCGCCATTTTTTATATTACAACTTAATGAAAGTACCAACCAATCATTAGTCTCCAGGTATTGCCGCTGGAACATCAGGTGTTCCAGGATTTACAATGGATTCCTTGGATGGAACATTGGTGACTATTCCTGTTGCCGGCACATTTGTAACCACATCCTTAGGCGCAGGAGTATTCGTGTTTTTGCGTTGCATGACCTGATAAAACACTTCGTCCTGCTTGATCATGCCCAATTCACTCCTGGCACGTTCTTCAATCGCTGATTGACCTTGTTTGAGGTCACGCACTTCAGCGCGCAATGTTTCATTGCGTTGCCGGTAATAGTCATTGCGCTTTTCGTGGGCTTCGATGTTTTGCGAATATTGCCAGACGCGTGACCAACTGCCCTTGCCCAACCACAATGGATATTGCAGCAGGGCAATCAGGACAATGAGGATCACAGTCAGTTTGCGCACATCGACCTAGATGCGGGTTCAGACTTGATTACTTGAACAACTGGTAGAACGCTGACAAACCAGCATAGCTGGTTGCATCGCCCAACTCTTCTTCAATACGCAGCAACTGGTTGTACTTGGCTACGCGCTCTGAACGGCACAGGGAACCCGTTTTAATCTGCAACGCATTGGTAGCTACAGAAATATCGGCAATCGTCGTATCTTCTGTTTCACCGGAGCGGTGTGAAACAACTGCAGTGTAGTTAGCACGCTTGGCCATTTCAATGGTCTGGAAAGTCTCAGTCAGGGTACCAATCTGGTTCACTTTGATCAGCACCGAGTTAGCTGCACCTTTCTGGATACCTTCACGCAGTATTTTCGGGTTAGTCACGAACAAGTCATCACCCACCAGTTGCGTGGTTTTACCCAGGCGTTTGGTCAACAAGTCCCAACCGTCCCAGTCAAACTCGCTCATGCCATCTTCAATGGTGATGATCGGGTATTTGCCAGCCAGCGTCGCCAGGTAATCGCTGAACTCGGCAGAACTCAATGAAGCGCCTTCTGATTCCAGGTGGTATTTACCATCTTTGTAAAATTCAGTACTGGCGCAATCCAGGCCCAGGTAGATATCCTTACCTGGCTCGTAACCGGCTGCTTCAATCGATTCCATAATCAGTTGCAAAGCTGATTCGTTAGATGGCAGGTTAGGTGCAAAACCGCCCTCGTCGCCCACAGTCGTCGCCAAACCTTTGTCATGCAGCGTTTTCTTCAAGGCATGGAAAATTTCAGCGCCAGCGCGCAAGGCTTCGCGGAAGGTCGGCAAGCCAGCCGGCACAATCATGAACTCCTGAATATCCACAGAGTTGTCAGCGTGTGCACCACCGTTGATGATGTTCATCATAGGCGTTGGCAATTGCATGAAAGCTGAGCCACCCAGGTAGCGATACAGCGGCAAACCACTTTCTTCAGCCGCAGCACGCGCACAGGCCATAGAAACTCCCAGGATCGCATTGGCACCCAGGCGGTCTTTGTTTTCTGTGCCATCCAGCTCGATCAGGGTTCTGTCGATAAAGCTTTGCTCTTCGGCATCCAGGCCCAGAATCGCTTCGGTGATTTCGGTATTGACGTTTTCAACTGCCGTTAATACACCTTTACCCAGGTAGCGGCTTTTGTCGCCATCACGCAGCTCTACAGCTTCTTTGGTGCCGGTAGACGCGCCTGAAGGCACGGCGGCACGGCCAATCACGCCACTTTCCAGCAACACATCCACTTCAACCGTCGGGTTGCCGCGTGAATCCATAATCTCGCGGGCGATAATATCTACAATTGCGCTCATTCTATTTTCCTTATGTTTTTAACTTAAAACTTACGAAACCTTGCGAAATCAATTTTAAAGAATTTGCTCCAGGCAAAATCTCAAACAGTATGTTCGGCAAAACCGGCTTTTTTGACCAGCTTGTCCATATCGACCAGCAGATGCAGCAAATCTTCCATCTTGCCTAATGGCCAGGCATTCGGGCCATCTGAAAGCGCTTTGCTTGGGTCAGGGTGTGTCTCCATAAAAATACCGGCAATACCGCTGGCAACTGCTGCACGTGACAACACCGGCACAAACTCACGCTGACCGCCGCTTTTCTCACCCTGTCCGCCTGGCTGTTGTACCGAGTGGGTAGCATCAAATACCACCGGGCAATTGGTTTCACGCATGATGGCGAGACCACGCATATCTGAGATCAGGGTGTTGTAGCCAAATGAAGCGCCACGTTCGCAGACCATAATATTATCCGCGCCGCCGTTAGCTTCTTTGGCTTTGTTCACGACCTGTTTCATATCACCAGGCGCTAAAAACTGTCCTTTCTTGATATTCACCGGTTTGCCGGACTGGGCACAGGCGACAATAAAATCGGTCTGGCGGCACAGAAAAGCCGGCGTTTGCAATACATCTACCACGGCAGCCACATGCGGCACTTGTTGCTCGCTATGCACATCAGTCAGGATGGGCACGCCGATTTGCGCACGCACTTCGTCCAGTATCCTCAGGCCCTCTTCCATGCCAAACCCACGAAAGGTTTTGGTAGAACTGCGGTTGGCTTTATCGTAAGAAGACTTATAGATAAACGGCACACCCACGCGAGCGGCAATCTCTTTCAGTTGGCCTGCGGTATCAATCGCCATTTGCTTCGACTCAATGACACACGGCCCCGCAATCAAAAACAGCGGATGTTGAATACCTACATCAAAACCACATAACTTCATGATAATCCCTTGCTTTAAATTTAAACTTTGCTTTTTTGCGCCAGTGCGGCTTGCACATAGGCTTTAAACAAAGGATGACCATATCTTGGGTTAGAAGTGAATTCCGGGTGGAACTGGCAGGCGACAAACCATGGGTGCTCGGTCTGTGGTAACTCAATCATTTCACACAGTTCCTCACGCGGTGTACGCGCAGAAACCACCAGGCCAGCGGCTTTCAGCTGATCGACATAATGGTTATTCACTTCATAACGGTGACGGTGACGCTCGTTCACTTCACTGCCGTAAATGCTGGCAGCCAGCGTATCAGGCTCGATTGGCGAGCTTTGTGCGCCCAGGCGCATGGTGCCACCGAGGTCGGAATGTTCGTTGCGCTTTTCAATCTTGCCGGTCGCATCTTGCCACTCATCGATCAGGCCGATCAGTTTATGTTCTGCAGAAGGATTGAATTCCGTGCTGTTAGCATCCTTGAAGCCAGCCACATTGCGCGCAAACTCAATCACGGCCAGTTGCATACCCAGGCAGATGCCCAGATAAGGCACTTTGTTTTCACGCGCATACTGAATCGCGGCAATCTTGCCTTCAGTACCGCGCACGCCGAAACCGCCTGGAATCAGGATGGCATCCATATTATGCAAACTATCGGTGCCTGATTTTTCGATATCTTCACTGTCGATATAGTGAATTTTGACTTTGGATTCAGTGTGAATGCCGGCGTGAATCAAGGCTTCGGTCAAAGATTTATATGACTCAGTCAGGTCTACATATTTACCGACAAAGGCAATATCAACATGCTGTTTAGGATTAGCCACCGCATAGCTGATTTTCTGCCAGGCAGATAAATCGGCCGCCTTAGCCAGAATATTCAGTTTATGACAGACGATTTCGTCCATCATTTGCTCATGCAGCAAGCCTGGGATCTTGTAAATGGAATCGCTGTCGATTGCACTGATTACTGCCTCGAAAGGCACGTTGGTGAACAAGGCAATCTTGCGCTTTTCATCTTCCGGGATTTCGCGTTCGGCGCGGCATAACAGGATATCCGGCTGGATACCAATTTCACGCAACTCTTTTACCGAGTGCTGGGTTGGCTTGGTTTTCAATTCGCCTGCGGTTGGAATCCACGGCAACAAAGTCAAATGCACATAACAGGCGTTATTTTTACCTTCTTCAAAACCCATCTGGCGAATAGCTTCGAGAAACGGCAAGGACTCAATATCACCCACCGTGCCGCCGACTTCCACAATCGCTACATCGGCGCCTTCAGCACCACGCTTGATGTGGGATTTAATTTCGTCAGTAATGTGCGGGATGACCTGCACAGTCTTGCCAAGGTATTCACCACGACGCTCTTTTTTGATCACGGTTTCGTAAATCTGGCCAGTGGTGAAGTTGTTGCGCTTGGACATTTTGCTGCTGATGAAGCGCTCATAATGTCCAAGGTCCAAATCAGTTTCCGCGCCATCATCAGTGACGAACACCTCGCCATGCTGGAATGGTGACATGGTGCCCGGGTCAACATTGATATACGGGTCAAGCTTGAGCATGGTCACTTTAATGCCACGCGATTCGAGAATAGCGCCTAAACTAGCCGCTGCGATACCCTTTCCAAGAGAAGAAACTACACCGCCGGTTACGAATACATATTTGGTCATGGATGAGGTACTTTGAGATTGTTGCAGACGGGAGAACATTTTACCGTAAAGCCCCCTCGCCGACAATGAAGGTTAGGGATAAAATCTCGCACCGATTCGCCAACCAGCCACTTCAAGCATACAATTCAGCCATGTCAGACTACCAATCAAACTCCCCTGCCCTGTGGCAATCCCTGTTACCGCAACCTGATGCCAACAGCCATAAATATAGCCGTGGTTATGTATTGATACAGGGCGGATATCCAATGACAGGCGCAGCCAGATTGGCTGCACTAGCCGCTGCGCGCAGTGGTGCAGGGATTACCGCCATCGCGGTACCGGAAAATGCATTCAGCATTTACGCCAGCCAGTTATTGAGCATCATGGCGAAACCCTACTCAAACATCGCGGACTTGCATGCACTTATACAGGACGCAAGAGTTGGCGCTTTGCTGATCGGGCCAGGCGCAGGCAATACGACAGAAACACGGCAGACAACACTGACCATGTTGCAAACCGGGAAACCGGTGGTGATTGATGCGGATGCATTAAGCACATTTTCCAGACAACTGGACAAGCTAAACAAAGCCATCACTGGCGCTTGCGTATTAACGCCGCATGAGGGCGAGTTTCAGCGTTTGTTTGGCATCAAACCCGCCAGCAACCTGGATGAAAGAATCAGCCAGGTAAGCCATGCAAGTGTGCAGACCAATGCAGTGATACTTCTTAAAGGCGCCAACACCGTGATCGCGGCACCAGATGGCAAAGTGATTGTGAACGAAGATGCACCGCCAACCTTGGCCACGGCAGGCGCAGGTGATGTGCTGGCCGGGATGATTACCAGCCTTCTTGCGCAAGGTATGCCGGCACTGGAAGCGTCAGCCGGGGCGGTGTGGATCCACAGTGAAGCGGCAAGATTGTTTGGATTGGGATTAATAGCAGAAGACTTGCCGGAATTGCTACCTCAGGTGTTAGAGCAGTTGCTTGCCTGAGCTCAGAGCCAAGCAAGCAAGCAAGCAACTAAAATACTATTCGCGGGTACGCTGTTTGTTTTTCATTAACTGGTTCTGCTCACGCTTCCAGTCTTTTTCACGCTCAACGTCACGCTTGTCATGCTGCTTCTTGCCTTTAGCCAGGCCGATCTGCACTTTTATCCGGCCACGCGTGAAATGCATGTCCAAAGGCACAATGGTGTAACCGGCACGCTCGACCTTACCAATCAACTTGCTGATTTCCTCATTATGCAACAATAGCTTGCGTGAGCGGATAGCATCCGGGCGCACATGCGTAGAAGCAGCACCTAATGGCGTCACATGGCAGCCGATCAGGTAAATTTCACCACGCATAATTACCACATAGGCCTCTTTGAGGTTGATGCGGTTATCGCGGATGGCTTTCACTTCCCAGCCTTCGAGCACGACGCCGGCCTCGTACTTATCTTCGATAAAGTAGTCAAAAAACGCTTTTTTATTTTGCGCGATGGTCATAACGCTGGCTTGCTGGCTTAAATCACTTAAAATAGCATTTTAACCCAAAACCAAACTCCGTTCCGGCGCTATATACAATAATGGCTCAAGTAGAAAAAACCGTATTAGTGATGCACTCCTGCGAAACCATGTTTCAGCTGGTCGATGCTGTCGAGGATTACGCCGGCTTTTTACCCTGGTGTGGCGGCAGTGACGTTATCGAGCGCACCGAGCAGGTGACACAAGCCACAATACACATCCGCTATCACGGCATAGTGCAGCACTTCACTACCCGCAACCATAAACAGTTTCCGCACCAGATGGATATCACCCTGGTCGATGGCCCGTTCAAGCAGCTCACCGGCCACTGGCATTTCATTGCGCTGCGCGAAGATGCCTGCAAAATTGAATTCAAGCTGGAATATGTATTCGCCAATGGCCTGATCGAACGCATTATCGCGCCGGTGTTCAGCCATATTGCCAATACCTTTGTCGATAGCTTTGTGAAGCAGGCTAACAAGCTTTACTCTAAATAATTTAAGTATGCCTGAAGAAATTTCCAAGCTGATGATTGTGGAAGTCGCTTATGCGTTGCCACAGAAGCAGGTGATTATCCCGATTGAAGTTAAAACGGGCACGACAGCGCTGGCAGCAATACAACAGTCAGGATTGTTGTTGCAGTATCCGGAACTATCATTAAAAAATTGCAAGATAGGGATATTTGGCAAAATGGTTTGCCTAGATACCGCATTGCAACCATTGGACCGTGTTGAGATTTATCGCCCACTGATTGCCGATGCCAAAGAAGCAAGGCGTTTAAGGGCTGCGACAAACAAAGGAATTATTGCGAACAAAGACAATGCTGCCAAAAGTGGTCAGCATAAACGCCAAAAAGAATGATGCTTTAGAAGATTTTGTTATTCAACTGGACAATTTTCGTCAATTTCGAATTGCGCACGCGCCAGATTTTCACGAATTTGCTCGTCACTTAAATACTCTTTTTCGCCAACCTCATTCACCGTTTGCATACGCCCGCCGACTGCGTAATTGCGATAATTCGATCTTGCTGCAGCACAATTTTGCGCTTTCATGCGCGCCTCCGCAGCTTTGGCGACTGCCGCCGCTTCATCTGACATTTGGTTCTTTTGCTTGCCCTTCCCACCCACAGCTTCTTTCTCAGCCGATTCTGCGGGCACATCCTCTTTATAAGCATCTGCGCGGGTTAGCGGGTATTCACTGGTGACGGTAGCTGCTTTAATTTTTTGCGCACCTTCCTTACCGGCAGGTGGCGGCATATCCGAATAATTAATAACCCCTTTAGCATCACGCCACTTGTAAATTTCCGCGTGCGCTGGCACATGCAGCAAGCAAGCTATCAATACAATATTCCGCAGCACTTCACTAAATTTCACTTTTGATTCCCGCCTCACCAGTCGCTACTTCATTACTACTATCCGAAATGGCTATGCATAAACCATGCCAGACACCGCATATTTAACAGCCAAAAACGCAAAACGCTTTGTCAAGGCAAAACGAAATCGGTATAATTATATTTTGGAGATAAGGATTCCACATGCGTTTGTTGCAACAAGCTCTAACCTTTGACGACGTTTTACTCGTTCCAGCCCATTCTACTGTGATGCCCCGCGATGTAAGCCTGCGCACAAAACTTACAAAAAGCATCACACTTAACATCCCCCTACTTTCTGCCGCCATGGATACCGTGACGGAAGCCCGCATGGCGATTGCCCTGGCTCAACTGGGCGGCATGGGCATTATTCACAAAAATATGTCGATCGAGATGCAAGCTTCCCGCGTCTCACGCGTTAAACGTTTCGAATCTGGCGTAGTGATTGATCCGGTGACGATTCACCCGGCCATGACCGTACGTGAGGTCATCGAACTGACCAAGCACCATAAAATTTCCGGCCTACCTGTGTTACAGGATGGCAAAGTGGTTGGCATTGTGACCAACCGTGATCTGCGTTTTGAGACCAATCTCGACCAGGCTGTCAGCAATGTGATGACCACACAGGACCGCCTGGTGACAGTGCGTGAAGGCGCCAGTCGTGAAGAAATCATGGGCTTGCTGCACAAGCACCGCCTGGAACGTTTGCTAGTCATTGGCGAGCAGTTCGAGCTTAAAGGCCTGATCACTGTAAAAGACATTCAAAAATCCTCTGACCACCCTCTGGCCTGTAAAGATGAAAAAGGCCGCTTGCTGGTCGGCGCTGCGGTTGGCGTTGGTGACGGGACCGATGAGCGTATTGCCGCTCTGGTGGAGGCCGGTGTGGATGCCATCGTTGTCGATACTGCACACGGTCACTCACAAGGCGTACTGGATCGCGTCAAATGGGCAAAAACCCGTTATCCGCAACTGCAAGTGATAGGCGGTAATATCGCCACTGCGGATGCCGCTTTGGCTTTGGTTGACCACGGGGCTGATTGCGTGAAAGTCGGTATCGGCCCTGGTTCCATCTGTACCACACGTATCGTCGCTGGTGTCGGCGTTCCGCAGATCACAGCGATCAGCAATGTTGCCAAGGCATTGGAAAAGTCCGGCGTGCCATTTATTGCTGATGGTGGCATCCGCTTCTCCGGTGATATCTCAAAAGCCATCGCAGCGGGCGCCAACAGCGTGATGCTGGGCGGTATGTTCGCAGGCACTGAAGAAGCCCCGGGCGAAGTCGAGTTGTACCAGGGCCGTTCATACAAATCTTACCGTGGCATGGGCTCCATCGGCGCCATGCAAAAAGGCTCTTCTGACCGTTACTTCCAGGACAACACAGCGAATGCCGACAAACTGGTGCCGGAAGGTATTGAAGGCCGCGTGCCTTACAAAGGCAGCGTACTGGCAGTTGTACACCAATTAATGGGCGGTTTGCGCGCTTCCATGGGCTACGTCGGGTGTTCCACTATCGAAGACATGCGCAGCAAAGCTGAGTTTGTACAGATCACCAGTGCAGGCATGCATGAGTCACACGTACATGATGTACAGATTACCAAAGAAGCACCTAATTACCGTATTGATTAACTTCATTATCAAACACTAAACCTGGCCACAGAGGACACCGAGCGCACAGAGATTATTCTCTGGAACCTCTGTGTCCTCTGTGCACTCTGTGGCTAAAAAAATGTCTCATTCAAAAATCCTTATTCTTGATTTCGGTTCGCAAGTCACCCAGCTGATCGCCCGCCGCGTGCGCGAAGCACACGTCTACTGTGAGATACACCCTTGTGATGTGTCAGAAGAGTTTGTCCGCAATTTTGGTGCCGACGGCATCATCCTCAGCGGCAGCCATGCCAGCGTCTACGAAGAGGAAACCGATAAGGCACCTCAGGCCGCGTTTGATCTCGGTGTGCCGGTTCTGGGCATTTGCTATGGCATGCAAACCATGGCGCAACAACTGGGCGGCAAGGTAGAAGCCGGCCATAAACGCGAATTCGGCTATGCCCAGGTACGTGCTCGCGGCCACTCTGCCCTGTTCCGCGACATCCAGGATGCAAGCAATGCCGAAGGCCATGGCCTGATCGATGTCTGGATGAGCCATGGCGATAAAGTAACCGAATTGCCAGCTGGTTTTAAAGTGATCGCCAGCAATGACACCACACCGATCGCGGCGATGGCTGACGAAGACCGCAAATTCTACGCGGTGCAGTTCCACCCGGAGGTCACGCACACCAAACAGGGCCAGGCCATGCTTGAGCGTTTTGTGCTGGAGATTTGCGGTGCAAAACCTGACTGGATCATGGGTGACTATATTTCCGAAGCGGTAGCAAAGATCAAAGCCCAGGTCGGTGATGAAGAAGTGATTTTAGGCTTGTCCGGCGGTGTGGATTCATCAGTGGCAGCGGCATTGATACACCGCGCTATCGGCGACCAGCTGACCTGCGTATTCGTAGACCACGGCCTGTTACGCCTGAATGAAGGCGATATGGTGATGGAAATGTTCGCCGGCCGCCTGCATGCGAATGTGATCCGTGTCGATGCCAGCAAACAATTCATGGGCAAACTGGCCGGTGTCAGTGACCCGGAAGCCAAACGCAAGATCATCGGTGGTGAATTTGTGGAAGTGTTCAAGGCTGAAGCAGCCAAGCTCAAAGCCAGCGGCGCCGGGCATAAAGGCGCTACTTTCCTGGCCCAAGGCACGATTTACCCTGATGTGATCGAATCCGGCGGTGCGAAATCGAAAAAAGCCGTGACCATCAAGAGCCACCATAACGTAGGCGGCTTGCCGGAACAGCTGGGCCTGAAACTGCTGGAACCCCTGCGTGACCTGTTCAAGGATGAAGTCCGTGAACTTGGCGTTGCGCTGGGGCTGCCACGCGACATGGTTTACCGCCATCCTTTCCCTGGCCCTGGCCTGGGCGTGCGTATCCTGGGTGAAGTCAAACAGGAATACGCCTTGCTGCTGCAACGTGCCGATGCCATTTTTATTGAAGAATTACGCAATACCGTAGACGAAAAATCCGGCAAAACCTGGTATGACCTGACCAGCCAGGCATTCACCGTATTCCTGCCGGTGAAATCGGTAGGCGTGATGGGTGACGGCCGTACTTACGATTATGTCGTGGCTTTGCGTGCAGTGGTCACCAGCGACTTCATGACCGCACACTGGGCAGAATTACCTTATAGCCTGCTGGGCAAAGTATCCAACCGCATTATCAATGAAGTACGCGGCATCAACCGCGTGGTGTATGACATTTCCGGTAAACCACCTGCCACTATCGAGTGGGAATAATCCGTCACTTTCGACCTCACATTAACAGAGCATAAAACGATGAGTAAACAATCCATTATCCTCACTGGTGACCGCCCAACCGGCCCGTTGCACCTGGGGCATTTTGTCGGCAGCCTGCGTAACCGCGTGA
>JALDYP010000087.1:0-4704 GCA_032153875.1 Methylophilus sp.
CGGTAGTGAAACTGCTACAGACCATTTTTGAAGATGCGGTGCAGGTGCGTGCTTCTGACGTGCATATTGAGCCACAAGAAAACAAGCTTTTAATTCGCTTTCGTATCGATGGCGTGATGCATTTTCAAACGCAGGCGGATATCAAGATCGTCTCCGCTCTTATCATGCGCCTGAAAATCATGGCCGGCCTCGATATCTCCGAAAAACGCTTGCCGCAGGATGGGCGTTTTGGATTTACCGTCAAAGGCCGTGCGGTGGATATGCGTATTTCCACCATGCCTACCCAATATGGCGAGACCGTGGTCATGCGGTTGCTGATCCAGAATACCTCGCATTTCCAGCTGGATAAACTGGGTATGCCACCAGAACTACTTGCTCGCTTCCGTAAAATGATCAACCGGCCGAGTGGTATGGTGCTGGTCACCGGTCCAACCGGTAGTGGTAAAACGACCACACTTTATTCTGCATTGAGTGAACTGAGTACGCCGGAGACTAAAGTCATTACGGTAGAAGACCCGGTCGAGTATCGTTTGCCCGGCATTATCCAGACACAGGTCAGTGAAAAAATCGAGCTGGACTTCCCTAAATTACTACGTGCCATTTTGCGTCAGGACCCGGATATCGTACTGGTGGGCGAAATGCGTGATGAGGAAACCGCCCAAACAGGTCTACGTGCCTCCATGACTGGTCACCTGGTGTTATCCACATTGCACACCAATGACGCCTCAACTGCGCCGGTGCGCTTGATTGATATGGGCGTACCCCGTTTTATGGTGGCCATGTCCTTGTTGGGTGTAATGGCACAACGTTTGGTACGGCTTATCTGTCCCCACTGTGCCGTAGATCAAGCACCTAATGAAAATGAAACCGTGTGGTTACGCCAGGTGTTACCGCTAGATGAAATCCCCGCTTTGTTCAAACATGGCAAAGGCTGCCAGCATTGCAACCGTACCGGTTACCTGGGGCGTATCGGCTTGTATGAGCTACTGGAAATGACCAATGAGCTAGCCATGGCCGCTAACATGCCGGACACCAATATATTTATTCAGAAAGCCCGTGAAAAACTCAAAGGCAAAACCTTAAAAGACCAATCTTTACAGCTGGCTTTGCAGGGTAAAACCACACTGGATGAAATCATGCGTGTGGATAACCAGTTTGAAGGATAAAACCTATGCCTGTATTTGAATATAAAGGTCGTAGTGAGGATGGCTTGATGGTCTCCGGCGTGCAGGAAGCTGCCGATATGGATGCCTTGGGCAGCGCACTTATTTTATCCAAGATCACACCCATTGAAATCAAGCAAAAAGCTGCAGTAGCGGTAGCTTTCAACCTGTTTGAAGAAAAAGTTAGCAGCCTGGATGTCATGTTATTCAGCCGCCAGATGTTCACTCTGCTTAAAGCTGGTATTCCTATTATGCGCGCGCTTACCGGGATACAGAGTTCGGTAGGCAACGCCAAGCTGGCTCAGGTCGTCGGGCAGTTAAAAACTAGCCTGGATGCTGGGCGTGAGCTGTCAATGGCGATGACTGAACATCCTAAAGTGTTTGATAACTTCTATATCAGCATGATACGGGTCGGTGAAACCACTGGTAATCTCGATAATATTTTTCTCAGGCTGGCCGAGCATATAGAGTTTGAGCGCTTTATGCGCGGGCAGATCAAGTCGGCACTGCGTTATCCGATGTTCGTGATGACGGCCATGGCAATCGCTATCATTGTAATTAACATCATGGTGATCCCCCAGTTTGAAAAAGTATTCGCCAGCATGCATGCGGATTTGCCTTTCATCACCAAAATCCTGATCGCTTTCTCCAGTTTTATGCGCAATTACTGGTATGTGCTGATCGCAATGGTAGTGGGTGCCGGCTATATGTTTAAAACGTATATCAGCACTACGGTCGGTAGAGCGAATTGGGATCGTATAAAAATGCGTATCCCGATTGCCGGAAAAATCATTTTCAAAGGCACTATGGCCAGATTTGCGCGTAGCTTTGCACTTTCCACTCGAAGCGGGTTACCGATTCTTGCTGCATTGAGACTGGTGTCGCAAACTGTAGAGAATGATTATATTTCCATCAAAATTCTCAGTATGTCTTCTGGTATAGAGCGCGGCGAGACGATTTTAAGGACAGCAACGCAAACCGGTGTGTTTAATCCGCTGGTGCTTCAAATGATTGCTATCGGTGAGGAGTCCGGTTCGCTGGATGAATTGATGCAGGAAATTGCCGATATGTATCAAGCTGACGTGGAATATGACGTTAAAACATTGGGGGCTCAAATTGAGCCAATTATGATCATGTTTTTGGGCGCATTGGTCCTGGTGTTGGCGTTAGGCGTGTTCCTGCCAATCTGGGATATGAGCTCTGTCATGCTCAAAAGCGGCTAATTAAAAAAGGATGGGCAGTTTTTCAATTCTTATTATTGAAATTAATTCGGTAAAAAAACGTATCATTAATTTTTGTAGTTTTAAAATTTCTAATGTTTATTACGATGTAAATATTGGACCAAAATTGTCTGGCATGCTTTTTGCTGACATAAAATTAACGCAGTTTGCACCTGTCACTGTGACAATAAAGGCAGGGAATTTTTGATTAGGAGTCTTGGGAATGAAAAAACAGGCTGGCTTTACATTGGTTGAATTAGTTGTGGTTATCGCAGTTTTAGGTATTTTGGCAGCAACAGCGTTGCCTCGATTCGTAAACGTGCAGGCAAATGCGCGTGCGGCAAGCATGAATGGTTTGGCGGCTTCAGTTCGCTCTGCTGGTAACATGGCACGTGCTGCGTGGATAGCAGCTGGTCAGCAAGGTGCTCAAGTGCCTATGGATGGTGTAAACGTTGATATTGTTGCTGGTGTTGGTTACCCTACGTCGGCAGCAGGCGGTATTCAAGCGGCACTACAAAACTTTGATGGAAATAGTTATGCGGTGGCATATGCTGCGCCTGTAGCTACATTCAATGCAGTAGGTTTCGCTAACTGCTCTTTTACCTATAACGCGAATACCGGAGTGGTAAACACGGCTAACTTACAACCTGCTGTGGTTGCAGCAAATTGTAATTAATTCCCATGTATGAGGCAGTCATCAGGTTTTACCTTAGTTGAACTGGTGGTCGTGATTGCCTTAATGGCAATCATGGTAGCAGTCGCCTCACCGCGATTTGCAAATGGCGATATTTTCGAAACCCGCGGAGACGCGGGTTTGCTTTCATCTACATTACGTTATGCACAGAAGACCGCAATCGCGCAACGTACAAGTGTGTTCGTAATTACTAACAGTGTGGCAAACCCCAATACGGTCACTTTATGTTTCGTGAATAATGCTAATTGCCTGGCGGCACAAGCGGTGATAAATCCTGAAACCAACGGGCCTTATGTGATGACTTTTTCCAGAAATGTAGGTGTGCAACCATCCAGCAATGTTTTGGAGTTTAGGGGTTTAGGGCAAGCTTTCATTAATGCAATTAACGCGGGAGCTAATTACACTGTGTCTAACAGGAATAGACCAGCTCAAGCAATCGTAGTAAACGTTGAAGCTGAAACCGGCTACATCCGCTAGCCTTAGATTGGCAAACCTGCGTCTTATGCCCGAAATCAAAAGAAAAAATAAAATAATATCTTCCATAAGGAAATCCAGTCGCGGATTTTCGCTAGTGGAGCTGGTGGTGTTTATTGTGATTGTGACCACTGCTATTGCCGGTGTGGTTGGCGCATTGGCCTGGATGAGCGGACATTCAGCAGACCCCCTGGCGCGTAAACAGGCGATCGCGATCGCTGAATCGCTGATGCAGGAAATCCAGCAGATGCCTTTTACATTTTGTGATCCCGATGACCCGAATGCATCAACCGCCGTGGGTTACGGCAATTGTACTACTCCGCAGAATAATCTTAACGGCCCATCACCCGCGGGTGAAAGCAGGTATGGTGCAACTAACCCGTTTGATAATGTGGCCGATTATGGCGGGTTCACCATGCCAGGCGGCGGGTGTGCAAGCATTTGTCGTATTGGCAGCAACGCTTCTATCCCTGGTTTGACGGCTTATGCTGCATCTGTCGCTATCGCGCAAGCAGGAGGGGTGGCGCCTTTTGCGGGTCTACCTGCGGATGCGGTTTTAAGAGTCGACGTGACTGTGACTGGGCCTTCCAATACCAGAATCATGCTCACTGGTTTCAAGGTTCGCTATGCGCCGCGAGTTTAAAATATCCGGTACTCATGTAAGCGGCTTTACCCTGGTTGAGCTGGTGGTCGTTATTACTGTGACAGCGATCATCGGGGGTATCTCATCCACGTTTATAAGACACTCGGTGATGGCTTATGTGAATTCAGAAGCCTATTACGAGCTGGCAGACCGGGCCGACATCTCATTGCGACGTATGTCGCGCGACATCAGAAATGCATTGCCCAATAGTGTATGGGTGTCACCAGCAGGCGATTTCGTAGAGTTCATACCCATCAAAGCGGGAGGCCGCTACCGTCAGGACGACTTTGGGGCTAACAGCATGCGTGTGATGGTAGAGACCGTCCCTGTAACCGCAAATGACCAGCTAGTCATATATAACTTGGGCATACCAGGCTCTGATGCTTACGATGGTGATAATATCCGCACTATCACCACAGCGCCCAGCGCTAATGTCAATGAGTTGCAATTTGCCGGTGCTGCATTCCCGATACCTTCTCCCGCCAGCCGTTTTTACATTGTTAATGGTGC
>JALDYP010000006.1:0-81048 GCA_032153875.1 Methylophilus sp.
TAAAGGCTTCGACAATCATTTCGACGGCTTGGGCGATATTCATTTTCGTCGTATCGACCAGCATCGCGTCCGGCAACTGTTTCAAAGGGGCGGAAGATCGTTGCGTGTCACGCAGGTCGCGTTGTTTTAAATCATCCAGAATCGTATCGTAATCCGCACGATCACCGCGCTTGATCAGCTGGTCGTAACGGCGTTGAGCACGTGTTTCCACACCTGCAGTCAGAAACACTTTTAGGGCAGCATCGGGGAAAATAACGGAACCGATATCACGCCCATCCCCAACCAGGCCTGGAGATTTCCTGAAGTTTCTTTGTGTCTGTAACAAAGCAGTGCGCACTTGCTGGTGGACCGCGACTTCAGATGCGCCTTTGCCCATTTGCTCGGTGCGGATATAAGCACTGACGTGTTGCCCATTGAGATAGATTTCTCCGCCATCGAACCTTATATCCATCGCAGTGGCGATATCCGCCAGAGCGAATTCATTAGACCAGGCCACAGACTGGGTATGTGCGGCGTAGGCCAATAAACGGTAAAGCGCTCCGGAATCCAGGTAGTGGAAGCCAAATGCTTTGGCAACCAGTTCAGCCACGCTGCCTTTACCGGAAGCGGAAGGGCCATCAATGGCAATCACTGGCCATACGGTTTGTTCAATCATAAATTTTACTTATCAAATGCTTAAAAACAATGAATTGGATTTAATTAATCAGGCTTTATATGATGTGCCTAACTATTTAGGAGCACAGCATGATTAAAACATTTTCTTTCGCAATACTGCATTTCAGCGTGGCGTTCAGCATTGCTTATCTGCTCACTGGCAGCATACTGATTGGTGGGCTGATGGCACTTATTGAACCAGCGATTAATACGGTTGTGTTTTACTTCCACGAGCGCGCCTGGAACCATCATCAGCATGCGCATGAGCCGATCAATCAGCGGGATGAGCATGAGTGGGCTTACGCCGCCTGATTATTGCGCGATGTTACCGAATACCTTGAAATACTCCGGGAAGGTTTTAGCAACGCATTTAGGGTCATTAATCGAAATCGGTACACCCGCCAGGCTGATTAATGAAAAGCACATCGCCATGCGGTGGTCGTCGTAAGTATCGATCACCGCGTTTTCAATGAGCCGTTGCGGCGGCGTGATCTGAATAAAGTCGGCACCTTCAGTCACGCTTGCGCCAACTTTGCGCAACTCAGTTGCCATCGCGGCAATGCGGTCTGTTTCTTTAACACGCCAGCTCGCGATATTACGCAAAGTGGTGGTGCCTTTAGCAAACATGGCCATTACCGCCAGTGTCATCGCGGCATCCGGAATATGGTTACAGTCCAGGTCTATGCCTTTTAATTCACCGGTTTTCTCGGCTCGTACATGATTTTCCGCATAACTAATCCGGCCGCCCATTAACTTGGCCGCTTCAGCAAACAGAACATCGCCCTGGATGCTTTGTTGTCCCACACCTTGTACAGTGACGTCACCCGCAAGAATGCCAGCGGCAATAAAGTAGGAGGCGCTGGAAGCATCTCCTTCAACGTAAATCTCGCCTGGAGACTGATAGCGTGTTGCTGCCGGAATATGAAACTTTTGCCAGCCATCTCTTTGTACCTGAATGCCAAAACGCTGCATCAGGTTAAGCGTGATTTCAATGTAAGGTTTTGAAATCAGCTCACCGACAACCTCAATGGTTGCAGCCTGGCCTGTCAACGGCAATGCCATTAACAAAGCAGTTAGAAACTGGCTGGATACATCGCCACGAATTTGAACTGGCTGGCTGACATCCAGTGTTGCAGGAGAAATCTGCAGGGGAGGGTAGCCCTCATTGTTTTCGTAACTGATTTCCGCACCGGCTTGTTGCAGTGCGGTGACTAGATCACCAATCGGACGCTCATGCATACGTGGAACGCCATGCAAATGATAATTACCGTTTGAAAAGGCTAGCGCCGCCGTCAGTGGACGGAACGCAGTACCCGCATTCCCTAAAAACAAGTCGGCTTCTTTATTTGGGAATACTCCGCCGCAACCTGTCACCCTCCAGGCATTTTCCGCAATGTTTTCCAGCTTTATCCCAAGCGATTGCAGCGCCTCCAGCATTCTTGCCGTATCGTCTGAATCCAGAAGGTCACGAATCACTGTCACGCCGTCAGCAAGCGCCGCCAATAACAAGGTGCGATTGGAGATGCTTTTCGAGCCGGGCAGTGTAATTGACCCAAGCGCTTTTGTGTAAGCGGGTAAGTGAAGTTGTTCCATATCTATAAATCTTTTATGTCTATTATTGAATCTTGGATTTTGCCCAGGCATTACGCGCATGGCTGGCATGCTCAAACAGGGCAAACAATCCTTCATGGTCATCATTCTCTAGCAGCGCTGTCATCTCGCCAACCGCTTGTTGGTATGTATTGAGCTCCTGCAATAAGGCTTGCTTATTGGCTAGCGCGATATCACGCCACATTTCAGGATGGCTACCGGCGATCCGCGTAAAGTCGCGGAAGCCACTGGCGGCAAATTTAAACAGTAATTCTGCATTGTCACGCTGGGCTAGATCTTCCACCAATGCGAATGCCAATAGATGTGGCAAATGGCTTACCGCTGCGAATACACTGTCATGTTCTTCCGGACGCATACTGGAAACCACCGCACCACAGCTTTTCCATAATTCTGAGACTTTTGTTATAGCGTCCGGATTAGTCACAGCTCCTGGCGTCAGAATCACATTTTTGCCTACATATAAATCTGCCATCGCAGCGCTGGGGCCGCTTTTTTCAGCACCGGCAATCGGGTGCCCACCAACGAACTGATGAAATTGTTCGCCCAGTTCAGCTTCGGCATACGCCATCACATCAGATTTTGTGCTGCCCGCATCGGTAATCACTGTCTGTGCAGACAAGTGTGGAAGTATGGATTTTAAAATAGCTGGTGTTTGCGCAACAGGTGTCGCAATGAGTACCAAGTCTGCATCTTTCAACGCAATCGCAATATCTGTTTCCGCGCTGTCAATTAACCCAAGATTCAGTGCTTCCTGCAAGCTTTGATTTGAACGGCCAACGCCGGTGATGTGCGGTGGGTGAGGTAATTTTTTCAGCGCCAATGCGACGGAACCACCTATCAATCCCACGCCGAATATCACTATTTTCTTGAACATTTCAGAATTGTATCATGTCATACAACTGCGCTTGAAGATTGGCTAGTCTTGCTTTCAAGCGTATAATTGCAAGCTTGCATTGGGGCTGACCAGGTTTCGACGTGGGTTGCAAAGCAGTGCAGGGCATACCGAGGATTCAGGTTCCCTCGTAAATCCATCTGAAAAAGTATAGTCGCAAACGACGAAACTTACGCTTTAGCCGCTTAATCCCGGCTGAACGCTGCCCCGAAGAGCCTCTCGGTCGGGCCGGGTAACCGGCAGCAGCGTCATTTAGAGAGGATCGTGCGTGGTTGGGTTGCTTAATCACGTATTAAATCCAAGGCAACTCGCTTTACTCTTGCTTGCTCGTTGGTGAGTGTACGGTTAAACATAAACAACACAGCTAAGTATGTAGAACTGTCTGTGGAGGGCTTGCGGACGGGGGTTCGATTCCCCCCAGCTCCACCATATAGTAGTACATTAAAAGCCAGCATTTTGTAATGCTGGCTTTTTTGTGTCTATGACCCGTTATTAAATGCTGTCTACCTTCTTAATAAAAAAAAGCCACTCAAGCTGAGTGGCTTGTAGGCTAACTTAAAGCTAACGATGAACCTTTTTTAAACCGGTAAAGAATCTGCGCTTTGCTGGCATGCTTAACTGATCAAAGATCATATTTTTCCATAAAAACTTCGCTTTAATTATTTCTTCATCCAAGCCAACTGCCAAACACTGGTTTAGTTTCTTTCTGTGCCTGATACGCAAAGTAGCAAATGCATGATGTTTTATGCG
Source organism: Methylophilus sp. (assembly GCA_032153875.1). Taxonomy (GTDB): domain Bacteria; phylum Pseudomonadota; class Gammaproteobacteria; order Burkholderiales; family Methylophilaceae; genus Methylophilus. The sequence goes on from JALDYP010000006.1 coordinate 3,908, forward strand.
GTTGAGTTTACAACTTGGTGCTGCTACTTTACCCGATACCCAGCGGTGAAAAACCGCCGGTTTCACATTGGCTAACTTGATCGCATTGCGTTTGCTAAGCGTACCTAACTGATCACCAACCTTCAGACTCCAGTTCAATAAACATTGCGTATGCAATTTTTTTATTTTGATTTTATTTTTCATGGGCTCCCTCCAAACTGCAGATAAATCTGCAATTTAAATATTAACATCTGGGTAAAACATGTTAAAAATGAATACGCCATTTTGTCATTTACTGAATGTAAATGTGTCTGAATTATGCAAAATATCAATTTAAATCAATAGGTTGCTGCAACAGTAAAATGGTGTCAATAACATATACATTGATGGATTTTGTAAACAGGAGACTCACTAAGCAAAATTTTTTGCAAACTATTTAGTACATATTTTTGTCACAAAACAAATTAAGCAATTTGATTATCCGAAATATGACCTCTATCCATATCAATGAAGCCAAGCTAGTCCAGGATGTTGAAGTTCTACGCAGCCAGTTTCCACAAGTCAAAGATTTATACCGGGAAGTATGTCGCTTGATGTTCTTTCGCTACGGGATACAGCCCACTGCAAATAAGCTGTATCAGCTTGTACGCAAAGGGACAATGTCGACACCGGCGCAAACGGTGAACAACTTTTGGAATGAGCTCAGGCTTAAAAACAGGGTAGATGTCGAGCATACGGGTTTGCCGGATACGTTGCGTGAATTTGCTGGCGAAGCCCTAAGTACCTTATGGAAGTCTGCGTTAGAAGTTGCCAAGCAGAATGTCAAAGAAAAGCATTCTGTTATCAGTAGCCAGGACAGCAGCAATAAACTCGAGCTGGAGAATTTAAGAGCCCAATTAAAAAAAATGGAAAACCTGAATGCTGAACAGCATTCTGAACTCGTCATGCTTAGAAAGCAGTTGCAGGAAAGCGAAAAAAGATTCCTGATTGATCATCAGGTCTCGGCTACTCAAAAAGAAGCTGTTAAAACGCTGCAAAATGAAAAGTCTGCGCTGGAAGGCTCGCTTAAAAGCGTAAACAATGAGTTCTCCGCAGAATTTAACAAGCTGCACGCAGCCTTGAAATTATCCGAAGACAAATTCAGAAAACTGGAAGCGAAGTCATTTGTGGAAGTCGAGCGTGAACGCCAGCGGGCCTACAAACTTGAATCTGAAATTAGCGAATTAAAGAAATCACTCCTTAAAGAACATGCCGTCACCAAGAGTCAGACTGCTAAAAATCAGAAACTGGTCAATGAGTTGCGTGAAAATGTTGGTGTAATAAAAGGACAGTTAAAAGAGTCACAACGCCAACAACTGGCTGCATCCAATAAGTTGAAACAGATTGAGCGAAAAAAGCCTTTATTAAAGTAAAAAACCGGCCATTTGATGGAGGCCGGTTAGATGCTGAATGACAAGAGCCGGGTTATGAGAGCTCGATAAACCGGTCTTCAATAAATTTCTTTTCAATATTATTGCGTTGCATTTCATTGTCCAGCACTTTGAGTTTCTCTTCCAATACCTTCTTCTCGCGCTCTGCGTCTTCCAGTTGTTCCAGCAACCGATGATTCTCGGCACCTGTTTCAGCAGCGGGATTAGGTTTTTTGGCAGTTTGTAGTTGTTTAATTTCCTGCCTGAGTTCAGACATGATGGTTTCTGAGTCTTTAGCTTCTGAACGCGCTTTCATGACCATGGATTGATAGCTCTCTATACGCTTCCGCATAGCGCCCAGTTCAGCATTCTCATCCATGGAGAGATAGTTACTTTTGCGCAGCTGATTGGCGATTTCTGCCATACTGCTTTGCAGTTTGCTGATTTCATTCACCACCGCTTCACTTGGCATATCAGTAGCTTGTTTATCATTACCGCCTAAAGTGTTGGTGATAAACATCTCATCCAGGCGTTCATGTATCTCTTTAGATACTTTATCAAACCGCTGCAAGGTATTGATTAGTAATGGGTCTGTTTGTTTGGAATTTTCTTCCATATTGGAAAAACGTCTATCCAGAATCGCACACAGCGTTTCAAGATTTTTGGATGAATTTTGCAATTCGGCATTACACCTTCCCAACGAATTGAAAAATTTTTCCTGCTGCACAGTATTGCTCAATAACAACTTAACGAGCAAAACGGCTGCGCCACAGCTGATTAACAGTGCGACGCTGCCAAAGATTTCATTAAAGGTGTAAGCCATAAAATACTCCTAGATCAATTTGATGCCTAAATCAATTTGATATAAGTGATATAACCAGCGCCAATGCCGGGTACATTTAATTTATAGTCAGCACGCCCTTCATTGGTCTTCAATGACATTTCCAGGCGAGGAAACTGTCTACTGACGATGCTTGAGCGTGCCAGTTTAAGTGGGCCATTTTTATTACTGATGGACATGCCAGCGCCAAATTCATCCATGAATTTACGTGCTTCATCCAATTGATCATTCGAAGCAGTACCGTTCTTGATAAACGATTGCACCATGGCCGGCTGGTCATTGCTAAGCGACCAAAGAATTCCGACAGCGCTCATTTCCATGATGGCAAGCGCATTTACTGGTGGCGTTTTCCCGTTTTCACCAAACAACCCGATTAAATTATTTTCACTGAAATCGGTAAGCTTTAATTCGGGGCAGGGCTCCAACGTAAATGCTTGTCCTTTAAGGATGCTGGACAGCACAGTCATCACGCTTGCCAGCTCTTCATTGACTTTTGCAGGTGCTGCATCATCAGAAGAGAAGGGCACAAACTTCATTAAATATGTTTTTAAATCAACATCTTGAAATGGTTTATTAATCACGAATTTAGCACCACTTTTATAAGCGGATTCAATCTTATCCATATTGGATTCAGTGGTAATGAAGCCAATGGGAATACGGTTGTTATAGGTTTGGCAAACATGCTGACAAAACTCAAGGCCGCTGATTTTTGGCATGTGCCAGTCAGTAATGATCAAATCCGGAGTGTATTTCTCCAGGATTTCCATCGCTGCCTCCGCATCGCTCGCACTTCGAATTTCCAGGTTCGGATAATTACAAGATTCAATGACTCTTTTAATAATGCTTTGAATTGCTCGACTGTCATCGACAATCAAAAATTTGGCCACGCCGCCTGTCACTGTACTCATGATAAAAAGTCCCCGGAAGATTCATTATTTACGTCGAAGATCACCAGATTAACCAGGTCTTCATTCGGTTTATCACTGACAAACAGCATGCTGAATGTCGCATTTTTTTGCAGCTCAAGAAACTCAGCAAGCGGAATTTCCCTGGGAAGACCTAACTTGCTATTTTCACCCAAGACCAGATTGCCGCCGAGGATGTTACAGGTCTCTTTTTTTGCATCCTGTATATCTGCTGCTGACAGCGTTTCAGGTGTCAGGCCAAACATATGTGACGCCACCTTGATTGCTTCAGCGTCATCCAGTAACAAGCCAATCGCGATTGATTCACGTTGTGGCAAGCTATCAATATACATAGGCAAAATCACTGCCATCAGGCTCTCATGATCCTCTATGGTGGAGCGGTGATCGCTTTTCTTAAACTCGAAAGCGGTGCCGCTCACAAAAGACCACGACTCAGAAATTTTTTTCACCATGTCTGTTGTCGGTAACAACTGCATTTGGTATCTCCCAATGTAGAGTTAAGATGCTACAGGGTTGCTGTGATAATAAATGTTGAATGAATGCAGGAAAAACCTACTAATTATTTGTATTATTATCAATGTTGTTATCGGCAGGATATCCAACAACTTAATATTCGCATAATGTATATTATGTTAAATAGTAGATATGGGCAGATTAACCTTCAAGATTTGAGTTATTATTTAATTGTCCCCTTTACGAGGTGCTAAAAATGAAACACATATACTTGGCTATGGTTGTATCATTCATTTCAAGTTGTACGGCACAGCATAGTCAAATTGTCGCGCACCCTCTGGAGCGATCTGCTCAAGTCACTAAACCGATACGTATCACCGGCAAGGTTGACCAGGTATCTAAACATGATCTTTTAGGCAAGCGCGTGATCAGCACCGTCTATATTTACTTTGATGATGTACTGCATATCACAGGCAAATTAGATCGTCAGGGATTTGGTGAACTGCCTGGTACAAGTTACCAGGATAAACGTGTTTCCAGCAGCTGTAACTCGAGGCCGACTGGCCCGAAAACAGCTGAATTAAGTTGTATGGTATTTATTGATAGCGAGCGCGCCACTACTTTAGTGATGCAGACTGCAAAAAACCGCTATTAAGCATCTGCGCCAATTTATCTATAATGGTTTTACAGCGAGTTGCTATTCGGGTAAATCAGCATGTTCCTCGTAAATCTCCCTGAATCGCTCGGCCATTTTTTCGAATGCGCTGAGTAACATTGGGTCAAAATGTTCCGGCCGTGTGCGTCCGTCGCCTTTGAGCATGATATGTAATGTCTGTTCATGCGAAAGTGCCGTTTTGTAAGGCCGTTTACTACGCAATGCATCATAAACGTCACTGATTACCATGATCCTTGCGGATAAGGGAATAGCTTCACCTTTTATCCCGTTCGGATAACCGGTTCCATTCCAGCGCTCATGGTGATTCAGCGCGATTTCAGCGCCCATCATGGTAAATGGCGATGTGCTGTTGCCATTGCCAAGAATGCTGTGGCCTAGTGCAGCATGGGTTTTCATGATTTCCCATTCGTCTGGCGTGTGTGGACCAGGTTTAAGTAAAATACGGTCAGGAATGCCGATCTTGCCGACATCGTGTAGCGGGCTGGCATGATAAATGGTGTCACAAAACTCCGAGCTCATACCAATGTCTGCTGCCAGTTCCTTACAGAAAAAAGCAATGCGGTGAATGTGGTCGCCGGTTTCTTTATCACGGAACTCTGCGGCCCGCAGTATGCTGAACATGGAATCAAAATAACTGGTTAGCAGCTGTTCTGTGCGTTCTTCAACCTGCACCTCAAGTGTACGGCTGTAGTTGCTTAGAAAATCGTTGTACTCCTTCAGGCGCAGCAGGTTTCTAACCCGTATCCATAACTCGGCACGGTCTACCGGTTTGGTTACAAACTCCTCTACCCCACATTCCAAGGCGCGCATTCTGGAGTTCCGGTCAACCAATGCTGTGATCATAATGATAGGAATCACTTTGGTTGCTTCATTCTTTTTCAACTGTTCTGCGACCTCAAATCCATTGAGCACAGGCATCATGGCATCTAACAAAATGAGATCCGGCTGATGTTCTTTAACCAGCTCAAATGCCATTTTGCCATCCTGCGCATGCAATGTGGCATAGCCTTCAGAGGTCAGTAAGGCATCGAGGTAGGTACGGTTTTTCTCTTCATCATCCGCAATCAGAATGGTCTTGCGCGTGACTTTCATATCCATGTTATTTATCCCCCCGCAAGCTAATTTCAATGCATGAATTTGCCATAAGGTTGCTTAACCCAGCCTGATAAGTGGCTGGGGATGCTTTAAACTTGAACGCTGTTTTTTTACAGTACCGCATCGACCGTTTCCAGAAACTCTTTGTAACGGATGGGTTTGGCGATATACCCATCACAACCTGCATTACGCATCTTTTCTTCATCGCCTTTCATGGCAAATGCCGTCAGCGCAATGATCTTGATTTCGCTGGTTTTGCTGTCTTCCTTGAGCAAACGCGCTGCAGTCAGGCCATCCATGCCCGGGAGCTGAATATCCATCAGGATGACTTCTGGTAGCTGGTTGCGCGCAATATCCAAACCATCGACTGCATTAACCGCTTGTAGTACTTCATGGCCGGAAGTTTCCAGCAGCAGTTGCGCCAGTTTCATATTGGTTGGGTTGTCTTCAACAATCAGGATTTTTGCCATATTGACCTCTATATTTTTAATCCAGAGGAACGCTTTTTACTGCCGGCCAGCGCACGGTGCACTTCACTCAGGAAGTTTCCATGATTGAATTCAGATTTCTCCAGCACGGCCAACACATGCCCTTTTAGCGTTTGCTGTTCTTGCGGCGACAGGAATTTGGAAGTCACGATAATGATAGGGATTTTTGCCGTACGTACATCCTGCCTCAGTTCTTCAACCACTTCAAAGCCATTGATTTCAGGCATCATCAAATCCAGCACGATCAAATCAGGCTGTTGTAATTTGGCAATATGGGTCGCTTCATTGCCGCCATAAGCACGGAGCACGGTATGCTTGGTATGCTCAAGATGAGATGAAATGATTTCTACCGCTTTTGGGTCGTCATCCACGACTAAAATTTTTGCGCCCGGCTGATTGTGCTCGGCCTTGGTGAAGCCAAGCTTGCCTAAAGCTGTTTGCAAGTCGTCGGCAGAGACAGGTTTTTGTAATACCTGGGCGGCGCCTAAAGATAAGCCACGGTTACTGTCTGCCACGATTGAAAGTATCACCACCGGTATATGGGCAAGCTTTGGGTTAGCTTTCAGGGTGGTCAGGAATTCCCAGCCATTCATACCGGGAAGCAAAATATCCAGTGTAATCAAATCGGGTGGGCTGCTGTCAACCAGCAGGGCCAGCGCTATTTCTGCAGTGGCCGCACGCGTGACACGGCAATTATCTGCTTCAAGCTGTAGCCTGATCAAATCCGCGGCACGGTCATCATCTTCCAGCACTAATACATGAGGTGAATCGGTGGGAACCAACTGGCGGATACTTTCCCCGGTTTCCGTGGTTGCCAGGGCCGCATCAATCAGGTTGGTTTTGTACTGCAGCCATACCGTAAAAGTACTGCCCTCCCCTGGTGTACTGGTCACCGCCACTGCCCCGCTATGCAATTCTGATAGTTTTCGCACCAGTGCCAGGCCGAGACCTGTGCCTTCGAATCGCCGTGAAAGTGTGCTTTCAACTTGTACGAAGGGTTGAAAAAGGCGGGTGATATCCTGTGCTTCAATACCAATGCCGGTGTCGGTAATGGCAATCTGTATAAACTGGTCAGCGTTGCCAATAGGCGAATAATGACTTTTCGGGATATTGTTGGTTTGCTCAAGCACGTATTCACGCGAAACCAGGCTGGCCTGTAAAGTAATCTGTCCACCTTCGGGTGTAAATTTGACTGCGTTAGAAAGCAGGTTATAAACAATCTGCTTCACTTTCCGTGCATCGAGCCATGCGTTGCCTAATGCTTCTGATAAATCAGCCTGCAGTTTAATGCGTTGGGTAGATGCTTTTTCTTTAATAATCGAAAGGCTGTTTTGCAGCAGACTGTGAACATCTATGACTTCGCCTTCCAGTTCCATGCGGCCAGCTTCAATCTTGGATAAATCAAGCACGTCATTGATCAGCGAAAGCAGGTGTTGCCCGCTTTCAAAAATATCGTTGACGTACACTTTCTGCTTGTCGGCCAAGTCGCCGATCAAGCCATCGCGCAGTATTTCCGAGAATCCAATAATCGCATTGAGCGGCGTACGCAGTTCATGAGACATGGTGGCCAGGAATTCGGACTTCATCTTATCTGCTTCCAATAGCTGTTCGTTTTTAGAGCTGATTTCCTCGCTGCGTAAATGTAATTGCTCGGCCAAAAGCTTTAGGTCACCATACTGCTCAATGTTATGCAGGGCTACGCCTAATTGCGCTGCCAGGCGCTCGATAAACGTTTGGTCACGCTCTGAAACTGGTTGGCTCGCCGCCAGCACCAGCACTGCCAGACATTTCTCCTGATAAGTCACCGGGCAAATAATGATGCCGGCTGGCTTGATGGAAAGTAACCCTGTCTCCAGACTTAAAGAAGGAAACTCTTCGACATCACGCAATATCAGCGTCTGATTATTTTGAATCGCCTCTCCTATTAATCCGTGGCCCAGTTTAAATTCATTGAGGATATCTGTCGGTGCAGCATAGGCACTTTCCAGGCGATACGCACCGCCCCATTCGTCATAACCATAGATTGCCGATACCGGAAACGCGTGATTCCTGGCCAATGTCTCCAGCATGCTATGCAGGATATTAGATCGGTCGTAATTGGCATTGAACAGCCTTAATATCTCTGTGTGCGTCTGGTCATAGATGGCAGCATTTTTAAGGTCATATTCAATCTTCTTGAATTCGCTGACATTGCGCGCAACGGTTGATAAGTGCGTGGGGACGCCATCAGCATTTTTGTGTACCACAACCACCTGGGATACCGGGATATCAACTCCTCCCCGGCTGATGAAGGCGGTTTCACCGCTCCATACCCCTGTACTTAGCGCTGCAGGAATTGCCTTGCTATGTATCAGGTCAATCGCCCATGCAGGGCGCATACGCGAGATGGCTTGCGAAGCGATATCTTCGTTTTCACCAATGCCCAGCAGCTTGCGCCCTCCCCGGTTCAGGTAAAAATAATCACCTTGCAGGTTAGCGTTAGCAATCAGGTCAGGGGATGCATCCAGAATGTCTGTAAGTCGTTTTTGTTCAGTAGAGGCGAGTTTACGGATTTTAAGATCGCGTTGAATACGCCAGATAAGTAAAGGGAAGAAAATCAGAATGGCGAGAGACATCACCGTAAACAGCGTTAGCAAGTCTTTAGCATGATCCTGCTCTAACCTGGTCCTATCATCCAGAAGGTTCTGCTCCTCTAGCGACATGGCGCTGAACACAGCGCGAATCTCAAGCATATCTTCCCTGCGGATAGAGTCTTTACGAAGAAACTCTTTTAACTTGTCGACTGAAGATGCGCGTGCCACTTCGACAACCTGGTTAAAATAAATGACGCGTCTATCGATAAGTTGCCTTAATTGCGTAATTTGTTTTTGCTGAAAGCTATTATCTTTAGTGAGTACCGCAAGTTCCGTAATGTTTTTTTGCAACTCAACCAGCGCCATGTCACGGCGATTGATGGAACTCTCGTCGCTCGTCAATAAAAAGCCGCGTTGCGAAACCTCTAGTTGATTGAATAGCCCTAAACCTCTATCCAGTTTTGAAATGACTTCGTTGGTATGGCTGACCCAGCGGTTATTCTCGGAGAAACGCTGCAAATAAATGATGCTGGTAATACCAAGGATAACTAACAACGCAAAAAAACTGATGAATCCATAAATGATGATGGATTCCAAAGCCCATAGCTCTTTGCGTTTAGTATTCCCCGGTACCACCCCACTAAGCATTGCGATTCCTATCTTGTTTTTAATCTCAAGGATAAGTCTGTATTGCTTTTATGTTGCTGTTTGACGGTTACAGTTCATCAACGTTCAACCATCTTTGATTATTCCTAAGTTTTTGATTTAAAAAATAATCGAGCACTTTTTTGCCAATACAATCAAGCGCTTAAACACACGCATAAAATATATACATTTGCGCTAATTTATTCGTAGTGGATTTACATGTCAATTATTATTTTTACTTAAATTAATTGTTTCGATAACTAGTTTGGAAAATGCTAAACGTTTACAATATTTAACATATTATCATGGGATTTATTTGAGTTGTCAGGAATTATTTAGCTTCTTGGAAGCTTGAATGTGAGGATGCTGTCGCCCTGTTTAAAGCCAAATAATGAGTTACCACCGCTAACGACTGCTACATATTGCTCGCCATTCACCTGATAAGTAATGGGTGGCGCATTCACACCATATTCCGATTGGTATTGCCATAAAGGTATACCTGTTTGGCTGGCATAAGCCGTGAATCTGCCATTGCCTTCACCGCAAAACAATAAGCCACCGGCGGTTGATAACACACCACCAACCAATGGCTGTGGCGTTTTTTTCTGCCAGGCGATTTTTCCGGAATTCAAATCAATTGCGCTTAACAATCCCCAACGTGGATCATCAGTAGGTTCGCTGGATGTGTAGCGCATGGAATGCTTGCCGTTGTCGCTATCTGTTTCGTGGATGGTGTATTTAATCGGGCTATGCATGGCGGCAACGAACACTTTTTGCTGTTGCTCATCCACGCTGGCAGGCGACCAGTTAGAACCGCCAAGTATGCCCGGGTAAACAACTGTCCCCTCTGCGCTTGGTTTTTTAAACAGGTTATGCTGCGGTACGAAAGCTTCAGATTTAGCTAAAAATTCACCAGTAACCCGGTCATGGATATAGAACCATCCCGTTTTACTGGCTTGGCCTACCGCGGCAATGTTTTTGCCATTGTGCTTGTATTGAAACAGGAGTGGCGGGCTGGCTAAATCGTATCCCCATAAATCGTGAGGCACTTGCTGGTAATGCCATTTATATTTACCGGTCTCGGTGTCCAGAGCGACTAATGAAACGGTATATAAATTATCCCCTGGCCTTGAAACATCATTCATCTGTGGCGATGGGTTACCGGTGCCGAAATATAAGGTATTGCTATTGACATCAATTGCGGGTGTACTCCAGGCTGAACCACCACCAAAAGTAGCGGCATCCGGATATTTATTGAGTGCCGTTTTCTCTTCTGCAACATTGCGCTCAAAATGGCTGCCATCCGCGGTCTTGATTGTAAATTTGCCTTCCCATCCTTTGGTCGGGATAGTATCAAACTGCCAGACACGATGTCCGTCATTAGCATCAAATGCCGCCAGGAAACCAGGACGGCCATAGCGGCCAGTGACACCGATCACGGCACCCAAAGGCGCATCGCTACGTGGATTATCAATATGCAACCCATAACCTACCCCGGTTATACCGATAATGACCTTGTTTTTAAACACAACCGGGGCCATGGCGATACCTACGCCGGTACCGCCAGTGATTTTGCGGGTTTTATTCGGGTCAGTGCTATTTAATGTGCCTTGTTGCTCAGTCGTCACCTGGCTGGCCGCAACATCAATATCCCAAAGTTTTTGACCAGTTTTAGCATCCAGTGCGATTAGTCTGGCATCTACAGTACCAATAAACACTTTGCCTTGCGCCACCGCCACGCCCCGATTTGCAGGCCCGCAACACATAGCCCAGTCTGCTTTGCGGTCATGCGAATATTTCCAGAGTTGCTTGCCTGTCACCGCATCCAGCGCTAATACATGATTAAAAGGCAGGCTGACATACATGACGCCATTGACGACGACAGGCGTGGCCTGGAAGGTAGCTTTGACACCAGTTTCCACAGTCCATGCCATTTTTAGTTGAGTGACATTGCCTTGATTAATCTGCGACAGACCTGAGAATCGCTGTGACTGCAGATCCAAACCATAACTTGGCCAGTCGACATTGCCATGATTATCAGATGTTGGCTTGGAGGCTTGCGTACAAGCGATTAAGACCGTTACGGATGTGAGGCTTAAATAACGAAAAAATGCTTGTTTGATAGAGGTTTTCATCTCGAAATATTCCGTGAACTATACAGGTTAGTATACATGCTAAACGTCCAGTTGAAACAGTTGAGGTTGAAAGCACTTTTGTTTTGTTCGTTAACTTCTTACCAACACTCATTATCAAACTGATTAAATTTCTTGAATAATGAAACTAAACTCCGGTTATGATGGACATAACAACAGTAAATTAGTTACTGCGATAATAGTTATGAGTTTAATTGCGAGCGCGGCGCTAAAACTTGCCGAAAAGGGCCTGATCCCTGATGCACTGATCCGAAAAGGCATACAAAAGTTATGCAATGACCGGTTAACTGAAATCAATGATGAAAATTGCGAGCACGCGCAATCAGCCCTAATCCAGTTTATTGAGCAGATGCAAAGCTCGGAAATCGCGCCTTTACCTGAAAAAGCCAATGCGCAACATTACGAAATTCCCGCCAGTTTTTATAACTATTGCCTGGGCGTGCATCGCAAATACAGCAGTTGTTACTGGGCGCCAGAAACCAAAACCTTAGACCAGGCCGAGCAATTAGCTTTGTCACAAACCTGCGCACATGCATTGCTGCAAAATGGACAACAGATACTGGAACTTGGCTGCGGATGGGGTTCATTGACGTTATGGATGGCCAGTCATTACCCGGATGCCCAAATCACCGGCGTTTCTAATTCTGCCTCGCAACGGGAGTATATTTTGCAACAGGCTAGCGCACGCGGGCTTTTTAATATCAACATCATCACTGCGGATATGAATGTGTTTGATACCGAGCAAACCTTTGACCGCATAGTATCGGTCGAGATGTTTGAACATATGCGGAATTACCAGATTTTATATGCCAAAGTTGCCCGCTGGCTGAAATCTGATGGATTGTTTTTCAAACATATTTTTGTGCATAGACACGCACCTTACACCTTTGATGTAAAAGCAGATGATGACTGGATGAGCCAGTATTTCTTTAGTGGCGGCATGATGCCAAGCGACGATCTGCCGCTTTATTTTCAGGATGATTTAAAAATCATCGAAAAATGGCGCTGGGACGGTACCCACTACGAAAAAACCGCCAATGCCTGGCTGGAAAATATGGACCAGAATCAGGTTGCTTTAACCCCTGTATTGCAATCCGTATATGGAACCGATGATGCGGAGCTATGGCGTCAACGCTGGCGAATATTCTACATGGCATGTGCCGAACTATTTGGATATAACCAGGGGCAGACCTGGTGGGTAAGCCATTATTTATTCTCAAGAAAATAAGAAATTAAATATTAAATATGACCTCCAACAAATTGATTATATTTAATATTATTTCTTTTCAATTGCTATGGTGGACCTGCGTGCTTTCAGCGAAACCCGGACTGGGATTCGCCGCCTTGTTACTCGTCATCATATTTACTTTAGCCCATCTGGAGTGGGTGGAAGACTGGCAACAAGCTTTACCTTTGCTGATCACAGCATTGATTGGATGCTTGCTGGACCAGATTGGTTATTACATGGGCTGGATCAGTTTTGAGTATCAGGAATTATGGGCAAGCTATATTCCATTGTGGATGATGGCTTTATGGCTGGCCTTTGCCAGCACCTTAAATGTCAGCATGCGCTGGTTACAGTACCAACCCTTACTTGCCGCAGTACTGGGCGGGATATTTGGGCCGTTGGCTTATCTGGGCTCCGCAAAATTGCAGGTGATACACCTGCCCTCTCCCATATTCAGCCTGGCATGGGTGTCGCTCGAATGGGCAATCGCGATGCCCTTACTGTTTTGGGTGCGCAAGCAATTCAACCATACCGTTCTCAGGAGACCGTCATGATTTATATGTATGCATTAATCGCGATCTTGATGTTTGCCCTGAGCGGCTGGCTGTTAAGTTTCGCTACCCGCCATTACAGCCATGTTGACAGCATGTGGAGCCTGTTTATGGCAATCACCGCTTTTATCACTGCCATCTTTACTTACGATTTATCAGTACGTGCTTGCCTGGTATTGATAGCAGTCACGTTGTGGGCGCTCAGATTGAGCATCTTTCTCACTTGGCGCAACTGGGGCAAGGAAGACCACCGTTATGAGACTATCCGTAAAAATAACGAGCCATACTTCTGGCTAAAGAGCTTTTATATCATTTTTGCATTCCAGGCAGTGCTGGCCTGGATCATTTCTTATCCCTTGTATGCTGCAATCAACGATCAAGCGCCTTTGCATTGGCTTGATTACACCGGCGCCGCATTGTTTGTGATCGGCTTTTACTGGGAAGTAGTCGCTGATATCCAGTTAATGCGCTTCCGCAATCAAGCTGAAAACCAAAACGCAGTCCTGAATACCGGGCTGTGGCGCTACAGCCGCCACCCAAATTACTTTGGTGAAAGCCTTATCTGGTGGGGTTTCGCTTTGTTCGGTGCGGCGACTGGTAATCCATGGGTCTGGCTATCGCCTTTCATCATGACTGCATTACTCTTGAAAGTAAGCGGTGTCAGTTTGATGGAGAAAACTATCCATAGCCGTCGCCCCGGCTACGCCGCTTATGTCAAAAATACCAATGCTTTTATTCCCGGCATTCCAAAAAGTGAATAGATGCATGATTAATATAGCAAAACAGCTTTTGGTATTAACCGCATTCAGTGCAGGCATGTTGTCGTCTGTGCAAGCTAAAGACTGGTCGTTTGAGGTTTGGCTGGATAAACAAAAAATCGGTACGCATACCTTTTCGCTTAACAATAACCAGTTGCAAAGCCGTGCCGATTTCAATGTAAAAGTGTTATTCATAAACGCTTATCGCTATACGCACCAGGCAGATGAAACTTGGCAAGGCACTTGCCTGGCTAGCTTAAAAGCACATACTGAAGAAAATAAGGCAGTCACCGATGTGAGTGGGCAACTGCAAGACAAGCAATTTGTCGTCGATAAACAAAATGGGAAAAACGGTGAGAAACAAACTTTACCCGCCTGCACGATGACATTTGCTTACTGGAACCCCGAAATCCTCAAACAGGCACGACTGCTTAATCCGCAAAATGCTGAATATCTGGATGTCACGGTTACAGATGAAGGCGCTAAAACGATTATGGTCAAAGGCCAAAGTTTGCAGACCCGGCAATATCGCCTGAATGGCCGCCTGAATGGTAAAGACAAATTAAAGATTACCCTTTGGTATGACCAGCAACAGGCGTGGGTTGCACTGGAATCCATTACGCCGGAAGGTTACAAAATCGTTTATAAACTAGTTTAATAAATACTATTAATCAATATGTTAAAAAATTTAATTAAAGTGATTTGTACAATGAGTATATTCGCATTAAGCGCTTGTCAAAATTTACCATCCCTTAAAACGGTTGAGAAAGTCGATGTTGATCGCTTTATGGGTGACTGGTACGTGATCGCTGCTATTCCCACTTTCATGGAGCGCGATCCTTACAACCCGGTCGAGCATTACGATATGAATCCGGATGGCACTATCGCGACCACTTTTACCTACAACCAGGGCGCGCTGGATGGGAAATTAAAGGTTTATCATCCGACAGGGTTTGTTGTGCCAGGCAGCGGAAATGCCGAGTGGAAGATGCAGTTTCTGTGGCCATTCAAATCCGAATACCTGATCACCTATTTAAGCGATGATTACCAGCACACCATTGTTGCCAGAAATAAGCGCGACTACGTCTGGTTAATGTCACGTAAGCCTGCGATAGACCAGGCGACCTATAATGACTTAGTGGCAAAAATTAAGGCTTGGGGATACGACACCAGCAAGCTTGAAATTTTTCCGCATTTGAATGCAAAAGCGCCGTCCAAACCGCCCCTTTAATTATCGGGCTTGCTTTTTAAAAGAGGAAGTAACATGCATTACCGCATTTGGGGACTGTTTGGCAGATTGGTGGGCTGGCTGGATAACCAGCGCTATCAGCCACCAGCCAATGCCAGCGCCGAGAGTATCGACTGGTGGCGGGTTGTGCCATTCGTCGCATTGCACCTGGCGCTGATTGCTTTGTTCTGGGTTGGCTGGAGCCCATTTGCTGTTGCTTTTGCAGTGGTTATGTATTTATCACGCATGTTTGCCATTACCGGTTTTTATCATCGTTACTTTGCGCATAAAACCTTTCAAACCTCGCGCGCAGGGCAATTTGTGTTTGCCCTTATTGGCGCTACCGCAGTACAGCGTGGGCCGCTATGGTGGGCTGCACACCATCGTAATCATCATGTGCATGCCGATCAACCACAAGATATTCATTCCCCCTATCACCAGGGTTTCATATGGAGCCATCTGGGCTGGTTTCTAAGTCACGCCAATTTCAAGACCCAGCTTGAACGCGTGCGTGAACTTACCCGCTTTCGCGAGCTATGCTGGCTTGATCGTTTTGATAGCATCGTGCCGGTTGTGCTCGCGTTGGCTATTTTTGGCTTGGGCGAATTGCTGCGTGTTTACATCCCCAATTTGCAAACCAATGGCTGGCAACTGCTGGTGTGGGGCTTTGTCGTTTCTACCATCGCTCTTTATCATGCCACGTTCTGTATTAACTCATTAGCCCACATCTGGGGCAGCCGCCGATACGCCACCCGTGATCACAGCCGCAATAACTGGCTGCTTGCACTGTTCACCCTTGGCGAAGGCTGGCATAACAATCACCATCATTACCCTGGTTCAGTGAAGCAGGGCTTTTACTGGTGGGAGCTAGATTTTACTTATTACGGACTTAAAGTATTGGCCGCATTGGGGCTGATCTGGAATCTCAAACAAGTACCTGTAGAAGTACGTAACCAGCATGCTGTGAAGGGGCGTTAATAATGGGCTTGAATATAGCCATTATCGGCAGTGGTATTGCTGGCAACACTCTCGCCTATCACCT
Organism: Methylophilus sp.; assembly: GCA_032153875.1. GTDB lineage: Bacteria > Pseudomonadota > Gammaproteobacteria > Burkholderiales > Methylophilaceae > Methylophilus. The sequence goes on from JALDYP010000006.1 coordinate 19,953, forward strand.
GCATAAGCAGCACCAGATCACTGTGTTTGAAGCCAATCATTACATAGGCGGCCATACCCACACCCACCAGGTGGAAATCGCCGGAAAAACGCATGCGGTTGATACCGGTTTTATTGTGTTCAACGACAAAACCTATCCTGAGTTTGAACGCATGTTGATTGAGGCCGGGGTAGCCTGGCGCAATAGTGAAATGAGTTTTAGCGTGCGTAATGAACACACGCTTCTTGAATACAACGGTACTTCCCTGAATAGCCTGTTCGCGCAGCGGCGTAACCTGCTATGCCCAAAATTTTACCGCATGATCCGGGACATCTTGCGCTTCAATAAACAGTCACTGGCTTTATTGGCAGAAGGCAATGAAATTCCGTTAGGGGAATACTTGTCGCTGCATGGCTACTCGCCACAGTTTATCCGCGACTATATCGTACCTATGGGGGCTGCAATATGGTCAACCGATGCCGAGCAAATGCTGCAATTCCCTGCCCGTTTTTTTGTGCGTTTCTTTCATCATCATGGCATGCTGAGTATTGATGACAGGCCGCAGTGGCGTACTATAGTAGATGGCTCTGCCAGCTATGTTGAGAAAATAACTTCCAGCTATCGTGATCGTATTCACCTGAATACACCCGTGAAAGCCATTGAAAGGGACAATGATGGCATCACGCTGAAGTTCGCCAATAAAAATTCTCAACGATTCGATTATGTATTTTTTGCCTGTCACAGTGACGAAGCCTTGAGCATTCTTGGTGCTGAAGCAACTGACAATGAGCGTGAAGTACTGGGCGCCATTCCCTATCAGGACAATATGGTATTTCTTCACACCGACGCCAGCTTGATGCCCAAACGTAAACTGGCCTGGGCCGCCTGGAACTATCATGTCACCGCACTAGCCAGCAAAAAAGTGCAAGTCACCTACAACATGAATATCCTGCAAGGCATACGCTCCGCAGAGCCTTTACTGGTCACACTCAACTATACCGACGCTATCAACCCGGCCAAAGTGATTAAAAAGCTGCAATATCGCCATCCGCTTTACACCGTGGCGGGTGCAAATGCGCAATTACGACATGCTGACATCAGCGGTCACCGTCGCACTGGCTATGCAGGCGCTTACTGGAAGAATGGTTTCCACGAAGATGGTGTGGTCAGTGCGCTGGCTGCTATCAAACACTTTGAGGCTGCGATGTCATGAGTGAAGATGCCTCATCAAATTTGCATAGCGGCATTTACACCGGCTGGATCAGCCATCAGCGCTTACAACCGAAAGCGCATGGCTTCCGTTACCAGCTGTTTATGTTGTATCTCGATTTGGATGAGCTGCCTTCTCTTTTTAAAAACAACCGTTTATGGTCTTACCTCAAGCCTAACCTGGCTTATTTCAAACGCGAAGACTATCTGGGCCCGCCAGGTCAGCCTCTGGATCAATGTGTACGTGACCTGGTTGAACAGCATACTGGCAGACGGCCTGAAGGCCGAATTGGCCTGCTGACCCATTGCCGTTACTGGGGCATTTGCTTTAATCCGGTGAGTTTTTATTATTGCCATGACGCTAAAGGCGAATTACAGGCCATCGTCAGCCATATTACCAATACTCCCTGGAAAGAGCAGTTTGCTTACGTTCATGAGGTGAAGCAGGCCACATCCATGTTATTTAAACTTGAAAAAGAATTTCACGTTTCCCCTTTTATGCCTATGGATATCGACTACCAATGGCAATTTTCAGCCCCCGGAGATGCGCTAAGTGTGCACATGCAAAACTGGCACCATGAGCAAGCTACGTTTTTTGCCACCTTGAAATTACAAAGACAACCTTGGCTAGCCAGCACGCTCAATCGCATGCTACTAAGCTATCCATGGATGACACTCAAAGTGATCACTGCCATTTACTGGCAGGCCATGCGACTTTGGCTCAAAAGAATCCCTTTCTACCCTCACCCCAAACAACACTCCAAACTAGGTGATTAACCATGCGTTCAATGCCAGCAAAAGCGCTTCCTCCAGACACGCTGACCAAACCCTTGAAATCTAAAAGTCGAGCCAAATGGGTTGCTAAACTGGCAAAAAAGCAGGTGCTCAAAAGGTTGGCTGGATTGAAAGTCGGTCAACTGACTATTATTGACGGTAATGAAAGCCACGTTTTTGGCAACCTCTCTAACCAACTTGATATAAAAGCAATCCAGGCAACCATTACCGTCCATGACCCACGCTTTTATGGCGAAATCGCGTTTGGCGGTAGTATAGGTGCAGGTGAAGCCTATATGTTGGGTTATTGGCAGGCCGATTCATTAACCAATGTAGTACGCCTGATGGTACTCAATCAAACGGTGATGGAGTCACTTGAAGGGGGGTATCAGTATTTGAGTAAACCGATACTCAAGGCTTTTCACTGGTTAAACAGCAATAGCGAAGCGGGCAGCCAGAAAAACATAGCTGCCCATTATGACCTCGGCAACGAGTTGTTCCAGCTGTTTCTGGACCCGACCATGATGTATTCGTCCGCGATGTTCGATGGTAAAGACGCGGATATCAGCGACCTGCAAGCGGCTTCCGAGCGTAAATTAAAAGTAATCTGTGACAAGTTACAGCTATCCCCAGCAGACCATGTGATTGAGATAGGCACCGGCTGGGGTGGGTTCGCCATTTACGCCGCCAAACATTATGATTGCCGTGTTACCACTACAACCATCTCGCAGCGGCAGTTTGAATTGGCACAAGCACGTGTGGTCGCAGAAGACCTGCAAGATAAAATCGTGTTACTCAAGCAGGATTACCGGCATTTGCAAGGCCAATATGACAAGCTGGTGTCTATTGAAATGATAGAAGCTGTGGGCCACCAGTATTACAATACCTATTTCAGCAAAGTGAGCCACCTGCTGAAGCCTGACGGCGTGGCCGTGATTCAGGCCATTACGATTGCAGACCAGCGTTATAACAGTGCTATACGTTCGGTGGATTTTATCCAGCGCTATATTTTCCCGGGTTCCAATATCCCCTCCAACACCGCCATGCTGACGAGCCTCACACATGCTAGTGATTTGCGGCTGATCGACTTGCAGGATATCGGTCAGGATTATGCTATCACCTTGCGGTTATGGCGTGAGAATTTCTTTGCCAACCTGGATAAAGTGAAGCAGCTAGGCTACAGCGATACTTTTATCCGGATGTGGGATTTTTACCTGAGTTACTGCGAAGGCGGATTCGCAGAATGCGCGCTGGGCGATGTGCATTTATTGCTGGCAAAACCGGGCTACCGGAGTCTTAAACGGGTGTAAGCGGAAAATCAGGCATGATACACTTGCCAGCTTATGAAGAACTATGCAGCACTTGAGTGGCGCGATGGTTTGCCCTACTCCACCACGTTTGATGATACCTACTTTTCGGTTAGCCCAGACCATCCGCAACATGGGCTTGCTGAAACGCGCCATGTGTTTTTACAGCATAATCATTTGCAACAGCGCTGGCAAAACCTCCCCACTGATAAGCCCAGTCACTTTGTCATTGCAGAAACCGGTTTCGGTAGCGGCCTGAATTTTCTGGCAACGTTGCAACTTTGGTGTGCAACAGCGCCTGCGCTCGCACATTTACACTTTGTCAGCATCGAAATTGCGCCATTTTCCTTGCAGGATTTGCAACAGGCACATGCACATTTTCCGGAGTTGGCCAAGGTTAGCCAGGCGTTGTGCCAGCAATACCGCTTTTTGCAACCGGGTATCAATCAATTGGAGTTACCGGATTTTTCAGCCAGCCTGACCTTGCATATTGCAGATGTTGCAAATGTGCTGCCTGAACTCAACTTGAAAGCCGATGCCTGGTTTCTGGATGGTTTCGCCCCTTCAAAAAACCCTGGTATGTGGCAATCATCTTTGTTCGAGTGTATGGTAAGGTCTGCCAAAGCAGGTACTACTTTCGCCACGTTTACCAGTGCAGGCTTTGTACGCCGTCAGTTGCAAGAAGCAGGATTTCAAGCACAAAAAACCGTTGGCTATGGTGCAAAGCGTGAAATGTTGTGTGGCGAATGGCGATCTCAAGAGGTATCACCAGTCTCGCAAATGCCAAAAATCGCCGTGATCGGTGCCGGAATCGCCGGATGTAGTACTGCATGGTTCTTAGCGTCTATGGGTTGTGAAGTGCATGTGTTTGACAGGGCTGACACCATTGCCAATGGTGCATCTGGTAATCCACGTGGCATGCTATATCCACGCCTGAATACCGAAGAATTAATGAATGATGAATTAGCTTTGCGCAGTTATAGCTTTAGTCTTCGCCACTTTGCCAATCTTGGCTTAGGTGAATATGCCTTCAAGCACAATGGTTTATTGCAATTGGGTGGCCAGGCACGCGAACAGAAACGCGTGCATAAAGTCGCATTGCGCTACGCACATTTGGGATTGCTGCAGCAAGTAAATGCAACTGAAGCCACTCAACTCGCGGGTGTCACTCTAACTTCAGATTGTTTATATTTTGCTGATGCTGCCTGGGTTAATCCTTTTGAAGCCTGCAATGCCATGATTCAGCATGCGAATATTCATGACCATCTGCAACAAAATATCATCGCATTATCCAAACAGGATAATGGCTGGCAATTACTATCCAGCACCGGTATGCATGAAGGATTCGATGCAGTGATTGTCGCCAATGCTGCCGATGCCGCCGAATTGTTACCTGATAGCAGCATGTGGCTGAACCCGGTGCGCGGGCAAATGGGCATGATTGCCGGGCAACCGGCGATGCAGGATCTGAAAATGATATTGTGCGGCATTGGCTACCTGACGCCTTTACAACAGGGCATGCATGCCATGGGTGCCACTTTCGCGCATGGGGATTTAGATACGGATGTACGTGAGGATGACAACGCCAGAAACCTTAACATGGTCAGTAATTTGAGCCCACAGTTTGATAATGCCTTTTCAGCAGAAATCACCTATGCCAGGGCCTCCATGCGCTGTGGTTCTCCCGATTATTTACCCTATGTCGGCCCATTACTTCCAACGGAAAACCTTAAGCCAACTTCAATCAGTATCACCGACTTTGAAGACTTGCCTGCGGCTGAAGGTTTATATATTCATATTGCACATGGCAGCAAAGGCTTGATGACGGCGCCATATTGCGCTGCAGTACTTGCAAGGCGGTTGTTAAGAGACTTTTCAATAGCAGTACCACAGTTGACTGAAGATAGCTTCTGGAACAGCCTGCATCCGCAACGCCTGCTTTTTAAACAACTGGGCTGGAAAAAACTGTTAAAGCCATTTAAGGTGACCTCATGACGCCCGACATAGCCAATTTGCAGCAGCAACTGGTCAACATGCCATATGACCCAGGCCTGCATTACGAGTTGGGGCGATGCTACCTGTCACAAAAACAATTGGATCTTGCCCGGAAATCCTTTTCTGAAGCATTGCGCTTGGCACCTGATCACCCACAAATTTTAATGCAGCTGGGCAACGTTGCCAGCCAGCAAGGCGATGAACTACGCGCCGCCGAGGCATTCAGAAAGTCATTGCGACAAGATGCTCAACAGGCAGATGTTCACTTTAATTTGGCCAATAGTCTGCGCAAGCTAGGGCAACATACTGAAGCCATTAAACATTACCAGCAAGCGCTGTTAATCAATCCAGCTGATGCAGACACACATAACAACCTGGGTAATGCCTACCGTGAAACCGGACAACTTGATTTAGCTGTAGGTGCCTATGAAAAGGCGCTCAGATTCAATCCAAAGTTGCTCCATGCGAAAGTACACTGGATACATCAGAAACAGCACATGGCGGATTGGCAGGGTTTAGACGAAGCCATTAGTGAAGTTCGCACAGCACTAACGCAACAGCCAAATGCACAGATTCCTCCCTTTGCATTCCTTGCCATGCCTGGCACTAGCGGTGCCGAGCAATTACAATGTGCCAGTTTTTGGGCTCAGCAGCACTATGGACATATCCAACCATTACCAGCGCCGGCTCCAAAGCCTTCCAGCCGAAAAATCAGGTTGGCTTACATCTCCTCTGACTTCCGTAAACATCCGCTGGCATACCTGGTCACCGATGTGATTGCCGCGCACGACCGCAATCATTTTGAAGTAAGTTTGTATAGCCAGGCAAAAGATGATCAATCGCCAGAAAGAGCCGCGTTTGAGGCGGCTGCCGATCACTGGGTTGAGATTGCCGCACTCACAGATGCTGAAGTGGCTGCGCATATGCGGGCAGCGGATATTGATTGCCTGATAGACTTAACCGGATTTACCCAGAATAGTCGCAGTGGCGTGACCGCATACCGCCCGGCCCGTTGGCATATCAACTGGCTTGGCTACCCCGGCACGATGGGCAAGTTGAATGACCGGCCATTGTTTGATGTAATTCTGGTGGATAGCACGGTAAAAAGTAACTCCTTGGCTGAACGCCCGATAGAACTGCCTTGTTATCAGCCGAATAATGCCCAGCGACCACAAGCAGATGCCGGTAGTAAATCCCAGCATGGCTTGCCCGAGCATGGGTTTGTGTTTTGCAGCTTTAACCAAAGTTTTAAAATCACTGACTATGTGTTTGCCTATTGGATGCGGATACTTCACGAAGTGCCTGAAAGTGTTTTATGGTTGCAGGAATGTAATCCATGGGCGACCAGAAATTTGAAACAAACAGCGCATCAGGCAGGCATAAACCCGGATCGCCTGATATTCGCGCCGCGCATCAGCGCCAAAGGGCACATTGCCAGGCAGCAACATGCTGATTTGATGCTGGATACTACGCCCTACAATGCCCATACCACAGCCAGTGATGCGTTGTGGCAATCCATCCCTTTGCTGACGGTGCAAGGAGATACCTTCCCCGCACGCGTCAGTGCCAGTTTGCTTAAACATAGCGGGTTGGAAGCGTGTATAAGTAGCGACTGGGAGAGCCTGGTAAAACAGGCAATTACATTGGCAAATAATCCCTCTGCATTACAGGAACTGAGGGAACAGATTAAACAACAAGCGCAAGTGTTATTCGACCCTTTAAGATTTTGCCGCCATCTTGAACAGGTCTATAGGGAGCTTCTGCAATAATGCTATCTAACCATAACGTTTAGCTGCTTTCACTAGTTTTGCTGTAGTAAACAGACAACAAGCCTGCGGTGACGATACAAAAACCACCGATTATTTCCATCGCTGACATGCTTTCATGTGCCAGAAAATAGGCAGCAACCGCAGCGACAATCAACTCAAACATAAACAATACAGATGCCTGAATAGCAGGTGTTTTTGTGATGCCATATTGCACCAGCAACGTTGCGGAAATTAGCATAGAGGCGATCAGCAGCAGCAAAAGCATACTGCCTGCATTCAATGTGCTCACTAAAGCAAGGCCAGGCAATCCATCTCGCAAAAGCATGACGATTAACGATAAACCAAACACGCCTAACCACACCAGCATGCCTTTGGCGGCGATAGTGAGGTGAGTGGAGAAACGGGTAATGACATTAGTAATAGAAAAACCGATGCCGGCTGACAACGCCAGCCAATCGGAAGATGACTGTGGCCAGGGCCATGCGAGCTGGCCATCTGTCAGCATTAAATCAGCCCCAAACAGCGAAAGTGCGATAGCTAATAATTGCGGTCGGTACCAACGCTCATGTAGCCAGATTTTTGCCAGTAGCAACGTCCATAAGGGCGATAGGTAAAACAGCAGCATCACCCGCATAACTTCGCCATCAATCACAGCCAGCACATAGGCCAGATTGGTCCAGCCGGCTACCAGGCTAAGCCAATAAGCGGATTTTGGTATTTTGGAAATATACGGGTAACGGCGCCAGAAAATAATCCCGCCGATTAGCAAGGCCAGCCAATAGCTCAGAAAGCTGGATTGCACACCAGAAATGCCGCTATCGTTGAGTAATCGATAAGGGTACCAGATCAGTCCCCAGGAAATAGCACCGTAGATCAATGCCACCAAAGCAAAATATTTTTGCTGATGGGCTTTTTGTTTATGCGCCAGGCTCACTTATAATACAACCCTATGAATCCACATTTAAATTTACTCCAGCCCTACCCGTTTCAACGGTTACGCGATTTATTTCAAGGCCTGACACCAAACCCGGATTTCAGCCCCGTCAACCTATCCATTGGCGAGCCCAAGCACGAGACGCCAACCATTATTACTGAGGCACTGGCTGCTAACCTGTCCGGGCTGGCTAGCTATCCTACCACAGTCGGTGTGCCTGCCTTGCGCGAAGCCATCAATGAATGGCTGCAACGTCGCTACAAGATTCCCGCGCTCAATATCGACAAAGCTGTTTTGCCGGTGAATGGCAGCCGTGAGGCCTTGTTTGCCTTTGCACAAGCAGTGATTGATACCAGTGTGTCGCAGCAACCGGTTGTCATCTCGCCCAACCCGTTTTACCAGATTTATGAAGGTGCGGCTTTCCTTGCCGGTGCAACACCTTACTTTATCAATACCACACAAGAAAACGATTACGTCATGGACCTGACCCAGGTCCCGGAAGACATTCTCAAGCGTACGCAATTAGTCTATGTCTGCAGCCCCGGCAACCCTTCCGGCAAAGTGATTGATTTGCAGGCATGGAAAACCTTGTTTGAATTATCGGATAAATACGGCTTCGTGATTGCTTCTGATGAATGCTATTCCGAGATCTATTTTGACGAAGCGAATGCACCAGTCGGTGCTTTGGAAGCCGCGCATAAATTAGGCCGTGATTTTAGCAGGATAGTGATGTTCAGCTCGCTATCTAAGCGCTCAAATGTCCCCGGCATGCGCTCGGGTTTTGTCGCAGGCGATGCCACCATTATTGAAAAATTCGCCCTGTACCGCACCTACCATGGATGCGCCATGAATCCTGCCGTGCAAGCGGCAAGTATTGTGGCATGGAGTGATGAAGCCCATGTCATTGAAAACCGGAAGCTCTATAGTCAGAAATTCGGGTCGGTAACGCCTATACTCAAGCAAGTATGGTCAAAAACTCAACTTCCTGATGCGGCCTTCTATTTATGGATAGACACGCAACAGGATGATACCGTTGTTTCAAGAGAGCTTTACCAAAAACTCAATATCACTGTGCTACCAGGCTCATTCCTGGCACGTGAGGCGCATGGATTTAACCCAGGCAAAGGTTTTATTCGTATGGCGCTGGTTGCTTCTAGTGAAGAAGCCAATGCAGCTGCTTCAAGAATTCAAGCTCATCTGAGCTAAACATTAATTCACAGAACAAAAAAGCCGGTTGCAAATACAACCGGCTTTTTCTTTTGCTAGAAAAAACTTAAACGAATTTTCTGCGAGCGATCATACCAATAATGCCTAGGCCCAGGAACATTAATGCATTAGTTTCTGGTTCTGGAACTGGAATTACAGAAGCTGCTGAAATAGCAACATTACCACCAAAACGCAATGTGAAAATGGTTGATGGAACCAGCGTCAAAGAGTAGTTGCCGCTAGTCAGGTCATCGAATGTGTAAGTATTTGAGCTCAGAAGAGTTAACGGTGCAAGTGCAATTTGCTGAATCTCAGTTGCACCTTGTTTCAGGCTGAAATAAGTATTTCCGATGCTAGCTCCGAATAATTCTGAAATGTTGATTGAAAGATCTGAGGTACTGGATAAACTGAAATTATAGATTTCACCACCATCAATTACGCCACCGAAAACTGCGAATGCACTGAAATCACCACCTACAGGCGCTGCAATGTCAGTCACATTACCAAGATTGTAAGTTACTGTTGTAGCAGAAGAGGTCATAGGCAAAAGCATTGCAGCCCCAACCGCCATTACTGCGAACGATTTTTTTATATTCAACATATATGTCCTTAGAAAAGTTAAAAAAAATGAAAACAACTGAAAACAAAAACAGAGGGCAAACTTAAAGCACGCAAACTATACGGAAGCAGATCAAGTTAATACCAGTAATATAGTTACAAGGAAGCTGAGACATCCAGGAAATTGAGAGATTTAAAGGTTGTTGGCGCTGTCAATGCGCTTAAAGCAATTGGCCAACATCACGCCTTTTTGGCGTGTCCTTTCAGGATCTCCTCTTTTAAATAAGATAACTTAATATTTTTTTTAGCGACATTACCCATTCGGGCTATTCTCATAAATAATTATCGCGTTATTTTCTTTTTTTAGTTAATGCAAAAAACATTCCAGTTTTTTTAGAATTGTTAACACTTTGATTTATTTGAAATAATTAAAGATTAAACTTTTTAAATACTGGCTTGAGTGCATATTCTTTATTTAATAGCATTCTTGCTGTTGCACATGCACCACTTAAGTGCAATGCCACGACTCGCATTCTACACATAAAAAAATGTTTTTTGTGAAATTTTTATTACATTCAACGTGAACATTTGTCAAACAAAAAAACATGGATTTAAATGCATTTAATCAATATTTATATATTTAAAGAAAATGCTAGAACTTTTCTGCTTCTTGAAAGGATATTCCGAGGGCATCTTTCGCAGATAATGATGGTAGTTGATTGATGGGCCAGTTGATACTCAAGGTCGGGTCATTCCATAATACGCAGCGTTCGTGTTGTGGTGCGTAAAAGTCAGTTGTCTTATATAAAAACTCCGCCGACTCTGACAACACGACAAAACCATGTGCAAATCCTTCAGGGACCCATAACATCTTTTTATTTTCATCGCTTAATATTTCCCCTACCCATTGACCAAAGGTTGGGGAATTTTTGCGTAGATCCACTGCTACATCAAATACTGTGCCCTGTGAAACGCGCACCAGCTTCCCTTGCGGCTGCTGTATTTGATAATGCAGGCCTCTAAGTACATTTTTTGCAGACTTGGAATGATTGTCCTGCACAAAGTTCGGGCGTAAACCGGTGGCTTCGGCAAATGCGTTTTCATTAAAGCTTTCATAAAAAAATCCTCTGGCATCACCAAATACCTTAGGCTCAAAAACAAAAACATCCGGAATAGCGGTCTGTTGCGCGATCACTAAAATACCTTTTCATTCACAATTTGCATTAAATACTGGCCGTAACCATTTTTCTTATATATTTCAGCTTGTTTCAATAGCTCTTCAGCGGTGATATAGCCCATGCGGTAAGCGATCTCTTCAGGACAGGCTATTTTCAGACCCTGGCGATTTTCAATCGTTTGAATAAAAAGCGAGGCTTCCAGCAAGGACTCGTGTGTACCGGTATCAAGCCAGGCATGCCCTCGCCCCATGACCTCTACATTGAGCAGCTGCTGTACCAGATATTGCTTGTTGACATCAGTGATTTCCAGCTCGCCCCTTGGAGAGGGGTTTAAATTTTTGGCAATATCGCACACCTGGTTATCGTAAAAATACAGCCCGGTAACGGCATAGCGTGATTTAGGCTGTGTTGGCTTCTCTTCCAGGCTGATCGCTCTACCCTGCTGGTCGAACTCGACCACGCCATAACGTTCAGGATCATTCACCGGGTAAGCAAATACTGTCGCCCCACTGCTTGCTTTATGCGCTTGTTGCAAGGCAGTGGCTAAATCGTGACCGTAAAAAATATTATCCCCCAACACAAGCGCGCTTGGTGAGTTATCGATAAATGATTCACCGATGATAAGTGCCTGGGCTAATCCATCCGGAGAAGGTTGGACGGCATACTGGATATTAACTCCCCATTGGGAACCATCGCCCAGTAACTGTTCAAAGCGAGGCGTATCCTGAGGTGTGGAAATAAGCAAAATATCCTGGATGCCCGACAACATGAGCGTCGTCAGCGGGTAATACACCATTGGTTTGTCATATACCGGGATTAGCTGCTTTGAAACAGCCTGCGTGGCAGGATATAAGCGCGTGCCTGAGCCGCCCGCTAAAACAATCCCTTTTCTTTTATGTGCCATAAATTACCTTATAAGATTTGCTGCAACACATGGGAGAGACCCAGCTTCCAGTCTGGAAGGCGTAAATCAAATGCATTTTGAAACTGACTGGTATCCAGCCTTGAGTTAGCTGGTCGTTTGGCTGGTACCGGATAGTCGGCAGTTGTAATGGGAGTTACCATTTCTGGCAGCACTTTGATGGGCTTGCCGCTTTTAACAGCTTCAGCAATTACAAACTGTGCATATTCATACCAATTTGTGACGCCATCCGCCGCAACATGATACAAGCCATATAGGAATCCTTCATCACCATGGTGTTTTATGCGGCCAATTAACTGTGCAGTCACATCTGCCAGTAACGCAGCAGATGTAGGCGCGCCAAACTGATCAGAAACCACACTTAGTGAATCCCTTTCACTCGCTAGCTTAAGCATGGTTTTTGCAAAATTCCCGCCATGTGCACTGACCACCCAACTTGTCCGCATTATCAAACTACGCGGACAGGCGGAAAGTAAAGCACGCTCTCCCTGGAGTTTGGTTTGACCATACACATTTTGCGGATTGGTAGCATCAGACTCTTTGTAAAATTGATCGCCTACGCCTTCAAATACATAATCAGTTGAATAGTGAAAAACAAACGCGCCACACTCTGTGGCTTCTTCACCTATAATCCGCGGCGCATCGCTGTTTATTTTTCTGGCTAATTCAGCATCTGACTCGGCTTTGTCTACCGCTGTGTACGCAGCAGGATTGACGATTCCATCGGGTTCTATTTCCTTGATGAGCGCACGCAAAGCGGACTCATCAGATATATCACAATCATGCCTGCCAATCGCAATCACTTCAGCCAGCGGAGCCAAGCTGCGTTGCAGCTCAAACCCTAGCTGACCATTACATCCGGTCAGAAGCAATCTCATTGATACTGCTTTTCTACCCATTGACGGTATTGGCCGCTGGTAATATTTTCTACCCAGGATGCATTTTCCAGATACCACTGCACCGTTTTACGGATACCAGTCTCAAACGTTTCAGCCGGTTTCCAGCCCAGTTCTTTTTCCAGCCTGGTAGCATCAATTGCGTAGCGCCTGTCATGACCGGGGCGATCTTTAACGTAGGTGATCTGTGCGCTAAAAGAAACACCATCAGCACGTGGCTTCAGCTCGTCCAGTATTGTGCAGATAGTATTCACAACTTCAATATTTGGTTTCTCGTTCCACCCGCCTACATTGTAAGTTTCGCCAACCTGACCCGCCGACAACACGCGACGAATCGCTGTGCAGTGATCTTTAACATACAGCCAGTCACGAATTTGCTGGCCATCTCCATAGATAGGCAAAGGTTTGCCATTAAGCGCATTGTGAATCACTAACGGGATCAGCTTTTCAGGGAAGTGGTACGGGCCATAATTATTCGAGCAATTGGTGGTCAGCACCGGCAAGCCGTAAGTGTGGTGATAAGCGCGTACCAGATGGTCTGAAGCTGCTTTGGAAGCCGAGTAGGGGCTGTTAGGTTCGTAACGATGCTTCTCGCTGAAAGGTGCATCATTCTTTTCTAAAGAACCATATACTTCGTCGGTGGAGACATGCAGAAACCTGAAATCAGTTTCCTCATCCCCTTCTAATGCAGCCCAGTAAGCCCGCACAGCTTCAAGCAAGTGAAAAGTGCCGACTACATTGGTCTGGATAAAGTCTTCTGGGCCATGGATAGAGCGATCAACGTGCGACTCCGCCGCAAAATTCAATATCGCCCTTGGTTTGTACTCAGCAAGCAATCGCCTCACCAATTCAAAGTCGCCTATGTCGCCTTTAATAAAAATATGGCGGGGGTCATCCGTAAGTGAAGACAGATTAGCCAGATTACCTGCATAAGTCAGTTTATCCAGATTTACCACAGACTCATCTGATTGCTGCAGCCAGTCCAATACAAAATTGCTGCCGATAAACCCGGCTCCCCCAGTGACAAAAATCATCTACTCAATAACCTTTATAAGTGTTCAATTACCAAAAAGGCATATTAAAACGTTTTTGCCATAACGACAATTTTGATTATGGTTTTAACCTGTAAACTTACCCAGGCATAGCTCAGTTATGCAAACTTCTTAAGCTGGGTCATGACACTGGCAAGTAAAGATTGTGCGGCCGGCTGGCTAGCCTCTTCAACATAACACCTGAATTCAGGTGCATTACCTGAAGGCCGCAGATGCACTACCCTGCCGGATTGCATAGTTACCCGCAAGCCATCAGTAGTATCGACTTGAGCAATTTGCTCTTCAAGCGCTAATGATGCCAACAAGACGGCAGGCGCATCTGTCCAGCTAGAAAGCAATGCCTTGCTCTTTTCAGTAGGGAAGTTTTGCAGGCGGTCACTGGCGGTAAACCTTTGGGGCAATGCTGCAACCAGTTCTGAGAGCGGTTTGCCCTGCATTTTCGACTCAGCCAGCAAAGTTACTACTGGCAATACCGCATCTCGTGTAGGCAATGGCTGCAATCCCGGCACCTGGGGAATACGGCTACCGAGCAAAAATCCGCCATTCGCTTCGAACCCTGCCACACTGCTGGCACCTTCCTTTTGTAAAGCTTCCATGTCAGCAATCACATATGGTGAGCCTATGCGTGTCCGGTTCACCTTTTGAAAATAGCCACTGGCCTCAATCGCCGTATTACAGCTTACCGGTACTGCCAAATGTGAAATTTTTAATGCCTGTGCGGTTAACAAACCTACGATATCACCGCGCAACCACTCGCCCTTCTCATCACTGATCAGTGGCCTGTCACCATCGCCATCAGTAGAAATAATCGCATCCACTTGATAGGCTGCCGCCCAGTCCAAGCCGCGTTGCATGTCTTCTGCTGAGACAGCCTCAGTATCGATGGGCACAAAGGTGTCGGAACGTTCCAGGCAAATGACTTCAGCACCCAGGTCGCTAAGCAAGCTATGCAACACATCCCGCGCCACACTGGAATGCTGGTAAACAGCCAGCTTCAGGCCGTTAAGCGCTTGTTCACCTAACAGGTCTTTATAACGCTGAATATAGTCAGCCTTGGCCCGAGGATCTTCCGCTGGCAAACTTTTGGAAGTTTCTGATAACGCTTGCAGGTCACTCGCCAGCATAGATGATTCATCTGATTTGGTGATTTCACCATCAGGTCGATAAAACTTGAGGCCATTACGGTCGAAAGGAATATGGCTGCCAGTGACCATGATGCCCGGGATTTTGCGAGTTTGCGCAAACAGAGCCAACGCAGGTGTAGGAATAGCACCGCAGAAAATGACTTCCAGACCAAGCTGGCGCAACATCTTCGCACAGGCTTCGGCAATCCGCGGACTGCTTGGCCGTAGATCAATGGCGATAGCCACCTGTTTAAAATCAAATGCCTGTTGTACCGTTTTTATGAATGCCTGTGTGTAGGCAGCACAGACCTCATCTGTCATTGATGCCACCAGGCCACGCGCACCACTGGTGCCAAACGCGACCCCGCTCTGCTGCATCACTGTTTGTAATACTGACATCTGTGCCCCTTAACTACGCCCGTAAGTATCTTCGTAGCGCACGATATCATCCTCACCAAGATAGCTGCCAGATTGCACCTCAATCAAATGCAGCGGTAATTTGCCGGGGTTTTCCAAGCGATGCGTTGATCCGATCGGAATGTAAGTGGATTCATTCTCGGAATAAAGCTTGGTGACATCATCAATGGTGATCATTGCTGAACCGCTGACTACCACCCAGTGCTCGGCACGGTGGTGATGCATTTGCAGAGACAGTTTTTCACCTGGTTTCACCATGATGCGTTTGACCTGGAAGCGCTCGCCGATATCTATGCCTTCATACCAGCCCCACGGACGGTATACACGAGGATGCATTTTGTGTTCAGAGCGTCCGCTGGCCTTCAAGTGATCGACAATATTCTTCACATCCTGCGCACAATCGCGGTGGGCGACCAGCACAGCATCACTGGTTTCCACGATCAACAAATCTTCTACCCCGACTGCGGCTACAAAACGGTTTTCAGCCCGCACCAGTGTGTTGTTCACATCTTTCAGGTACACATCGCCGCGTACAGCATTGCCACTTGCATCCTGAGTTTGTACTTCTTTGAGGGCCGTCCAGGAACCTACATCATTCCAGCCCATACTTGCAGGCACAACCGCTGCCAATTTCGTTTTTTCCATCACTGCATAATCGATCGAATCAGAAGGTGATTCGGCAAATGAAGCTTCATGCAGCCTTACAAAATCCAGGTCTTTATAACTCTGCTCGACAGCTTTGGTGACCGCCTCAACGATTGCAGGCGCATACTGCTGCAATTCAGATAAGAACACTGCAGGCTTGAACAGGAACATACCGCTGTTCCAGTAAAAGTTGCCGGCATCCAGATATTCTTGTGCAGTCGCTGCATCTGGTTTTTCGACAAAACGTGCCACTTCAAAACACCCTTCCGCAGTATTCGCAGGATTGCCGGACTGGATATAACCATACCCAGTCTCGGGGTGCGTAGGCTCAATACCAAACGTGACCAGTTTGCCCTGCTCCGCCGCCACGCTTGCGCGTCGTACAGCAGCTTCAAAAGCTGCGACATCGGTGATGACATGATCCGCAGGTAATACCAGCATCAGCACATCTTTATCTTGTAGCGCGGTCGCTGCGGCAGCAATCGCCGGGGCAGTATTACGTGCTACGGGCTCCAATACAATCGCCTCAGGATTCAAATTGATTTGGCGCAACTGCTCAGCCACCAGGAACCTATGATCGTTACCACAAACCACGATCGGATCGCTGACTTCCGTCCAACTGGATAGCCTGGTCAAAGTCTCTTGCAGCATCGTGTTATCGGTTACCAAAGGTAACAACTGCTTGGGTAATACTGCTCGGGAAAGTGGCCACAATCGGGTACCAGAACCACCTGAAAGAATTACTGGAACAATTTTCATCTTTATCAACCTTATGCTTATATTTCGAATTCGTTAATTTGAATGTTTGCTTTCCCATAGCCATGCATGGCGCACTATGGTTTCAAGTGAAGTATACTCAGGATGCCATGCCAGAATTTTTTTGGCACGTTTAGCGTCTGCAACCAGCCTGGCAGGGTCACCTTCTCGCCTGGGGCCATTGATCACGGTAATGCGCTTGCCAGAAACCTTTTCAACGGCGCTGATTACCTCTTGTACGGAAAACCCGGATCCGTTGCCCAAGTTAAAACGGTCACTGTCTCCACCGTTGTTCAGATATTCAAGGGCAGCCCTGTGGGCAGAACATAAATCTACAATATGGATGTAATCCCGTATACAGGTGCCATCCGGCGTGTCGTAGTCCTGGCCGAATACCTGTATGCTTTCACGTCTGCCGGATGCCGCTTGCAAAATAAGTGGAATCAAATGTGTTTCTGGCTCGTGACACTCACCCAACTTTCCGTCAGGATCAGCACCTGCGGCATTAAAGTAGCGCAAACAGACTGAGCGGAAATCAAATGCCTTGTCGTAATCAGCCAGCACCTGTTCAATCATCCACTTTGAGCGCCCATAAGGGTTCAAAGGACGATTTGAATGTGCTTCATCAATAGGTACGTAATCCGGCTCTCCGAAAACTGCTGCAGTCGAAGAGAAAATAAATTTCTTCACCTCAAACTGCAACATGGTGTCCAGTAGATTCAACGTATTGGTTACATTATTGCGATAGTAAATGTCGGGTTTGCGTACAGATTCGCCCACCTGAATATAGGACGCAAAATGCATTACGGCTTCTGGTTTATACTTCAAGAAAATATCATGGAGGCAAGCCTTGTCGGCGAGATCTCCTTCAACAAAAACTCCACCCAACACGGCTTCACGATGGCCGCTCGAAAGATTATCCAACGTGATTACTTCGTGACCGCCTTCAAGCAACATTTTCACCATGTGGGAGCCTATATAGCCTGCTCCACCAACTACTAAAATACGCATGAATTAACCAGATCCTATAATCAAATTTTTACGGGGTTGCAGAATATTTTCTATCAATTATTCTCAACATTAGATGGTAGTTAAAGCAACCACTGTTTTATTGCAAAAGAACTTTTTCTAATGCCTGTTTAATTATCTGATCACCGAATAAACCTTGTGCGTCCAATTTAATCTGTTCATGAACTGATTCTTCAAACTCACCTGAATTAAGTGTCTTCACCATGTCAGCTAAATTATCATATATGTAAAGCCCAGAATAATTAAACTCCGATTTCAACCAACTCATGAATGGCGTTCTGACGGCAAACACTGGAACTCCCAGGCTTGCCGCAAAGAAAAAGCTTCCGCTCACAATCATATCGTCTTCGCAATGGGCGAGAACAAGCCCTCTTGAGTTTGAAACAATTGACTGCGCTTCTTCATTTGATAGAAATCTTGCGTCAATATCAACATTCGTCAAGTGCCGGTTTTCTTTAATGGTTGCTAACTGCTCCACATAAGGTTTGGAGCCTACCGAGCCAGCAATTAACAATGGAGTATCAGACCAGACATTTAACAGCTTATCTATAGCTTTATATTCAACAATGCGTCCAAACACCACGAACCTTTTCTGCTCATCCGTCTCAATAGCACCAGTTTGACCCTCAAACTTATAGAGCGGATGAGGTACATATGTATACTTTCTACCCAGATGTCCCGAATGCACAACGCAAACATCAGATAACTTGCAGGCCAGATCTGTTAACCATTTCGCAATTTTTCCATCCCGGCTATTGAGTGAATGCGGATATATATTGTGTCTGACATATATTACTTTTTTTGAGATTATCTTTAATACAAAAATTCTTAATAAAAATCTCATTCCAGAACGCAAAGTGAGGCGCTTATCATCAACATCATTCACCAACCAGTTCTCCAGCCAGTGCACTATGCTTACATCATAATGATTAATCCCAGACTTAATTAACCCTGGAACGATGTGATTGACCTTGGTCGATTTCACTGAATCAATGCTATTAATGATATTAAATATATTCTCAACATACTGGTTCTGATCAGCATCAGGACAGAATAATATATTTAAACTTTTCAAGACACCCCCCACAGGTCCCAAGGGAATACTGATAGTAACTTGGATTTCACAGCAGACAAATCCGGTGTGTCAGGTTCATATCGTCTTGCCTGGGAAATGTCGTCGAACATTTTAAAAGCACTTCTGCCCGTCCCACTGTAATAATCTTCATACTTAAAAGAAGTCTCGCCACTTTTACTTTCATATAAAATAGCTGGAACTCCATAGGATTCCGCAATGATTACACCATGTAGGGAGCTCGACACAACTTTTTCTGCGGTTTGTATTTCTTTGATAAATTCCTGTAAAGAAACCAACGGCGAAAGTGTTTTCATCCCAGCTTGGTAACGTTCCTTTTCACGCATGTGAGGGATATAAATGATTTTCCCTTTTTCTGTTTTTTCAGAGCGAGGCCAAAAATCAGCTACCAATATGCCGGGATCACCATAAATTGCAGGGGCTGCAATGCCTCTTTTCTGCAAAAAATCAGCAGTGAGTGGGCCTCTTACAGCGCGCACATCCAACTGACCAAATTTATGGTAGGAAACATCTACCTTACCGTTTATGCCAGTTCCCCATACCGTGTCATGGTCATTCGCAAAATGCATAACAGAACCTATGGTGAGTAATTTATTTTTTTGAATATTCTCGATACCTAATGATCTAGTATCAAGTATTTTCTGAACCAGCAATGGCCCTAATAAATCCCCGACATTTTCCTTTTGAAAAATCTTCAGGCCCCATAAAGGCTTGGGACTCCACCAGAATACTTTATTTTTATCGAGCTTCAATGAGTGTCTTTCTATTTTCGCTTAAGTATGTGGAAAAAGTTTAGTTTGAATATCAAGTTAAAAGTCTCTTTAAACTGATTGAAAAAAACATAACTCAGCATGATGACTGTTACATAAGTAAGATTCTTGAAAAATGTATCTGCTATCAAATTCAAGCCTAGGTGATAGCTTAACAATATGGATGAGTACGCAGCGATTACATAGGTAAAACAAATCACGATTGAACTCTTAAACAGAAAGTCCACCTCTATATTGTGTTTTTTCAAAAAATAAAAGCAATAGATCCACAAAAACAATAAGCCTGCAGAATATCCTATCGCAACGAACTCCATACTCCAAAATGATCCGATAAAAATCATCGCAATTACAAATGGACGAGATGTCAAAGTAAACTTCAACTGCGCTTTAGTTAATCCCTTTGAAATAAAAATCCAGGAACTTGAATAGTTTGCAATTTGGAACATTGCCCCGCCGCATAAAATCTGAACTAGCGGAATAGTTGCAAACCACTTAGGCCCCAAAAGAATGGTGACGATGAGATTCGCATTGATTGCTAATAGTCCGAAAAACAAACATACGCTATGAATCAATATCGCCTGACCAAATCTCAAGAATTTTTGATACTCTACTTCATCATTTTTTAACTTTGATAGTACTGGTATAGCAAGTGTAGTTGAAGGTGTATTAATTTGGTTCAGTCCCATAATCACGATTTGCTGAGCACGATTATAAAACCCCAATGCTTCAGTGCTGAATCGTTGACCTATAATTAATGTATCAACGGATCTTGCTAGCTGCCCCAAAATCTGTGAAGCCATTAAATGCATGCCAAATCTTGTAAATCTAGTCATATCTGTCGAGAAACTAGGTAATGAAGGTAACCATTTATATGACCAGCAATAAAAAGCAAATGCCAATAAATAATTAGAAAGATATTGGATGACAATAGCCCAATATGCAAAGCCATAAACTGCAGAAGCTATACCCAGTAAGGTACTTAATAAGGCTGCCAACGAGTCACTTAGCGCTATTGCCTTGAACTTCATGTCTCTATTCAAGCCAGCCTTATACTGGGTAGACAGACCATTAATCAAAAAAGTCAGGCTTAATACCTGAGCGATTTCAACTAAGCGAGCATCATGGTAAAACCTTGCTAAAGGTGAAGCAAGATAAAATAACAGCAACCCTAAAACCAATCCAATACAGGAATTCATCCAGAAAAGATTGGACTTTTCATCGGCAGATACATGGTCAGCCTGGATTGCCGAAGTTGATAAACCGAAATCTCGAACTACTTCACCCAAAGCGATAAGCGTAATCACAATGGCAGTCAGTCCATAATCCTTGGGAGAAAGCAACCTGGCCATCAGTACGACACTCAGCATTTGAACTGAAAACCTCACCACTTGCCCTGTCATCAATGACAATACGCCAGCTTTGGAGCTTTTAACTAAATCCGAACTCATTACAAATACAGCCTGACCATTTAATTTTTCGACTTCGAAGTGATTTTTTTTGCATATTTAATCATGGGCAACTCAACATATTTATTTAATAGCACCGAAAGACTGAGCGCTAATGCAAGGCTGCAAATAATTAAAAGACCACAGTAAAGCCATCTTGAATCAACATGAAAAACATGTAACAGGCAATATCCTGTGACGAATATGCTCAGCATATGCACACAATAAAATCCGTATGATATTTGACCTAGAAAAAGCGAAAGCCTGGATTCAAACCATTGGCTGAAAGCACCTTTATAGTATGCAGAATAAACAACTGCCGCAAACAAAATGATCGGATACGCTTTATCGCGCATGAATAAGGAAAGAGCCATATATAACGGCCATCTCCAAAACTGTCTTGCATCAAAATGTTTCCAAAATAAATGACCGACAAAAAACAGCCACAGATACATCAGGATAAACGAAGGTTGTGTTTGAAATTTCGCAATAAAGATTAAAAAACCAAGAGCAGCTAACTCAAAAATGATATTTTTACTTTTGAGTGAAAACATCATTAGCAAGCTTGCTATCAAATAGTATTGCCACTCAAGAGAAAGGCTCCAGGCTTGCCCCATAAATGCATAGGATGTTGAACTTAGTAGCTTATCCGGTATTAAACCGTGCAGTAGAAATACGTGCAGGCTAAAATGAGTCCAGAAATTTTCTTTGCTATCCGTCAGATATTTTAGTCTGTCTGCAATACGCTCCATGTGCCATGGCGTTGAATTGATCAATTCAATTGACAAATCCAGTGTTGCAACGCTTGCTAACAAACAAACCAGATATGCTGGAAATAATCTAAAGCCTCGCCTGATAATAAAATTAGTCCATGTATGAGTGGTTGCAGAGTTACTAATCACAAAACCACTCAACAATATAAATACGCATACGGCGTACTGCCCATTCGCAAGCAAAATACCTGCACCTTTTGTTTTAACCAAAGGCAAAGTGGCCATCGTAACTACATGGGTCACAAAAACCCATAGCGCCATCCAGCCTCGAAGTCCATCAAGAGCAAGCAGTTTTTCTTTATTCACCATAACACTTACCTTTTAATAAATTTTTTTTGGTAAATATGCTTACCTCTAAATTATATTCTGGAAAAATGAAGTTTCGATTACGTCGTCAGTCGCTACCGAACAAGTCACGTGTGTACACTTTATCTTCAACATCTGCCAAATCTTTACTCTGTCTGTTAGCAATAATGACATCGGACATTTTCTTGAACTGCTCAATATCATTAACAACCTTGGAGTTAAAAAATTCTGATTCCTGCAACACCGGCTCATAGACGATGACTTCAATCCCGCGTGCCTTGATCCGCTTCATGATGCCTTGAATCGAGGAAGCCCTGAAGTTATCGGACCCGGCTTTCATGATCAGGCGGAAGATACCTACGACTTTTGGATTTTTCTTGATAACACTCATTGCCACGAAGTCTTTGCGGGTGGTGTTAGCATCAACAATAGCATTGATCAGGTTCTGAGGTACTTGCGAGTAGTTGGCGAGCAACTGCTTGGTGTCTTTTGGCAGGCAATAACCGCCATAGCCAAATGAAGGATTGTTGTAATGATTGCCAATACGAGGATCCATACATACGCCTTCAATGATCTGGCGCGTATTCAACCCGTGTGACTCGGCATAGGTATCAAGCTCATTGAAATAGGCCACACGCATTGCCAGAAAGGTATTTGCAAAAAGCTTGATCGCCTCGGCTTCTGAACTATCCGTCAACAGCACGGAGACATCAGGTTTCAAGCAATTGTCTTTAAGCAGGTTGGCAAATTTTTGTGCCCGGTCTGAAACTTCACCCACTACGATACGGGACGGATACAGGTTATCGTAAAGTGCTTTACCCTCGCGTAAAAACTCTGGTGAAAATATCAGGTTTTTGCAGTTAAGTTCTGCACTGATTTTCTCGGTATAGCCTACCGGGATGGTGGATTTAATCACCATCACCGCATCTGGGTTGATCGCCATCACATCATTAATGACCGCTTCTACCGATTTTGTATTGAAGTAATTAGTCTCGGCATCATAATCTGTAGGCGTAGCGATGACCACGAACTCTGCATTTTGATATGCTTCATTTTTATCTGTTGTGGCCTTGAAGTTTAACTGCTTGTTTGCCAGGAAGTCTTCAATTTCATGGTCGACGATCGGGGACTTTTTCTGGTTAAGCAGGGCTACTTTTTCCGGAACGATATCCAGTGCAACCACTTCGTTTTTCTGCGCCAATAAAACGGCCAATGACAATCCAACATAACCTGTACCAGCAATTGCAACTTTCACAGAGGCTCCTTCAATTTTTAAACTTGATCTTTTTGCGCGACGCGACTTATTCCTTAAACCATTCTTTGATGAACAGTTTGGGGAAAGTAATCGCACCCACCATGTATCTTTTCACCAGCCGCTTGGGCTCTGAACACATCCTGTGCAGCCACTCCAGCCCCACTTTACGCATCCATATCGGTGCCCTGGGTTTATTCCCGGCCAGAAAGTCTATGGTTGCGCCCACACACAACGCTACTTTGACGGGTAATTTATGCGCATGCTTTTCAACCCATATTTCCTGCTTGGGAGCGCCTAATCCGATCACGAGCAGATCAGCATTTGAATCTGCAACTGATTTGCAAATGCGATCACAATACTCGCTGTCTTTTTCGAAGCCGAAATCCGGGCTTAAAATGCCGACCACTTCAACAACAGGCCACTGCGCTTTGATATTAGCAGCAGCAACCTCACCTACCCCTGGCATGGCTCCCAGCAGGTAGACTTTAAGCGGCAAGTTATGTTGCTGGAAGCGGGTGAAGATATTGGGAACCAGGTCACTACCAGGGACGGTTTCCGGCAAAGCCTTGCCAAGCAGCCTGGAGGCAAGCACCACTGGCTTGCCGTCAGCTACCACCATGGCAGCATGGTCATAGGCTTTCTTCAGACCTGCATTAGTTTCAAGCTGGACGATATGGTCAACATTTGGTGTCACGACATATTTACAGTCATTGCTCCCGAACTGCAGCCATTCCTGCAATACATCT
Organism: Methylophilus sp.; assembly: GCA_032153875.1. Lineage (GTDB taxonomy): Bacteria > Pseudomonadota > Gammaproteobacteria > Burkholderiales > Methylophilaceae > Methylophilus. The sequence goes on from JALDYP010000006.1 coordinate 44,091, forward strand.
ACAGCACCATTCATTGAAAACTTGTGAATGGTGATTCCAAACATTTCTATGGTATTTGACATACACGGCCTGAAACTCAAGGTTAATTATTTTTTGAACATTACGCATGCTTGCGTAAATCTTATGGTTATTTTTCAATCGTATGTGAATAAAAAAAGAACCTGTGTGATATGGTATAACCCGATAAGGATTATGCGATATAAGACATTTAACCTATTCCAGCGATAACGCCACTGCTTACACCTCATCTACAGCTTCAATAATAACGCGTATTTATGAATTTTTTTAATTGATGCGAGAAAAATATAATCCAGTAGTCTAAATAAGCCTCCCTCAAAACTGAATCATGAGTATGAAGATTGTTAAGGGGGATATTTAATTTCTCTACCTCTCTTAGAAAGTATTACTTTCTGAATTCAGCTACTCACATACTTTTTAGAAAGAAAAATTATGAAAGTTTTAATTCTTGGTGCAACAGGTCACGTGGGAAGCCATTTGCATCAGCATTTACTAGATAACAAAGTGGATTCGATTGCATCTTCGAGAGGTAGAAACAATACTCCGATTGCAAACCAAATCATTTTAGACAGTTTGAACTTTGATGAGTTATGTGCACAGCTAAAAAATGTAGATGCCGTAGTTAATTGTGTTGCAGGAAGTAAAGAGTCAATCAGTTTAGGAGCACAAATACTTACTGAAGCTGCTCTTGCGGCTGGTAAACCCACTATCGTGCACCTGAGTACTATGGCGGTATACGGAGCGAGCGAAGGAAATATAACCGAAGATTATCCTTTTGATCCATCTCATAGCTGGTACGCAAAAGCAAAATGTGAGGCTGAAAAGCATATGAAAACTTATGCAGAAGCAGGTGGTAAAGTCATAATACTAAGACCTGGGTGCATTCATGGACCTGGGAGCAGTCAATGGGTTTCTGGAATTATAAAACTTCTTCAAGACCATAGACTAGGTAACTTAGGAGAAGCGGGTAATGGCTGGAGCAATCTGGTCCATGTCGACGACGTTGTTAAAGCTATAGGTTTAAGCTTGGAATTTCCATTGAATACTGGTGATTTATTATGCTTCAATCTAGCAGCACCAGACAGCCCTTCATGGAATGAATATTTTATTGATTTGGCACATTACATGGGCATAAAACCGGTTAAGAGAATTCACTCGATTCAATTGAAACTGGATTCACTAGTCTTAAATCCTGCAATTAAAATTCTGCAAAAAACTCTTTGTAAAGTAGGGTTGGCAAAATTAGCACAATCCCTTCCAGAAACATTGCCCCCTTCGTTACTCACATTGTTTAAACAAAGAATTCTTTTAGATTGCAAGAAAGTTATGCCTCATTTAACTTTTTTAAGTTATGAAAAAAGCCTGACGAGTTCAGTTGAATGGTTCAAAAATCAGAAATAGACGAATTTTTAAAACTTTTCGTTATTTTGCATCTACGAATTTCCTCGACTTATATCGGTATGGGCTTTCAATTAATTTATATGAAAGTTGAGCCACTACCAAGCATATGATTAAGAAAATAACCGTTAAAAGTATTGCTAATGGCAATTGAAACTGGGGAGTCGATAATCCTTTGATCAGTACCTCCGGTCTGTGAAAAACAACCCTGATAATCTGCTGATAAAACCAAAGCACAAGACCATGAGACATATATAAGGAGAAAGATATCGTTCCTAGCCAAACCAGTACTGGATGAGAAAGAAAGTTTTTCCAGAAATGTTCACGTGACAATAATATCGCAGCAATTAGTAAAGATGTTAAAGGGTAAATAAGCACTTTGAACGATCGAATGTCATGCAAATAAATCATTAAAAATCCAATAAAACCAAAACAGACTGGGATCCAAATTGGATTGAGAGTTATCTTTCCGTTCAAATTCTTAATTAACAATGCAAGTATGCATCCTAGGAAGAAACCAGCAATACATCTAAGCATAAAATCATAATGATCCGGCTGGAAAATAAAAAGTATCCCAATCGATAAAATCGACAAAAACGCAAATATATAATTTTTGAATTTTGCGAATTTTAGAACGATAAAACCAAAAATTAGATAAGTGTAAAACTCAGCGCTTATAGACCAGGCCGGGCTATTAAAGGTGATCGCTTCCTCATTAGGCCAAAACGCCTTGATCATAAAAATATCTCGCAAAAAAGCTGCTAGATTGTTCTGCTCAAAGGGCTGTTTACTTAAGCTGGGGACACCGAAATGATGTTGCAAAACATATTTTAATACCTCGATTCCCAGAAATAAAATAAGGAAAAACAGATGAACAGGATACAATCGTCCAAAACGTAAAAATTGGAATTTTGTAAACTCATACAAGTTAGTAATTCTGTGTGCATAAGCCGTATAAATGACAAAACCCGATAATACAAAAAAAAGGTCGACCATCATAAAACCACTTCGAATAATAGGAATATTATGTATTAAAGGGTTCCAAGCCGGCACATGATAAAGAACCACAAGTAGAGCCGCAATGCCACGCAGACTTTCCAATTGGTCAATTTTTTTAATTGTTGTATTCATTATTAATTTTGCAGCATAGTTGCTGCTCGCTCCCTCAACTTACCATTAATCTCTTTTTGTTTTAACCCATTCAATCTGTCGATTGATAAAAAACTTGGCATATAAATGAATTTTGCTCAGAGCATAAACTGGAGCATAAATTAAGAGTTGATAAAGAGAAATAATTCGAGTTCCGTGTTTAATCCATGCGACTAAAACAAATATACCTAACATAAAAAACTGCATAATCCCTGCAGCCCAAGGCCAAAAAGACTCTGTAATAAGAAATAAAAGTGTCGAGAGTAACGCAAAAACGCCACTAATTAAAAACAATAGTGCTAGTGGCGGCACACACAAATCAAGCGCCATCGCAATCATTTCAAAATTAAATGATTTGATACCTTTAAATAGCAGCGGCAAGCCTTCTTGAAGAATCATACTCATGTGTCCATGCTCCCATCGCTTACGCTGGGATGAGGCTCCTTCTTCATTTAAAGGAAACTCGCTTGTTACAAAAGCCTCAGGACAAAATTTGGGGGCCAGATGTCGCTCAGCCAAATCTACCCCAAGCTTCATATCCTCTACAATGTGCCCTTGCGCAAGATTTATCTTTTCAATCTGTTTCCAGGGAAAAGCCATGCCAGAACCCATTAGTTGTATAGGCATACCTAATCGATAAAAGCCCAGTGGCCTGGTCCAGTTTTTTACAACATAAGCAAATTCCGCAAGCTGGGTTTTAAGTGGGGAATTAGGTTTGGCTTGTATCAAATAGAGGGCTTGAACAGAACGGTTTTCTACAATAGCTGCCTGTACTAGAGCATTGATTGTCTTTTCACTGGCTATACAATCTGCATCAAATACAATGACAACTTCCGGGGGGCTATTTAAAAGATAATTTATACCAAAATCGAGTGCATATCCTTTACCTAGCAAAGTTTTATGTGATCGCTCAATGACTTCAACGTTATGGCTCTTAGCGACTTCGGCTGTGTTGTCAGTACAATTATCTGCAATGACTATCACACGTGTGAATGGCGTTGCTGCTTGTTTTATGGATTCTAAAGTAAAACTGATTCCGGCAGCTTCATTGTGTGCCGGAATCAGTAATGCGACAGGTACTGATTGGAGCTGGATTTTTTTTAAACGAAATCCAGGTAAAACAGCAAAAAATATTTGAATGCAAAATGTTAATACAGGAATTATCAAGAAAAAAAGTAATGCGCAATAAATAATTTCTGCAAGTAACATTTTACGACCAACTTTATAAACTCATATTTGTGTACTCATTTTACACGCATTAATGTCCCACTGACACTTGAATTGTTACCTACTCCACTCATCGCAACTAAATTAAATGCAAGTTCTTCTGCTGGCCAAACAAAAGTTGTTGACTGTCCATTCTCAAGATAATAAGTGTCGAGTTTAGTACTCCAATTTTTTTTGAGTTTAATAACTAATCTCAGCTTTCCTCCGCCAGTAGTTTTCGCAGTGAGTTTAAATTTCTCACCAGGTTTAGGTTTAGCCCAAACAACTTGACTAATTGAACGACCAGAAGCATTTGATTGCAAAACAGGTTCAGTTGTCTTACCAAACACAACAGCCTGCTTCCAAGTATCATATTTTCCTATTGAGGGATCACCTTTTATACATTGTGGTCCCTTTGCCAAACACCACGGTCCCCGCATAGAAAGAATGTTCAGGTTTTTATCCGGACTAAACGGCTTACCCGCCTCATTAATCCATGACTTGGCAGACGTTACCATACGCAGAGATTCACGGATGGTGTGCAGATCTTTCACAACTTGCATACTGTATCCATTCTTATGCAAGTTAAGACCAGAACCATTCTCTGCATAAATCATAAATGGAGTACCAACATTACGATCAATAATATAAGCACCATAAGCTTTCAATGTATTAGCAATCCTCACCAATTCAGGTGTCTTCAATTTAGATGCGTCAAATGATTGAGGAAGCATTACCAATGACCCTTCCGGTATCTTGCCTGTATTCTGCTTGCTAAAATAGTCTGCAGATGTGGCAGGGAATACATATTCTGGTGCCATCCCGTTTTGGGCTAATGACATAGCTAACGCATGGGGATAAATCGAATCAGTACTTTGAAATTCATGTTTTCTTATCAGACCTGCGCAAGCTGGAACACCTACAGCTCTACCGCCTTGATAATAATGTGCTGGATCTGGCCATCCACTACCATTCATAGGAGACCAGGCATAAAGCGTGGCAGTCCATGCCCCGTTATTGTTTTTTAATTGCCAAAATGAATGTATAACTCCTTGATCCACATCGAAAATATCCGCATGACCATCACCTCCGTCCGGAGCTTTTACATCCGCAGGCCAATGTTGAATTTCAACCTCTGGTAAAAAAGCTTCAGCATCTGCATCTTTAATCCCTGGTTTTCCGGGATTTAATTTCACAGTCATCGGTGAATTATTCGCATCTGCAAAGAAACAACCGGTTGAAAACGAGCCTTCATGTACCAAAGGATTATAAGATGAGGTCGGTATAACAAAGTTAGAAAATGTTGGTGATATAGGTCTACTTTTCCATAATGAATTTTCTTCAAACGGTTTGGTATATCGGTTGGGATCTGTCTCATTGGTTTTTTTGACTGAAGCCGGAGCACTTCTGTTCGGATCCCCGGCACACGCCGCCATTGATACACATAGAAAAATAGAAAATAAGGACGCTGGAATGATCAAGCGCCCTTTCGTTAATCCCGTCATCATTTACTCCTTTAGAGCAACAGTTCGATTTAAATGATCTGCCAGCCGCAAAGCCAACGCAACAATAGTGAGGGTAGGATTTGCATGACTGTTAGTGGTAAAGACTGAGGAGCTAGCGATATGTAAATTCGTTACACCGTGAACTTTGCAATTCGCATCAACCACACTTTCACTTGGATTGTTTCCCATCCTCGTTGTTCCCATGTGATGGCCGCCTACTGGTAAAGCATTCTTCATACTTTTTTCTAACTCATTCTGATCAAACTCAAGTCTGCAAGACTTGGTTTTTTCAAATAATTCCTTGAGCAGATTAAAGTACTTAATTCCAGAAGCAATATCCAGGCCAGTGAGTTTCCAATGGATACTCACCCTGGGCATTCCGAATCGGTCTACTTCATCCAGTAATTCTATGCGGTTGTTGATGTCTTGAACTTGTTCACTATTAAATTCAAGGGGATACGTGCCATTTCTATTGGAAATTAGAGTATAGGGGACCTTTCTTTTAGCGAGTTTAATTTTAAATAACCATTGATATGTGAAGGCTGCAACCGAACCAATATCCAGGAAAACATTTCTGACATGCTTTAAAAATTGACGATTTTGGTCAGTTTGACTCGTCCCATGGTTCAAAATTGTCTGGTATTCGGGTTTAAGTATCGATTTCGCCAGATAAATCGTTGAAAGGACGCCACTGCCATGGGCAGGATCTGCATAAGCAGGGAAATGCAGGCGAAAAGCTGCATTCAATAAACCATGCTGTGATTGAAACTCAGAAGAGAACTGTAACTTGCGTCTGGCATATACACCCTCTAAAGTTTTCTGGAAATCAAACACAGGCTTTTCGCCTTGAAAGCGTAAAGCCCCGAATATCAAATCATAGTGACATGCATAATATTTCCCCAGGCTGGCATCCATATAACTCCAGGCGGGATTTTTCTGGCGGCTGGCAAGCATCAGGCGGGTAACATCGATACATCCTCCCGCCAGCACGACCTGATTCACCTTTAGTGTGACAGGCTGGTTTCCATCATGCAGGGTGACAGATGCTATCTTGCCCTGCTCTTCAGGCAGGCAGTTGAGGCTGATGCAGCGTGTCTGCAGCAATACCTGAACATGCTTGGAGGCTGTTAGTTCCTGACGGAATTTCTTGCCGAAATCGGTAGGCAGGCTATAGCGCTCTATATATTCGTTCAAGTCAGGCGTTAAGTGCGTGATCTCACTGAAGATGGGTTTTGTTTTGGGCCCGAATGCTGAAATTGCAAAGTCATTATTGCCGGCATCACAAAAATCCAGCGCCTCGGGATAATAGCCCGCAATATCCTCTGCACCTGTCGGCCACCCGCTTTCCGGCACATGGTCCCTTTTTTCGAAGTCATGGCTATCGAAAGGTACACAACGTCCGCCCCAAAGATGGGTCGTTCCACCAAATCGCTGATACCTGAATTCTGTCGTTTGCGGATGTGGAGATGTGGCCTTACCGACATAGGCATCCAGGATATCGGGGGTCTCGTTCCACCCTCCCCCTTCTATTAACAAGACACGCTGCCCTAGCCTGGAAAGCTTGACGGCGAGACTGATGCCAGCCGCACCGGCGCCTATGATGCAAACAGGGAAGCTTTCAAGAGCCAGTGTATCCGCATCTTTAAGGTAACCAATCATTTAGCTTTCCTGATATTTCTCGATCAATTTTCCTAATTTGGCTATTTCAAGATTTAAATTGAATTGCGCCTCTATCGTTTGTCTTGCTTCACGTTTCACACGCTCACGTAACTGCTCATTTTCCATGTAACTCACGATCGCTTGTTTGAGTGAGACTTCATCAGAAGGAGAAACCACCAGCCCCGATACGCCATGTTGTATAAGTTCGGTGACGCCACCTACATTGGTTCCGATCACAGGAACGCCACAAGCCATCGCCTCCATCAGTGAAACCGGAACACCTTCAGCGAAGCTGGGCAGAATAAACACTTCACTGTTTTGCAATGTTGTCCTCACTGTTTCCTGGCTGGCAAACCCTCCGAAATGCACATGTTCCTGCAGTCCGTGCTGCTTCACCTTATGTTCAAGATCAGCGCGCTCAGGGCCGTCACCTAGCAATGTCAGATGAAAGTTGTGCCCTTCGTTTTTCAGTGCGATCAAACTGTTTAATAAGACCGGCACACCTTTTTCTGCCGCAAGCCGCCCGACATAAAGCAATTTAAACGCATCGTTTACCAGGATTTTCGCTAAGGGTTCGCCAGTGGAATAAGCGGCGACATCAACGCCACAGTGCACGATGTATAATTTGTGCCAGTCTTCAGCATCAGAAAAAAGCATCATCTGGCTTCTGCAGTAATTACTGATACAAACGATAAACTTTGCGAATCTGACCTTTTCACGTAAAGCTAATAACGTTGGTTCAAAGAAAATATGCGGACCATGAAAAGTGATGCTGTACCCAACTCCGCTTAACTGGCTTGCCAGCATAGTCACCGAGCCACTACTGTCGCCGAAGTGATTATGTATATGCTGGATTCTGTTTTTGATCAGATAGTTCGAAAGTAATAAAGCTTCTTGAAAATAAAAAAACTGATACAACGTACCCTTGATACCAGGTTTCCTTGTTTTGAAAGCCAGGCATAATGTTTTAAAGTAAGTAGCCGGTGTTTTAAATAAAGTGGTTATGTTCAGGCTGATTAATGCTAAAACCTTTGCCGGCAGGAAATAAGCTGTGTTTTCACGCTCGCTACGAATCAGATCACTAACATTATTCGCACCTTCAGGCCTGCGCAATGCACTGGTGAAAACTTCATGCCCTGCTTCTCTAAGACCTACTACTTCGCGTTGAATGAACGTATCTGTGGCTCGGGGATAACTGCTGGTGAAATAACTGATTCGCATACTTAGTTGGTTTCTTTTACAAGAAGGAAATCACATAAAAATATAAAATATTATTTATAGTAGATCGGTTGAATCTACGTTAGCTGCAGATGATCTCTATTTGCCTTGATTGCAAGATAAGCGAATGTTATACCCATAAAAAACCAGAAATACCATTCAAAAATTAGATAGTCCCAAATGTTATCTGAATAGCCTTGCAACAGAAGCTGTACAAATGCCATCAACGCTATGAAAACTAGAAGTTTATTTTTAGAATAACACTTATATAATGTTTTCCCGGTGACATATAAGAGATATGTAAAAGAAACAAAACCTATCAATCCCAAATTGAAAAAAGTTTGAACGAAAATATTATGAGCATTGATTTCATAAGTAGCTTTCTGGAATGCATTAGCCATACCAAAATCCATAGAATGATGCACAAACGCCGATAAACCATAACCAGCAACGTAGTGCGTAGGACTCATCCAACGCAGACTGTTTTCCCATATTTGCAAACGCCACGCATAAGAATTCAATCTTCCATATCCAGTTGCACCATAATCAGAATCACGGGTTAAATCCAGAATCCTATCTTGGATTTCAGGGATTAATAATGCAAAAAATGGAGTTACAAAAACAAATATAAGAAATTTTCTTTCTAAAAAGAAACCATAAAAGGCGAATAACAAAAAGCAAGCTGCCCAGGCCGACCTTGTTTTTGTCATCAGTAATAATCCAATTAGAACAAATATATATATCGGCAAACTTTTCCTGATCAAACTACCTACAGCTAAAATGTTTGATTTATACAAATAAAAACTTACAGTAATTAATAAAACAAGATAAGGAGCAAACGGATTTGGATGCGGAAAAGTACTTTGCAACCTCAGCCCTTCTCCGACACTAAACCTAAGCCCCCCGCCACCCAAAGCTAAAGCCTTCAATCCATACAGAAGTGGAATAACTGAAGAAAGTACAATTACCTTGATCCACATCTCGAAGTCTTTCTCGGTTTTAACTGAATATAAACCAATAATAAACAGAGCAGCGTAAGACAGGTAACTTAAAAAGGCTTTAAGCCCTAATAAAAATACCGGGGAGTAGAAGAGTGATATAAAACTTAGCAATATAAAAACCAGCCAAGCTTTTTTGACATTTACGGAATGGTTTTTTAATTGATGTGAATTCTCAAAAAAAACTAGTATTGCTATCAAAATCATCAATGCATTTAATATTCCGCCTAAACCGAAGCTGCCAATTTTGATTGACTCAAAAACAACATCCAGTGATGGCCTTAACATTATCACTAGTAAAAGAAAAAAACTTCTACTAAAAATAAATACAAGTCCAATCATCAGTGCTGCTGGTAATGCTAAAAGATATGCATAATGCTTTCCAACGATGCTGGCAAAAACTAGTGCAACAAGACCAAAAAACAGAGACGATAAAATTGCTATCAAAAATAACAATATTGCTGATTTATTTTGAGATAGCTTTGACATCGTATTGAGTTATTAATAGTTATGTTTATTTAAACGTAGCTTAAATGAGAAGATGGTAATTTCAATTATTTTAATTGAATTGCTTTCATAATGCTTTCGGATACCTGCGTGGATGCACTAAGCGTTAAATGTCCATAATCAAAAGTAGTCAATTCCTTGTGATTATCTAGATAGAAATACGTTAAACAACCTTTTTCTGGTGTACATAATAAATCTACAATTGAAATGTATTGAATTTCGCTATATTTCGCATATTTATCCTGCAGTTTTCTATCCAAATCAATGATTTCTTTATTTAGGATATCCCCATTTAAATAAGCAGGAATGTTAGCCAGATCTTTATAATTCTTGGCCAAATACCTATATAAGTACTCGTTCCATTGTGGAACAGGACCAAGCAATATAACCTTTTGAACTCCCATTGCTTTCAATTCAATTGCCAGTTCCTTCCAATCAGTTTCATCATGTTTATCTTTTTGAGCTAACAAAACCAGATTCGGCTTGGTTGACCTGATTATATTTAGTGATCTTTTGTTTGCCGTAAGACAATTTTTTTTCTTGTGTAAGTGTTGGCGTTCGGGATCAAAAGGCTCGCATCCTGAAGAGGCTACCTGTAATAATTGATAAGGCTTTCCTGCTATCATATTTAAACCAGAATAGAACTGATAGGCATGAGAGTCACCCCAAAGTAAGATAGATGGCCTAACGTCAGATTTGTCACAGTCTTCAGGAAGACTATCTCTCAATGATCCGTCATTATTAATAAAACCACAATCCACTCTGTTATTTTTTACAAAATCATTGTTTTGAACATACTTTTTATAAAAAGTAACGAAATTATCACTATCACTTGAAACTGCTAACAACTGATGCCTATAGCTTAATAAAGAATAAGCACCAATAGCGAATAATCCAATCAATAAAAACAAGGGTTTTAATTGATGTTTAATTTTAAATCTTATTGGAACCTCAACAAAATAGTAAGTTACTACAGCAAAGAAGAAACTTGCAATTACTAACCCAAGCTTAAAGTTAGTTGTGATCAGGTATCCTTGATTAATATGGCTAAAAGATAATAGTGGCCAGTGCCATAAATATAATGGGTAACTGATCAATCCAATAAAAACCAGAATTGGATTAGCCAACAGACTGCCGGATAATTTACTATTTCCACCAAACAAAATAATCAGCCCGGACCCTACGACTGGTAATAAAGCATACCATCCAGGGAAAGCACTACTAGGTTTTATAATTAGCTCACAATAAATGATAAGCGAAAGCCCTAGCGTAGTGAAAATATCATCAACGTAAGAAAACGGAAGCTTGGCTTTCAGCCAGACTTCAATATTAGTTGTTTTGTAATAAGCACATAATGAGCCGAAACCCAATTCCCATAATCTGGTGACAGGAGAATAAAATACATGTGATTGATATTTTTCAACAAAAAGTATATTAAGAAAAAAAGATGATGCAAGCAGAAAAGAGATGATTGATAAAGCAACAAGCTGAGGTTTTCTAGCAATAAAAACCAATAATAATGGCCAGAAAATATAAAACTGTTCTTCAACACCTAAAGACCAAAAATGCAAAAGAGGATGATCTTCAGCTGTATTGTCAAAATAGTTAAGGGTGTTTAGGAAAAAAATATTTGCAAGGAATGTGGTTGAGAAGAATACTGATAAATTGAAATCAGCCATCTCGGTCTTAAGCATTAAAATTCTTGCAGCAATCAGACTAAACAAAAGAACAAATATTAAGGCGGGGAATATCCGATTAATTCTTTTCTTGTAAAAGCCGATAATAGTGAATCTGTGGGTAGAGATTTCTTTTAAAATAATGCTGGAAATCAAATAACCAGATATTACGAAAAAAATATCTACTCCTATGAAGCCTCCGGCAAGACGTCCAGGAAATGCATGAAACAAGACCACGAGCATTACAGCGATTGCCCTTAGACCATCAATATGCGGAAGATATGATGTAGTGCTATTAACGGGCATAAACAGCTTATTTAATTTCATGCGTACTTAATTTAATTTCTCGTTTTGAATGAATTCCATGAAATGGAAAATCTAGGATGATAGTTCAGTTTTCTCTTATTTGCGAAGTGTGGCGGAAAGCAACTGCATCATTCCCTTAAACCAGATACCTTTTCGCATAAAAAACAACCAGTCAGACACATCTGGCCTTACTCCATAATATCTGGAAAACATTTGTAGATATAATTGTTGAGCTCTACGGTCTGAATCCTGACAATGTTTTAAAACAAACCTATTGTATGCAGCTTTTAGTTTACTTTTAGCTTTTATGGAAATACGGTCCGTTCTTGGCGTGTCATCCATAATTTGTGTCGGAATATCGAGTAAAGATGCATGACCAAACATTTTCAAAACTCTGTAAAAAAACTCCATATCTTGCCAGGCGGGCATTTCTTCATCAAATAAACCAGCCTCTAAAAAAACAGATTTAGGTGCAAATATTTGATTTCCTACATAATTGAATTCAAATAGTTGAGTATGATCAACATGTCCTATTTTTTTGGATCGTGACACCTCAACACCATTTTTGTAAATTAAGTCTGTCGTATATATACATGAAGGTTGTAAATCATGAGCTCGCAAAAAATTCCAATAGCCAACTAACAACATGAGGCGATCCGGCAGGAACTCATCGTCATCATCCAACCCAGTTACAAAATCACCAGTAGCATTTTTTATTGCAAGATTTCTTGCTGCTGGCGCACCTTCAGAGGCTTCCTTAATAAAAAACCTCAATCTTTGATCCTCTGCCGACTTCTGCATCAAATAAGTTTCTGTATCATCTGTCGAACCATCACTTACAACAATAACTTCGAGGTTTTTATAGTTCTGGCTAAGGACTGAGTCTACAGCTTTAGCTAGCACTGGTCTGCGGTTTTTGGTAGGTATGTAAACAGTGACTTTCATAATTTTGTTTGATGAGATTTATTTAATTTATTGTATTTCGTGGGCCTAATCTCAACTGTTCCAGATAAGCTGTTTTAGATAGGGGCAGGTAAGAGCAACTTGCGTGAGTTTCCTGTCACTGCTGTAGTCAAATCATTAAGAAACTTTTCGTGCAATTTAAAAAGAGGCTCAATGCTAGTATCGCTTTGAGTGACTGAGGAAACTCTAACAAGCATACCATCATCAAAACGCTGCTTTGTAAGACCATCTTTAATTATTTTAAGACGCATTTGAAATCCAGAAAGAAAGGTTTCATCACCGACGCGGATCCAATAACTAACTGCTTCAAAATGGGAAGAACCAGAATAAAGCTGATTTTTACCCGTAATCTGGTATGCATTTGAACCAACTTTAAAAGTGGCAAGCCGTGTGTTGACCAATTGAAATCCTTGTGCCGGGTAACATATATCAGGCTGATGTACTTTTACATCTTGCCGTTGCTCTTTTGCATAAGCTAGCGCCAGCATAACTGCATTCCCATCCTTATTAACATAAGTACGCATGAGGACATCATCATATATCTTAGCTTGTAAGTTATTGTTATCACTTACCAAACTTACTTGAGGAGTTGACTGAGGTGCTAGTTTCCATTCACCAAACTCTTTTGGAATAGTGTTATCCAAATCGCTTGGGTAGTCTGCATAGTTTTTGACTGGCTTTATTGCGATTGCAATCAAAAAAACAAATAAACTAATAACTAGCCAGATCACTGCAGGCAAAGTCTTTACAGGCGGCAGTTTATTAAATAACTCTTTCAATTTTATCACCTGAATCAATCTTGACTGAGTAATGCTTTAACTTTGAAGCGCTCCGCTATCTTCTGAATTATCGAGTCAATCACAATAATCAGAATAAGGGCCGTCATGAATAAAATCATGCCTGAGAAGTTGTGCAGGAATCCCTGCCCTGCTTCATCGCCATAATGATAGGTAATGAGTGCCAAAGTACATACGCGCAATACATTGGAAGTAAAGGAAACTGGAACAATGAGAATCGCAAGTAACACATTACGCCAGAACGCCTGGTGATTAATCACATTGATATAGAGCAAACCAATGGCTTCAAGCGTAAACAGGGAGTTCAATCCGGCGCAGGCATCCGCCACCAGCAGCTTGTATTGTCCGATTTGTAGAATGACACCAGAACGTGCAATTGGATAATCAAGCGAATATAACAGGTGCTCTGATGCAAAAGAGACCGCGATCTTCATCGGTTGGGTAACTGCATCTATCACTGAGGCTGGCCAAGGCATTAAAAAAATAAAGAAAAATAATGCAAACCAGTATCTAAGCGCAGTTTTAACACCAAAGACGAGACAGATTAATCCGCACAGGATAGCGACCAGCGATAGCACTGAAAAAATGTAAACACTTTGCGAATAGCCGACTATATATAAAGACGCACCTGATAAAATGAATAACCAGCCTAAAGATGGCGCAGGTTTGAATACAGGTGGTTTTTCGAGTATTTGCCTGGTCTTGAAATAAAAGAACCAGATCGCGATTCCCAGAACTATTGGTCCATGTGACTGCGAGTCACTTTTCCATACCGTCACAAAAAGATCATAGAATACTGGAACAAAGAGTATGAGAACTGATGCGACTAATGCCAGATAACCTATAATTTTTTGTTTCGGCAGAGGATCTATTGATAAGGCCTGCGAGCTCATCCTACCGCACCACGTTTAAAGCAACTTGAACCTGGATACCTAATTCACGACATGCTTCAATCGCTGCCTTTGTATCATCCAGCGCAGTCTTATGTTGCTCCGTTGCAATTAAAACCCCACCGATTTTCTTAGCTAAAATCTGTGCATCAGAAGATTGAAGTATGGGAGAAGAATTTACAAGAATGACGTCATATTGTTCTGAAAAAGCAGTAATAAGTTGATCGAAAATCTCTTTATTCAACAGCTCTTGAGGATTAGGGGGTATGGTACCTGCTGTTAAAATATTGAGATTTAATAAAGAGGGTATTCTTACGATAGCTTCTGTAGAAGCCCTACCGGCCAAAATATCAGACAGACCCGCATTATTATTCAATCTAAATAATTTGTTTTGGGAAGGGTCTCGCAAATTAGCATCAATCAGTAATGTGCGTTCTCCTAACTGTGAAAAAACCACAGCCAAATTAGCGGCTAAAGTATCACTTCCGTCAACTTCCTTTGAGGAAGAAATGGCAATTGCTTTATACCCCCTCTCAAACCAACGCAACATAAGCTGTGTACGAAGAGACCTCAAGGACTCCACTTGTTTGGAGAACGGATCAAATGCTGCCACCAAATCACCTCTGAATGATGCCTTATCAGCAGTTAAATAAGGGTAATCGAATTGGTAGGACAATGCCTTGTTGATATCTTCCATGGTAACAAAGCCAAGCGCCAAAGCAGCTTCGCCGAAGCGCATGGATTTTTCTTTTTGGAATTTTAAAATCCGCTCAGCATCTTTCTCAGTTATTTTCCCCATATCGAGCAATAAATGCCCAATATTGGAGGAAATTGTTTTAAGAGCTGGTTTATTGTCAGTTTCTATAATATCCATACTTATGACTCTTATTAATTTTAAAAAATATCTCTTTGACTAGGCTTTAATAACGCTATATTCATACACTGGGATTTCGGCCAAGCCAGTTAAGTCATCTATACTGCGAACACGTCGATCCAAAAATTCTCCGACCATGGCAAAAAAGCACCCTAACAAAACACCTATAAAAAGGGAAAAAGGAGCAATCAAAATCAAACGTGGATTACTAGGGGATGTTGGTGGTGTAGCAAGCTCCAAAATAGAGATATCTGCTTGATTAGATTGGCCTTCAAGAGCAGTTTGATTAAAGCGATTATTGACTGATGCTAATGAACTCTGAGCAATTTCGATATCCTTCTCAAGCATCATCAACTCAGATCTCGATCGATTTAATTCAAGAACTTTTTGCTTTTGTTTTTCCAATTGCGATCTAACATCTCCCAGCCGTTGAGAATTGATATTGGCACTATTACTCAAACTCACCACGGCACGATCAATTTCGTTTTCTAGCTGGCTTTTCAACTTTGAAACTTCCGCTTCTGCGGATATATAGGAAGGATGATTCTTGCTATATCGCTGCCCTAGTTCAGCCAATTTAGACTCAGCAGTCACAATATTCATACGCAAATTTTGAACAACAGGATTTTGTGCCACGTCTGGTGATTCACTTGTATTCCTTGCAGCATCATTTCTTCTTGAGTTAGCATCTATAGCCTGTGATTGCATCATGCTATATTGAGATGAAAGATCTCTCAATTTGGACCCTTCAACATCATATGCTTCCTGAACACTTGTTAAACCATGATCTTTTTGATACTGAGAAAGCTTTTCTTGTGCTTTTTGTAAACTATCCCGCAATACTTTAGTTTGCTCAGACAAATATTGCGAGGCCTTAATTGCAGGATCCATTTTCAACTTTAATGTAATCGCTATGTATGACTCTGCAAAAGTATTGGCCATGGTAGCGGCGAATGAAGGCTCAATCCCTTTATATCCAATCAGGATTACACTGCTTTCCCTTGAAGGAGTGACGCTTAAATTGCCAATTAATTTGTCAGCTAACCACTGATTGATATCTAGATTATCGTCTTTGATAGACCTTTCATAATCCTCCCTAATTGAAGGGATATCAGCAAGCTTCAGTTTCTTAACGACATCAATCCCAACACTTTTGCTCTGAATGATATCTGCTTGTGTACCCAAGAAACCAGGCATCAATTGTGCCGGTATGGCTGCTCCGGTCACAGGATCCACACCCTTGTAATTTAAAAGCACTTTAGTTGTTGCAAGATAATTCTTTGGCAATAATAAGCTAACAACAATTGCCGTAGCCATTGTTAATACCGCAATTAGTATAATAATTTTTATGCGGGCTTTAAGAATATTGATAAATTGTGAAAAATTCATGACTTAACCTAATATTAGAGCAAACTCTCTTCAATAAATAAAACATCCTCATCCATCAACGTGCTTGTAAGCTCTGGAGTCTGTTTAACTAATTTTCCCTCTGCATTTTTTCTATGCAACTTAACCGACCTCTGGGTGCCGCGAATTGTTATACCACCGGCTTTTGCTATCGCCTGCATGATAGTCATATTTTTATCGATTTTATACATTCCAGGACGTTGCACTTCCCCATATACGTAAACTTGAGGCGCTTTTGGTATGTAAATCACATCACCAGGAACAACCTCTTTGTTTGTATCACCCGATGGAGCTCTGAATAAGTCGTCAATATTAACCTCTTTAGTTTCAGAAGATCCCGAACGCGATGTGGTGAAAAATAGTGTTTCGCCGGAAGACTCCGTTGCGCCACCAGCTAGGGCAACAAAATCACTAATTTTACGAGTACCGCCTTGAATACCGTACTTGCCTGGACGAAGAACCTGCCCGGTTACTGCTACATCACGTACGCTGACATAAACAGTCTCATCTCCTATCAATCGTACATCTTGCGCACTTAAATTACGACGCTCTATCACCTCATTCAAATCATACTCGCTGCGCTTATCTCCACGAACAACTGTAATAATCTCGGAAGCTTCTTGAGTCAAACCTCCCGCTTCAGCAAGAATATCCTTTACATCTGTTGGATGTGTAATTGGATACCTTCCGGGTTTTAGAACTCCGCCAAGCACTGAAACTGTTTTGCTTTTGAACTCTAGGATTAAAACAGACACTTGAGGATTAGCAATGAATCCACCTTTTTTCAATTGCTCAGCAATGCGTTTTTCAGCCTGAATAGTAGTCAAGCCTCCAACAGCTACTTCACCAATAAGCGGTAAGGTAATCACTCCATCTTCCGCGACCCTAATTTCACGCGTCAAATCCGCATCGCCATACACTATAATTTTGACGGCATCTCCGGCACCCAATGTGTAGTCCGCATGCGCTTGCAATGAAAACAAAAACATAAAGATCATTAATAGGTTTTTGATATGACTTGTCATACACTTTTCTCTTTTTAGATTATTAAAATTAACATTGCCCAGGTTGACCTATGCAACATTAGCATGGTTCAAGATTTTGACAATAGTCCTACAAGATCAAATAGCAATTAATGGTGAGTATAGGTGCTAAATACCTTAAGAAGTGAAGTAACAAACTGAGATTGAATAAATATACTAAGTTTTACACATGCTCCGTCTTATTAACGAGTTAGACTTAGCGCAGGAGATTAAGAGAACAATAAACCAAGGAAATTCATAAAAATAAAAGACTTATGTTTGATCTATATCTTCAGTTCAAAATTAATTGCAGTCAACGTATCTTCATAATCAAATCTAGAGATCGTTGAGTCTCGATAAGATTTCTGGGTAGTTAAAGATACGCCGATATTCTGAGTTGGATTCCAGTTTACAAAACCACCAAACAATCGCTCTATGTCGACCCTACCACTCATATCAAACTGCGCCCGACCTTCAAAATCGCGATTGGAATAACGCAAATTCAATCCTGCCTCAATTTTTGAAGACACCTCATATTTCAAACGGGTTGAAAATGTATCAGAGATTGAATAAGTTGAATTGATGGTTTCGTATGGCGCTACCGTCCTTGATAACAAAAAATCAGTTCTAATCTTACCTGTCCATTTCAAATTGTAATTTAAATTACCAATGTATTCTTTAAAGTCTCTTACCGAATAATTGTCATACTTTCTATCGACATAACCAATTTTTGCGGTAAGAGTACTCAATCCCTCTTCAGGTATATACAAATCAAACTCATATTCGTTCTCTTTGTATCCATTGTCAAAAACATTTACAGGGTCCAGCGGCCGCTTACTGAAGCTTCCGTTTCGATTATGTACTAAAAACTTCATGTATGACCCTGACGGCAAGTTATAACTTACTCCATAGTCAAGACCTTTCGCATCAAAATCAGTGATAGCCGTGAATAACTGACTGTTTTCCAGCTTGTTTTGACTCACACCTAAAATAAGCCCCCAAACATTATGAGGGGAGTATCTCGCTGTAAACTCATTTGTAGTGAATGTACGAACGTTTTGTGCAGTTTGTAAAAAGTCACCAAAATTATTCATAGTTTCGGTTTGGCGAGAGCTTAAGGAACCTGTGAGACTGGGGGTTAAGGCCCACAAATAAGCTGCATTGTAATTTTTACCTACGAAATCTAGGTAATCATTTTTATGATACTTGTTATCGACCACCCATATATCAACTAACACCCTTTGCAATGAATAGGATTTATCCAGCTTTACTCCTAAAGTAGATCTGGTAATTTGTTCAGTTGTTTCATTAGTAGAGCGCCTGAAGAGATTATCGTCATAAGCTTTGTTAATTGAAGCGCGGAATTGCAAAGTATCCAGCTCGTCTGCCCAAAGCATGGTGGATGATAAATTCAAGAAGCAATAGCCAAATAGAAGCTGATGCGAGAGAGAAATAAACTTTTTACGATTATGCTTGAAAGGCATGAAGCCACCCTGATTTATAAATCTTTTACATTATTCTACTATTAAAAAACGATAGCAGTTGAGTTATCAAGAACTATCTGGGAATAATCAATTAAAAGACTTGTAATGATGCAATAAAACACTGCTATTTTTATGACAGATTACCATGTTAGCGTCGGCCTTGCACCTACCCGAAAGGGCATTGTTTAAACAAAAAATTGCTGCAACCCTGATGGATGCGTTAAACTCTGCCTGTAGAAAGACACAAGAAATATATGGCCACTAAAAAACCCCCTATCAGAACTCTTTCGGGCCTCTCATCAGGTGCCAATAGTCCGCTTTACCTATTAGAATCGATTGTTGAACCCTTGGTCATGGTGTTTGTACTATGGGGGCTTTTCATCTACACAGAAAATCAGATTCCCATGTCGATATTCATCGTATCGATAGTGCTGTTTTCTATCACTTTCCCTAGTGGCGCAAAAATCCGAAAACCTTTTTTTGTAATGTGCAGAGATGTCATTGCGCAATGGTTCCTGATCGCATTTTTTGTTTTGATTTTTGCGTATGTAACACGTTACATTTCGCTTTACAGCGAGCAAATGATCCTGGCGTGGTTAATCATCACACCGCTGGCACAAATTGTGGCATTGCAAATACTGAAATGGGCTAGCCCCAAACTTATCGAATGGCAAGGGCCACCACAGAATACGCTGGTAGTAGGCCTGAATGACCAGGGTATTTTACTGGCTGATAACCTGAAGGAAGATTACTACCAGAGGATTAATGTTTTAGGTTTTTTTGAAGACCGCTCGCCGGCCCGCTTGGAACGTTCAGAGGTCTACCCTGTACTCGGCAGCCTGAACGAATTGAGCACTTATTTACGCCTGCATACCGTTCACAAGCTGTATATTGCCTTACCAATGGCCAGTCATCCTCGTATTTTAAAAATGCTGGATGATCTTAAAGATACGACGACCTCAATTTACTTTGTGCCTGATATTTTCGTCACGGATCTGATTCAGGGTCGCGTATCCGAAGTGAACGGTATTCCGGTTGTATCTGTATGTGATACCCCATTTACCGGAATGGATGGGTTTATCAAGCGTACTGCTGATTTTTTATTTTCTTTATTTGTGTTGATTCTGATTTCACCGATTCTTCTCATTATTGCGGTAGGCATCAAACTAACTTCAGCTGGCCCGGTAATCTTCAAGCAACGTCGCTATGGCCTGGATGGTCAGGAAATCCTGGTCTACAAGTTCAGATCCATGACAGTGACCGAAGATGGCGGTAAGGTTACCCAGGCGACCAAGAATGACCAACGGATTACCCCATTAGGCGCTTTCTTGCGCAAAACCTCATTAGATGAACTACCTCAATTTATCAACGTATTACAAGGCCGCATGAGCGTGGTAGGTCCACGTCCACACGCAGTTGCGCATAACGAAGAATACCGCAAACTGATTAAAGGCTATATGGTACGCCACAAGGTTAAACCTGGCATTACCGGCTGGGCACAAGTGAACGGTTTCCGGGGTGAAACGGACACGCTGGAAAAGATGGAACAGCGTGTGCATTATGATCTGGAATATCTGCGTAACTGGAGTCCGCGCCTGGACATGCTGATAGTCGCCAAGACTTTCTGGCTGACGATTGTCGGCCAGGATAGCGCTTATTAAGTAAAACACATTTGCACATCAATACAGAGCCGGAGATTTCCGGCTTTGTTATTTCTGAATGCTATTATTGATAACTGCCAGTGCAGATTTTAGCCAATTGTTTTCCAGGCAATCAATACTATGCACATCATTCATTCCTCTAAGCCAGGTCAATTGGCGTTTGGCAAGCTGCCTTGTTGCAAACACACCTTGATCGCCAAGAGTGTTTAGGTCGATATCACCATTTAAGTAAGCTAAAACTTGCCGGTAACCAACACAACGCATGCTCGGGCTTTCTGCTGTCAGCTGAGGGTATTGAGCCAGCAGTGTTTGCACTTCCTCGATAAAACCTTGCTTGAGCATCAGCTGGAATCGTTCGGCGATGCGCTGATGCAACACCGAACGTTCACTGGGTACCAGTGCAATTTTGATGATGTTAAAAGGTAACTCTGGTTTGCAGGATTGCGCGCGCAAGGCGCTCATAGGCTGACCGCTGATCCGGTATACCTCCAGTGCACGCTCTATCCGTTGTGAGTCTGTAGGTTGTATCCTGGCGGCGACGGATGGATCAATAATTGCCAGTTGTGCATGCATGGCTGGCCAACCCACTTTATCGGCTTCCTGTTCGATTGCTGCTCTCACCTCCTGATCGGCTTCGGGCAGATCGCTTAATCCGTGCTGCAGGGCATTGAAATACAGCATAGTGCCGCCAACCAGTACAGGAATCCTTCCTTTAGCTGTGGCTGCGTGCATCAATGACAGCGCATCTTTGACGAATTGTGCCGCGGAATACTGTTCAAGCGGGGTGATCAGGTCAATCAGGTGATGCGGGGCCTGGCGCAGTGTTTCTGCATCAGGTTTGGCGGTGCCGATATCCATACCCCGATACACCAGGGCCGAATCCACACTGATGATTTCTATCGGCAATTGCTGGTATAAGGCGATCGTGGCGGCAGTCTTGCCGCTGGCAGTCGGCCCCATCAGGAAAATCGCGGGGGGCAGACTGGTGTTAACTGGTAAGGACATACGGCAAGGGATAATCAATAACTTGTAGCGACTGCCTGGCTAAGCAGTTTATTTATCATACTTTACATAGCTGAAGCGCAGGTCATCTTGTGGTGTGCCTTCCAGTGCAGAGTCACCTTTGGCATTCGGCTGCCATTGAATGACTTCTTCGATCTTGCGCGCCAGTTCTATATCTTTCATTGTGATGCCTTTGGCGCTATGCGTGCACAGTTTCACGATCACAAACGCATAGGAAACGGTCAGATCAGGATGGTGCCAGGCGGCTTCGGCCAAATGGCCGACCGTGTTTACTACCATCAACGTGCCCTTCCAGCTGTTGGTTTTATATTTGCGGCGGATCCAGCCGTCTTCATAAAACCAGTGTGGCAGGGACTCGGAAAAATGCTGCTGTATTTCCTGTTCGGTCAATACTTGTTCTGTCATGGCGTTCTCCTTAAGGATGATTGTTTTAAGCTCATCATTTAAAGAAATAGTATACCTTAGCCATCACTTGCCTTTGTGAGGAATCTGCCAAGGTTAACAGGCTAGGAATCAAATAAGGAATTTAAATAAGGGATTAAATAAGCATTGCCAGCATGGCAGTGACTACCGTCAGATCGGCGCTGGTACCGGGATTGAGCTTTTCCTGCTTGAGTGCCTGGTCCCACCTGAGTAAAGCCGGCATATAGTTTTTTGGATTATCTAAAGCCATGAATGCTTGCGCATGCTCACTGGCTGTCCGCTGTACTTTAAGGGCGATCATCTCACCATATTTACGTGCAATATGACTATCGGGCCCAGCTGACAACCAATACAAATAAACGGCAGTCAATGCCCAGGCCGGCCGCTGCCAGCGTTCAATATAAGTCCTGTATAGCGGCAATGCTTGTGAAAATACCTGGTCGTAGCCTTCGACGTACTGGCGCGCCACCGTATCCTGCGCACTTGCCAGCTGCATGGCTTCAAGCAGGGTAATCTGCGGTTGTTGTGATACGTCATGCTCATTGCGCGCACCCATGCCTGCGGGATTGACCAGCCGGATGCCTGCATACACATGCCCGGCATCTTCCACCGTCGTAGCATTTAATACTTGCGGCAAACCTGCCTGTAAAGGCAAATGCGCATATTGCAGCGCTGCCTGCACAATGGGAGCGGCCAACAGTATGATACCCAGATTGGTATTGCAGCCGGCTTTGGCATAGGTGGTGTCTAGCGCAGAGTAGATGCGCTGGCCCAGTGTGCGATAACCGAACTGCTCATCATCACATAGCACTGGCGCTGAGACTTCAGCACTATCGATAAAATGCTGTACTTGCATACCATGCCCATCGGCAAACATATGGACATTGCCTGGTTTAAGCGCTTCCAGCTCAGCCAGGCAGGCTTTGCGGTAGGCGCTTTGTATCAAGCCTTCCGTAGACGGTAACATGGTTTTAATCGCCTGACGCCTGAACGGCAAAACGTAACAGATCTGCCACTAGGATATCGGCGATGTTAATATCGGTGATGGTTTGCAGACCGCGCCAGGCGGGAATGCTGTTCACTTCTATCACCCATAACTTGCCATGTTTATCACGCATGATATCCACACCCGCATAGTTTATTCCGATTGCAGCCGCTGCCTGTACACCTATCTCCGCAACATCAGTTTCATCACAGGCATTACAGCGCGCGCCACGTGCCACGTTATGCAGCCAGTCATCGCCTTGCCGCCGCATGACAGCTACAGGCTCGCCATTGACCACGAAAACGCGGTAATCGTGCTGATTGGTGCCGCACTCAACTTTCTCTTGCAGGTAATAAATGCCGTCGACAAACATATCCTGCGGTAAGGGAAACTGCTGCGGATGCTCAATCAAACGCACACCCTTGCCTTGTGATCCAAATAAAGGCTTGATCACTAATGTTTTACCATTATCCAGCGCTTCTTGCATTAATGGATGCGCGACCTGCCGGTATTCACACACCCAAGTATTCGGTGTTGCGATGCCATGCTCGGCTAGTATTTGAGTGGTCAGGCTTTTATCGACTGTGGTTTCAATGGCTCTAGCCTGGTTGTATATCGTCATACCCTGCCGTTGCAAGGTATGCAAAATGTTCATGCGGGTGATAATTTGCTGGGTTGTCCCAGCAGCTACTCCGCGTACAAACGCGATCGGAGATGCTTGCGATAAGCCTGGAATACGTACCTGTACTAACTGGTCAACGATACTGACATGGCAGCTATCCAGCGAGACCATGTGCGCCTGCCAACCCTGGCGTGCAAATGCTTGCGCCAGGGCTTGTCCATGCCAGCCGCCCTCCTGGGCGACTTCATCAGTGAAGATAGGAACGACTTTCATACAATCGATAAAGGTGCTGGAAGACGGGAATTATCGCAGCACATTCAAACTGCTAGTGCGCAAATATAAAAGCAGGTCTTAAATAACTAAAACCTGCTTGTTATTCAGCCCGCTCATCTTCTAAGCTGAGGATGCTTACCCACCAAAAGACTGATTTAACAGTGCTTCATTGAACTGACCGGCAAAGAACGTACGGCCAGATTTAAGATTGGTAACACTCACTTTGGCAGGTGAAAACAACATAGGGTCAATCTGGTAGAAATCCATATTCACTGCCTTGAATACTTCAGCGAAAGGACGACCATAATCTTTTGAAGCGGATGAAGGTAATTGTTGCGCGAGTTGTTCAGCGGCGGCATCCTCAACATTCACAAACAATTGCACGAAACCACCAAATAAAATCGCATCATTGGTGCGGCCCATGCCGGTAATAAAATCCGGTGAAGGTGCTGGCACTGGCGCGACGCCATACCCATCGACAATCGCGTTCAGATCAAAATGCAAGGTGTGGCATTTATGCAGGGCAACTTCCAGCACACGCGCAGTCACCTGCAGAGAACCGGCGATACTGCGTGTAGGTGTCAGGATGAATGTCAACTTATTGGCTGGCAAGCCGGTGTCCCTGGCGACTTTTTCAATCACCTCTACTGGTGGCACTTTATCGGTTTCCAGTACCAACACCGACTGCTCACCTTTATCGCTGTAATTAATATCTTTGAATACTTCCTCACGCTGTGCGATAGCGCGTGCCGGGCCACTGCCGAGTGAGAAAAATTTCTCGTGTGACAACGCCCAACCGGCATATTGACTGCCTAAACAGGCGATCACAGGTTGTTTGGCGGTCACCACTACGCTTAGTGGCCAATTAGCGAATTGCGGGACTTGCTGCAGCGTTACGCCACCCAAGCCGCCCATGCAGATTTCAGCGATGATGCGCCCGGCTTCCAACCCGCCTGGGGCTTGAATTCCGGCATCAATAATGGTGGCGCCACTATCATGCGTGGTCACCAGGCAGCCAAGTGCAGGTGCATTGGCGATCAGATGTGCGACCAGTGGTGCACTGTATTGCTGTACGCTAATGGATGTTGAATTCGATGTGTTCACAGACATAAGTGCCCCATAGTTTCTCTAATTGTGTTTTTTTATCTTGCAAAATCTGTTGCACTGCTTCTTTCGAAGGGCCTTCTGCATACAAACTGCATACAGGCTGTCCCTTTTCAATTGTGCCATTTTCAGGCCGGTCTTCCAACCAGTTGGGAAGCTGCATCTGGTTTATTTCTATCCTCTGTTTTGCATACACAATGCAATGGCTGGCATGCCTTGTGTATAACTCAAATTCAGGGACATCAGCCCCCTGACAACTAGCCAGATGCGCCCGTATCAACGGCAACTCTGCGTACAAACGCATACTTGCGCTTAACCTGGGGTTGATTTCCAGCACATGCAAATGGCCATCCTGCCAGATTGCATCCAGGCTATTGATACCAATCAAACCGGAATCCGGCACAACTGCATCCAGCAATTCCTGCATGGCTTGCGTTAATTTATCATCTTGCAACCGCGATGCCCCTGCATATGCATACATTCCAGGTCGCTGTTTCAGGGCATGCACACCTATCAACGTGGTTGTATGTTTACCCGCCAAAAACAACGCGCCTACAGGCTGACCAGGCTGAAATGCCTGCCAGTAACCATTCACCGCAGGATTTAAAACTGAAGTTTTGTTCCAACTGCGTATATGCGCCCCGCCACTTTGTCCGGCGACTTTATACAACCATTGTCCGTATTGCGGAGCTTGCAGCTGTATATCTGGCGTCATCACATAATGGCGAACACAATGTGTGCTTAACCAAAATGGATTTTTTACTTGTTCAATCACTGCAGGCGCATTACCTGACAATGCATAGCGTTGGTACAGGCTGGTATAACATTCAATAGCTGCCTCAAAGCCAGAACCTGTCAGCAAACAATCCGGTTTCCAGCTGTCCAGCTTACCCATTAAAACTTTTAAATCTGTAGCACAGAGTCGCTCACATAATGCAGGCAAGCAGCATACTTCATCTGCCGCTGCTACTGTATCAACGTCTGCAAAAGCGTCAATCGCCAATACTTCAAACCCTTCGCGTTTCGCCATTTCCGCATAGATACGTGCGCTTTGCGACACTATGGCTAACCGCAAAGATGCAATTACTCCACGTGAGCGCAGGCATACTCATATGCCTGATGATAATCAATATGCATGGGTGATTCACTTTGCAGCATTTGCTCCAGCAGCTTGTTTTGTGTCACATACTTAAGTTGGCCAATGGCCAATGCGCCGAAACCAGCCACTTGTGTACCTTCGATCAGGCCACCGTTAGAGAATGTATCCACACCTTCAATACCTGATGGGGGTACAGCATTCACATCAGCAACTACTTTTAATGATTTGGAATTAGCGAACTGGCGGGTTTCCAGTACACGAATACCGGCTGGCGTGGCACACAAAGCCACTGTTGCGTCATTTAGAATAGCAATTTTGGCCTCGTCAGAACTGCCATCCACCACTTGCAGATCCACATCGTAGCTGCTGGATAATTTATCGACATAGGCTTGCATGCTGTCTACACCGGCATGCGCAACCATTAACACTGTTGAACCCTGGCGGGCGGCGATTAACGCGGCGGTAGAACCCACGGTTCCACTCGCACCAAAAATGGCAATTTTCTCTTTGCCTAAACCGCTACCGGATTTTTGCAGGTAAAAGTCGACTTTTGCCAGCATGGCTGCAGCTGTTGTAAACGCACCGGAAGGATCTGAAAAGGTATGGCACTCAAAAGGTTTAAACATGGCGCTGCGTGCCTGTTTTTGCATTTCAAGGGCGACTTGAATATCGCGGCCACCAAAAAATAAAGCTTGTTGCTTAAGGCCGCTAGGGCTGCGTGAAAAAATCGCGTCCTGTGTCATTGCCACGATTTCACTCACTGTAAGATCGGTATAGGAAATAATTTTTTCATAGCCTGCATCAAATGCCATATTCACATCGAATGGGCTGGCATTTTTCGCGGCTGTGAACAAATGCATAATACTGGTTTTTTTCATTATTCCCCCTGTGGAATCCATTTACTAAATAGTATTCGTAGCAATATACACAATGATGCGAATGTTCAAAATCAAAAGCAGACCTTAAAAACAGACACTTTTCCTAAATATGTTATTTAAGGTTAACGATCACTTTAGCCTTATTCTATATATTTGTTTCAATTCGCGCTGCATTATTGGCGGCCGCGGTCACAATAAATGATAAATCTTGGTTTGAAGCGTGGCGTTGTGACAACTCTGCCTGCATCTGCATCGCTACCGATTTAGAAGGCAGCAACACAAACCCGGTAGGCCCCCAGGAGGTCTGACCTAACCCGTGAAAACCCTGCTGCTTAATACTGCTTAAAACTTCTGCCACTGACTGACTGGCATAAGCACCACCTTGGGCAGGCGCGAAATAATCTGCGTTGTATCTTTGTAACGCCCCTACAAACGCGCTAAAAGTCTGGAAATCCTGTTCGACCAATGCTGGCAATCCATTCATTAATAACTGATGCTGAATCTCTTTTGAGGCTGCCGCTGTTTGTGGCGGCAACTGCTTGAAAGCGGTTTTCTCACCATTGCCATGCAGGCCATCACGGCTTCGATCAACGATTAGCAAGAAATGCCATTCAGAAGGGAAAGCATGACGGGCCAGCAATGGCGGCACAATGGTGTCAGCGCCACGGCCACCATCGACTACCAATCCGCCATGGTCAAAGGTAGCGATGCCGATACCTGAGCGTGCGCCGCGTTGATGGCTAGCTGCAATACGGGCGCTGTTAATTGGCTGATCCAATAAAGTATTCAGACCTGTTCCAATCGCAAGCGCCATTTGTGTGCCGGACCCTAAACCGCTATGCCGGGGAATGGCTTGATGAATGTTTAAATCAAGTTGTTGATCTTGCGCTTCGGCAGTAACAGATCTTAAATGCTGTTGCAGAATTTTGGACGCCCAGGGATCCACCTCGCCTTGCTGAGCCTGTGCTGTAAGTGTGAGCGCAGTTTGGTAAGCATCAATGGCGACACCCACGCTACCAAAACGACGTTGGCCTTCGCCACTTAAATCAAAAAATCCCAGATGTAAGCGGCCATGGGTGGTCACGCTGACCGTGCGTATTGGCGCACGTATCGAAGAGTTCGCTGCATTCATAACGGCTAATTATACTGATGCTGAAAAATATGGGATGTCAGAGAGAAGCTGACGTGACATTAAAACATGATTTTGGCATAATGCCTGTATAAAAGTAATTCCTTGAAACAGGTTGCGCTCAAGAGTAGGCCTCTCTTTATCGAATTCAATCCATTGCACTCGGTGAGTGATTTCATCGGCGATAGATATCATCTGATTTAAAACAATTAAGGGTTTATATGGTAAGTCATGTTATTCCATTCGAGAATCTCAGAAATAGCGATGTGCCGTCAGTCGGTGGCAAAAATGCTTCTTTGGGCGAGATGATTTCTCAGCTTAGTGCTAAAGGTGTACGTGTACCGACAGGCTTTGCTACCACAGCTGATGCATACCGTGAGTTTTTATCTCAAGGCGGTTTAGATAAAAAAATCAATGACTTGCTGGATCAGTTGAATGCTGATGATACCCAAGCACTCGCAAAATGTGGCAGCCAGATCCGCCAGTGGATCATGGAAGCGGAGTTTCCTGCTGCATTGCAATCGGCAATCGCTGAAAATTACGAAACCCTGATTAAGAAATCAGCGCCAGGTACTACTTTCGCTGTACGTTCATCTGCTACCGCAGAAGATCTGCCTGACGCGTCTTTCGCTGGTCAGCAAGAAAGCTTTTTGAATATTCATGGCCTGGATAACATCAACCACGCCATTAAAGAAGTGTTCGCTTCTTTATATAACGACCGTGCAATTTCTTACCGCGTGCACAAAGGCTTTGTACACGCTGATGTTGCCTTGTCAGCCGGCGTGCAACAGATGGTGCGTTCAGATATTGGTTGTGCTGGCGTGATGTTTACCATTGATACAGAATCAGGCCACAAAGACGTTGCGTTCATCACGGCTTCATATGGCCTGGGCGAAACTGTGGTTCAAGGTGCAGTCAATCCTGATGAGTTCTACGTGCACAAGCCACTGCTCAATCAGGGCAAACCGGCAATCGTACGCCGGACCCTGGGTTCAAAACTGATCAAAATGGTGTTCTCTGATGCCACGCAGGCTGGTAAATCCACCAATACCGTGCCGGTTGATGCCGCTGAATCTAACCGTTATTCACTGGATGATGCTGATATCCTTGAGTTAGCTGGGTATGCGATCACCATTGAGCAGCATTATGGCTGCCCTATGGATATCGAGTGGGGTAAAAATGGTTTGGATAACAAACTCTACATCCTGCAAGCACGTCCGGAAACTGTGAAATCACAGGAAGCTGCCAAGAATGTGACTGAAACATTCAAGCTGCAAAAGCACTCTTCGGTGCCAGTCGTCGCTGGCCGTGCGGTCACACAAAAAGTAGGTGTTGGCCCGGTGCGTATCGTACTGGATCCGGCTGAGATGCATGAAGTACAACCAGGTGACGTATTGGTAGCCGACATGACTGACCCTAACTGGGAACCAGTGATGAAACGTGCAAGTGCCTTGGTGACTAACCGTGGTGGCCGTACCTGCCATGCAGCGATTATTGCGCGTGAACTGGGTATCCCTGCGATTGTAGGTTCAGTCAATGCAACAGACTTGTTGCGCGATGGCGAAATCGTGACTGTGTCCTGTGCTGAAGGCGAAACAGGTTTCGTATACCATGGCGCGCTGGATTTTGAAGTCTCTACGCAATCCAACGCTGCATTATCTAAACCACCATGCAAAATCATGATGAACGTCGGCAACCCGGACATGGCATTTACGTTTGCGCAAACGCCTAACGATGGCGTTGGCCTAGCCCGTTTAGAGTTCGTGATTAACAACATGGTCGGCATTCACCCGAAAGCGATTTTGAATGTCGATGCCATGCCAAAAAACATCCAATCCACTATTCACAACCGTGCGCGCGGCTATGCCAGCCCGAAACAGTTCTATATTGATAAAGTGGCTGAAGGTGTAGCGACGATTGCTGCTGCCTTCTATCCAAAACCAGTGATTGTACGTACTTCAGACTTCAAGTCTAACGAGTACAAAAAACTGGTGGGCGGCGACATTTACGAGCCGGATGAAGAAAACCCGATGATCGGTTTCCGTGGCGCGGCACGTTACATGGCAGAAGACTTCAAAGAGTGTTTCGCCATGGAATGCATGGCCATGAAAAAAGTGCGTGACGAGCTGGGTTTGGTGAACGTTGAGCTGATGATTCCATTCGTACGTACCCTGGAAGAAGCACGTGCCGTGACTGAAATCATGGCTGCTAACGGTCTTAAACGTGGTGAAAATGGCTTGCGCCTGATCATGATGTGCGAGATTCCGGCAAACGCCCTGCTGGCTGAACAGTTCCTGGAATACTTCGATGGTTTCTCTATCGGTTCTAACGACCTGACACAGCTGACATTGGGTATGGACCGCGACTCCGGCATTCTGGCAGATGGCTTTGATGAGCGTAACGACGCCGTTAAAGTATTGCTTCAAATGGCGATCAGCACCTGTAACCGTTTAGGCAAATACGTAGGTATTTGCGGCCAGGGCCCTTCTGACCATGAAGACTTTGCTGAGTGGCTGGTTGCTGAAGGTATCCAGTCTGTATCCCTGAACCCGGATACCGTGGTTGCTACATGGCAGCGTTTGACTAAAAAATAATGCTTACCAAAATAATTTTTCAGTTCTAGACTTAAGGCAATCGCATGAATCACCGTTCTGTTTTTATTATTTCTGATGGTACGGGGATTACTGCGGGCGCCTTGAGCAAGTTACTGGAACATTTTCCAAATACAAAATTCACCACCACGCGCCTGCCCTTCACCGACAACGATGAAAAAGTACAGGCCGGTTTCGAGCATATCCAGAAAGTAGGCGATCAGGACGGTATTCGCCCGATCGTGATCATGTCTGTCGGTAACGGCGAGCACAGAAATCGCCTGAAACAGGCAAATGCCTACTTTATTGACCTGTTCCACCGTTTTATTTACCCCTTAGGTTCTGAGCTTAACCAGGAGCCACTCACCGGCGCCAGCATTGCTTACAGCTCTATGGGCAATAGCTACCATGAGCGTATGGAAGCGATTAACTTCACGCTGAACCATGATGATGGCATGACCAATACCGGTCTGGATGAGGCTGAGGTTATTCTGATCGGTGTTTCACGCTGTGGTAAAACGCCGACCAGTATTTACCTGGCCATGCAATTCGGTATCAAAGCCGCCAATTATCCGTTGATTCCGGAAGATTTCGAACGTGGATCTTTTCCTGCTGCGGTAGAAAAAAATATAGACAAGATCTTTGGGCTGACGATTAAGCCAGAACGCCTGCACTCAGTCCGTAGCGAGCGCCGTCCTGATAGTTTTTATGCCTCACTGGATAACTGCCGTAAAGAGATTGAAAAGGCAGAAAACATGATGCGCCGTTATGGCATCACCTGGGCTGACTCGACCAGCCGTTCGATTGAAGAGCTTTCTGCCCTAATCCTGCAAAAAATTCGCCAGCGCTAAGGCTGGCGTTTTGACTAATTCTTTTTTGATTAACCTCTAGGTTAAATCAAAATTTATTAAAAGAATTAACTTCTTATCTACTCTGATCAGGCAGCCAGGGCCATTTCTGACGTTTTGGCTTTAGGCTTGGCTGGCACAGGTGTCTGCTGTGGTTTCAACGTATCGCCACGCCAGAAATAATAAAACTCACGCGCTACACTCAAGAATTTATGCTGGTTACCAAGCGCATTGAATAGTGGCATGTTTCTGTCCACCATCTGTCGATAACTATGTGATTGCTTGTATGCGACATTGCGTAGTGAGAGCAACAGGCATTTTGCCATGCGCATGCGCTCTTTAAAGGCTGCCGGGTCCAGACCTTTGGCTTGAGAGTCGGTCAGGAAAGCTTCCAGAATCTGCTTCTCAGCGCTGGACATCATGGTTTTGTCCAAATCATACCAATGCTTGAATAACTCATCTTGCGTCGCCGCAGTAACCGGCACATTGCCGTTGAATACTTTAGCCTGGCTCATCGCGGCAATGGCTTTGATATCACGCACCCAGAACGAGAAGAACTCACGTACGACGGGTAGTACCATTGGAATTTCTGCAGTATCGATACTCGCAATAAAGCGGTCTACCGCGTGGCGGTAATCGGTACCGCTACAGGGAATATCTTTAAGAAATGCGCCCAAGCGGATGATAGTGAACTCACGCTGTATGAGTACCCGCTGACTCACACCCTGGCCGGTAAGCAGTTTCACATAAGCCCGTTGTGCTTCTTCTTCTCTGGATATTTCCATTCGTGACTCCCATCTGCTTTTATGATTAACACTGACTGTGTATCGCTATTTATAGTGTCATCATAAAATAGAGAGGTGCAATTCAAATACGCGATTAAATCCGGAAATCCCTCATATATTGTTGCTTCACGGCCGTACTTTAGCCGGATTTAACAGCGACAAATTGTTGCCTGGCCATCCATAACAAACCGGCACTAAGCAAAGTCATGCACAGCATGGTACCCGCCAGCTTTAATGGAGAATCCCATATTAGCGGCACAATCATTGCGGAACTGATAGTGGAACACAGCATTTGCATAAAGGCTTGGGCAGAAGCAGCAGTACCGCGCACCTTGGGAAAGCAATCGAGTGCAGCAATGGAAAGCACAGGCATGGAAGCCGCCATACCTATATTAAACAAGGCGATAGGAAGAATGGCCAGCCACCACACGTGGTGAATGGCATGCATGGCCCATAGTTGTATGCCAACGTTTGCAGCAGCGATCAACACCATCCATGCAAATGACCAGCGTAGTAAATTTGTGGGGGATATCTTCCCCGCCGAATGGCGCGAAATCCAGGAGCCTATCATCATACCGGTCACGGTAGGGATAAACAGGAAACCAAATTGCTGGCTGCTCAAGTGCAGGTGCTCCACCAGGAAAACCGGGCTGGCTAACACATAAATAAAAAACGCTGAAAAATTGAGCCCCAGGCACGCGATCAATACCACAAAGATGCCGTTTTTCAGCATGGCGATATAGGTGTCTCTAATGCCTGTGAGCGACAGCGGCACCCGTTTATCTGCGGTCATGGTTTCGGGCAAGTAACGCATAGCGGCCCACAAGGAAATTGCCGCGTACAATGCCAGGAAAATGAAAATTGCCTGCCAGTGTATGCCCAGCAGCAGGCCTCCCAATATCGGCGCTACTGCCGGTGCGATACCAAACAGTAATTGTACGGTTGCCATCACCTTTTGCGCCTGCGCGCCGGAGAACAGGTCACGTACCATCGCACGTGCTACCGTATTACCCGCCCCGCCACTGGCACCTTGTAATGCGCGGAACAACCATAGGGTTTGTACATTGGGCGCAAAGGCACAGCCGATACTGGCTAATACAAATATAGCCAAGCCCCACTTGATCGTTCTGATACGGCCTATCGCATCAGAAATGGCGCCATGAAACAAGGTCATCAATGCATATGGCAGCAGGTAAAAGGTCAGGCTCTGCTGGATAGCCAGCGGATCTGCCTGCAACGATGCCGCCATCACATGAAACGCCGGCAGGTAGGTGTCAATGGCAAATGGCGCCAGCGCCGCCAATGCAGCTAATACATAAACCAACAAAGAGGAATGCCGCACTGAGACACTTTCACAAAAAAATAGATCATTAAAAAACAACAGGCGCTAAGCGCCTGTTGATTATAAAGCATTACCTGACATGGTCAGGGCAAGGCATGAAATTGCTCAACTCTTTCCTTGTCACCTTCCACGTATTTCTTGGAATTTTTGTCGGTGCGGAAAATAATCGGCTGTTCGCGCACTAACGGGTTTTGTGAATTCAGTAATGCTTCGTCAATGAGATGACGGTTAGGAGATTTGGTGCATACCGGGTCCGCCATTTCCGCATCGCCACTTAATAAATAGGACTGACAACGGCAACCGCCTAAGTCATTATCCTGCTCATCGCAGCTACGGCAAGGCTCTTTCATCCAATCCTTGCCACGATATTTAGTAAATGCTGGTGATTCTTTCCATGCCCATTCCAGGCCATTCTCTCGCACATTGGGGAATTCCATACCCGGTAATACGCGGGCAGAGTGGCATGGCAACACATCACCGTTGGCGGTAACGATCATAAATACCTCGCCCCAGCCATTCATGCATTTTTTCGGGCGGTCGGCAAAGTAATCCGGCACCACAAAAAACACCTTCATTTTATTACCGACACGCTCGCGGAAAGCATTGGTTGCCGCTTCTGCGTTATTCAACTGTTCACGCGTAGGCATCAATTGGTCGCGGTTGACCAGGCTCCAGCCATAGTATTGGGTGTTAGCGAGCTCAACGTAGTCAGCACCCAGTGCTTCCGCCATTTCCAGGATTTTGCCTACCTGGTCAATGTTGTAGCGGTGTATCACCACATTCAGCACCATCGGGTAGCCATGCGTTTTAATCATGGCTGCCACTTTTTTCTTCAACTCAAAAGTACGCGTGTTGGTAATAAAATTACTGATATCTTCAGTCACATCATGCATGGAAAGCTGGATATGATCCAAACCGCCCTCTTTAAACGCCTGAATGCGTTTTTCAGTCAGGCCAACACCGGAGGTGATCAGGTTGCTGTAATAACCCAGCTTGTGTGCTTCAGCAACGATTTCTTCTATATCATCGCGCAACAAGGGTTCACCACCGGAAATCCCCAGCTGGATCGCACCCATTTTGCGCGCATCGCGCAAGGCACTGATCCATTGCTCGGTACTTAATTCATTTTTGGTATGCTTGTCATAATCAGTCGGGTTGTAGCAAAAAGCACAATGCAGCGGGCAACGGTAAGTCACCTCTGCCAACAGCCACAGCGGCTGTTTTTGTGTCACATTTGCTGCAACGCCATTATTTAATTGTGCCATGTGCGTGCTCCTATCGGATCAATTCACCTTGCGTAACCAGGCTTTACCGACAGCCAGGTCAAACATGCCGAGAATATCGGCTTCAATACCTTCTGCATCCGGAAAAGCAGCTTTCAACTCGGTAACGATATCGCCTACGCTCGCCTTGCCATCAAGGCGCTTCAAAATCTCGCCAGCGCCACCATGCAATTTCACCATGCCTTCCGGAAACAGGATGACGTAGCTCTGTTGCGCTTCTTCCCACTGAAAACGGTGATGCAAAGCGATCGCATAAATATCTGAATGTTGAATATTGTTTTCCATCTGTCTACTTTCAAATGCTCTGGCAGGTCAGTAATTAGTTTTCAATCTTGATCACCGGCTGGCGCAGGTAATCGCGGCCTTCGGTTTTAATGTCAGTGGACGCCAGCATGATTGAATCTGCAATCACCCACAGCACGTTGAGCTTGAATTGCAGGATATCCAGCGCTTTCATCTGCATTTCACGCGAGGTACTGAAATAGTCTAAAGTCACGCCCAAACCTTGCTCCACATCACGGCGGGCTTCGGTCAGGCGTTTTTTAAAGTACATCAGGCCTTCCTCTTTCACCCACGGATACATGCTGGGCCAAGAACTGATACGTTGCTGGTGGATATGTGGTGCAAACAACTCTGTCAGGCTGGAGCAGACACTCTCTTGCCATGAGCGCTGTTTGGCGAAATTGATATAAGCATCCACCGCAAAACGCACGCCTGGTGAAACCAATTCAAGGCTGGTGACTTGTTCACGCGTAAGGCCAACGGCTTCAGCCAGTTTAATCCAGGCCTCAATGCCGCCAATCTGGTCATCCACACCATCGTGGTCTGTGATGCGGACTATCCATTGCTTGCGCACCTCTTTGTCAGGACAGTTGGACAAGATCGCCGCATCTTTCATCGGGATCGCGATCTGGTAGTAAAAGCGGTTGGCTACCCAGCACTGCAACTGCTCTTTGGTCAGTTTGCCCTCATACATCATCACGTGAAACGGATGATAAATATGATAGCCCTGCCCTTTTTCCCGCAACTTCGCTTCAAACTCTTCACGTGTCCAGGGTAGTGCTGCCTGTGTCACTGCATTCATATTGCTCTCCTAAAGAATGATATCCATACCGTCATACGCCACTTCGATCTTGTGATCGTTAAGAATGGCGCGCTCGGCGGAATCTTCCCTTAAAATCGGGTTGGTATTATTGATATGAATCAGCACTTTGCGTACCGGTTTGTCTGAGCCGAACTTGTCCAGCGCTTCAATCATGCCGCCCGGGCCTGATTGTGGATTATGACCAATGCTACGGGCTGTTTTGGTCATCAAACCCATATCCAGCATCTCGGTATTGGTCCAGAAAGTACCATCTACCATAATGCAGTCAGCCTGGTTCATGAGTGCCGGCAAATGTGGCTCGATCTCACCTAAACCAGGTGAGTACCAGCATTTTTTGCCGGTACTTATTTCTTCGATCAACACGCCGATGGTGTCGCCAGGATGTGGATCATTACGATGCGGTGAATAAGGCGGCGCAGCACTTTTTAATGCCACGGCAGTAAAACGCAAGTTTGGTACGTTCGGTATTTCAAAACTGTCGGCATGGCTGATGTCATTCGCATCAATCGCAATTTCATGGTGATTCACGCCGCAGTAATGGCCGAGGATATTCAGGATCTGGTTACCGCTGGTGAGGTCTTCGTAGACCATTTTGGTACAGTAAATCTCGCGCTTGACCTGACCTTCACGCAGCATGAACAGGCCGGTAGTGTGGTCAATCTGCGCATCGATCAGGATAATGGCCTGGATACCGCTATCGCGGATGGCGCGGCCTGGTTGCAAAGGCGGG
>JALDYP010000088.1:0-4579 GCA_032153875.1 Methylophilus sp.
CGAGCGCTGACAGTGGCTCAAAGCGCAAATCGCCTTGTGATAAATGCTGGTCAGCTGATTCTATGTATGGCGGGTTGCTGACAATAAGATCGAATGTCTGGTGAGTTAAGTTTGAAAACCAGTCACTCAGTAGCAAGGTCACATTGTCGAGCTGGAGACTGAGCGCATTTTCTTCAGCCACTTTCAGGGCAGCTTCAGAGGCATCTACAGCAGTCACTTTTGATTGGCTGGCATGTTGTGCAAGTGCCAGGGCAATAGCGCCAGTGCCGGTACCTAAATCCAGTATCTGCATGGGCTTGGTGATTTTTTGCAGTGCGGCTTCAACCAGGGTTTCGGTATCCGGTCGCGGAATCAGCGTGGCTGGCGTGACTTTGAGTTTGAGACCAAAGAACTCACGGTAACCAAGAATATAGGCGACAGGCTCACCTTGTACACGGCGCTGCACTAACCGGTTAAAGTCTGAAGCTGGTTGTGCGGGTACAGCATCGGTTGCGTGCGCCAGCAGCCAGGCACGGTTGACGTCCAGCACATGCATCAGCAGTATCTGCGCTTCCATGCTGGATTCAGAGGCCGGCACGGTTTGCGCCAGTTGTTGCCTGGCAATCTGCAACAATTGTTGTACGGTTTGTGCCATGGCTACCTGCCTCCGGCAGCTTTTCGCAAGGCGATGGCGGTAGCATTCCCTTGTTTGGCCGGATGGCGTACTGCATGGCGGATGACCCACTTCAACTCTTTATCCGCATGACTTAACCAGCGGTCACATAAATCAAAAGCAATGTCGGGATGATCTTTTGCGATATCGCCCAGATGGTTGGCCACACTGCGCCGCACATACAGGCTGGGGTCGCTTTTCAGCGCATCGAGAATGGACAGTGTAGGCGTCGGGTCTTTAATCAGTTGCGGGATACGTGCGCCCCATGGCAGACGCGAGCGGGTGCCTTCCGAACACAAGCGCCGCACATGCGGGTCGGGGTCATCCAGCCATTGCGTCAACTGGTTCAGCGTACGGTCAAAATCATGTATCAGGAACGGACGGATAGAGAATTCAGCGGTAAAGCGGCGGGTCAGTTCATATTGCGCACGCATGGCAATGTCGAACGGGTCCTCGCCGGCGTTATGCGTATGGTCGCGACCATACTCTGCGATAAAGCGGGTATGCGGAAGATAAAAAAATACGCTTAACCCCAGACGTTCTGTATGCACATTCGGCGGGGTAAGGGTATTGATCAATACTTCAGCTGCCTGTGAAAATTTGGCAGGCAGGGTAGCTTTCAACGCAGCTGCAATATGGGCTGAACGGTCCATAAAACCAAGTGGCGTAATGTTAGTAAGCGCCAACTCTTTAAAAGCCGAAGCATCGAAACCTGTATGCACCAGCGCAATGTTATGTGCCAGGCAATCGATTGCTTCGCTATCCAGTATAAATCTGATCGGCTGATCTTTCTGGATGCTTCTTGGTGCGGTGGGAAGGAGAAACTGATGCATGCGATTCACTAGGCAGGGCGTTCATCATGTTGTGGCGCGTGGTCATGAATATCATGCCAGTCAGCTTTGGAAGCAACAAAGATATGCGCAGAAACCTTTTGCTCCAGCGGAGTATCCAGTGAGCCAATGCGTAGCCGCAACATGCCAGTATCGCTATCCCGGTAAGCGAAGATGGGTGAACCGCATTCACTACAAAAGACGCGGTTGACACCTGCTTCGGTGCGATAGCTTTTTAAATGTTGCTCACCGTGCGTGATAATAAAATTACTACGTAACACCGGCGCAACAGCAGCAAAAGCGGAACCGGTGGCTTTACGGCAACGCTGGCAATGACAATACACTATGTTCCCGATAGCACCTGCTATCTCATAGCGCACGGCTTCACAAAGACAGCCACCCTGATGTT
Organism: Methylophilus sp.; assembly: GCA_032153875.1. Taxonomy (GTDB): domain Bacteria; phylum Pseudomonadota; class Gammaproteobacteria; order Burkholderiales; family Methylophilaceae; genus Methylophilus. The sequence goes on from JALDYP010000088.1 coordinate 1,892, forward strand.
TTATTGATGTGTCAGTCATATTATCAAGCGTTGAGTGATCGCCAAGTTGGCTGGTTAACGTTAGTTTTCTTCACCCAGGCTTGCGAGCAAATCTGCCTGATACTCATTTGAAAGCGCACCGATCAGTTCATCCATATCACCTTCAGTGATCGCTTCAATCTTGTACAGAGTCAGGTTGATGCGGTGGTCAGTGATACGGCCTTGCGGATAATTGTAGGTACGGATACGCTCGGATCGGTCACCTGACCCAATCAGGTTGCGGCGCTCCGAAGCGATCTTGCTTTGTTGTTCATCCACCTGCTTGGCTTTGATACGTGCGGCCAGCACCTGCATCGCTTGCGCCTTATTCGCGTGCTGGCTACGGCCGTCCTGGCATTCCACCACGATACCGGTTGGTGCATGGGTGATACGTACCGCAGAATCGGTTTTGTTAATGTGCTGGCCACCGGCACCGCTGGCACGGAAGGTATCAATACGGATATCGGCCGGGTTGATTTCCACATCGCCGACTTCTTCCACTTCCGGCAGGATGGCTACCGTACAGGCTGAGGTATGGATACGTCCCTGGGTTTCAGTATCCGGCACGCGTTGTACACGATGGCCGCCAGATTCGAATTTGAGTTTTGAATAGGCACCGTAACCGTTGATCTTGGCGATGACCTCCTTGAAGCCGCCGACTTCGCCCTCATTGGCAGACACCACTTCCACCTTCCAGCCCTGGCGGTCGGCATAGCGTGAATACATGCGGAACAGGTCACCTGCGAACAGGCCGGATTCATCGCCGCCGGTACCGGCACGGATTTCAAGGAAAATGCTTTTGTCGTCATTCGGGTCTTTGGGCAGCAGCAGTTTCTGCAGGTTTAGTTCCACTTCTTCCAGACGCTGCTTACCGCTCTCTATCTCTTCCTGCGCGAACTCTTTCATTTCCGGGTCAGAGAGCATGGCGTGCGCTTCTTTGAGGTCGGATTCTGTTTGCACGTAGATATGGTACTGCTCGACAATAGGCGTGATTTCCGTATGTTCCTGCATGATCTTACGGTAGTTATCCATATTGTCGGTCACGCCTTCGCTACTCAGCAGGCGGTTGATTTCTTCGAGGCGCTCGCTTAAGTTGGCGAGCTTTTGCAACATACTTGGTTTCATCTTGTTTGCCTAAAATTCAAAGCCGGCGATGACATCGCCAGCCTGGTCATGCTTGATTAAATTAATCTTTCAACTGGAACAGTTGCTTCACCAGATGCTCGATGTGCGCATGCGCATCGCCCTGGGTATTGTTGAGTACATGGCTGGGGCCATGCAAAAACTTGTTGGTCAGCGCATTGCTGAGTTGCTCCAGCGCTTTTTCCGGGGATTCGCCTTTTTGCAGCAGCTTGAGCGCTTTTTCCAGCTCGGTTTGCCGAACTGTATCAATCTGGTCGCGCAGGGCTTTGATGGTCGGCACCGCTTCACGCTGTTTCAGCCATTGCATGAAATGCTCAACGCGCGCGTTGACGATCAGTTCGGCATTCACCGCTGCTTCCTGGCGGTTGCCTATGCCTTCGGAAACGACTTGCGCCAGGTCATCTACCGTATATAAAAACACATCGTCTAATGCTGACACTTCCGGCTCGATATCGCGTGGCACGGCCAGGTCCACCATAAACATCGGCCTATGTTTACGCAGCTTGATTGCGCGCTCGACCATGCCCAGACCGACCATCGGCAACTGGCTGGCGGTGCTGGTGATGACGATATCAAATTCGTGAAAACGCTCGGGCAGGTCATTCAGCAAAATGGCCTGCATATTCAACCCCTGGCTGCGGATCTTTTCTGCCAGTTGCTCACCGCGCTCCAGGGTACGGTTGGCGACAGTAATTTTTTTCGGTTTTTGCGCAGCGAAATGGTCGGCGCATAATTCAATCATTTCACCGGCGCCGATAAACAGCACACTTTGAGCGCTCAAGTCACCAAAGATACGTTGCGCCAGCTTGACCGCAGCAGCGGCCATCGAAATGGAGCTGCCGCCGATATCGGTATTGGTACGTACTTCTTTAGCGACTTCAAACGTGCGCTGGAACAATTTGTGCAGCATGGTGCCCAACGTACCGACATCCTGCGCGATTTTCACCGATTGCTTGAACTGGCCGAGGATCTGCGCCTCACCCAGCACCATACTATCCAGGCCACTGGCAACGCGGAAAGCATGTTTGACCGCTTCGTGGCTGCTTAACGTGTAGGTGTAAGGCATCAGCTGCCGGGCTTCAAGCCGGTGGTAATTTGCCAGCCAGTCGATCACGATTTCCGGCCGGATAGACTGCACATAGATCTCGGTGCGGTTGCAGGTGGAAAGAATGGCCACTTCAGACACGTTATGGCGCGTCAGGTCTTCCAGCGCATGCGGCAGGGTTTCGTTGTTGAACGCAACGTTTTCGCGGATAGCGATAGGGGCGGTGGTGTGGTTCACACCAATGGTAAACAGTTGCATGGCGCTATTTTACCTTTGAGAGCAGGCAAAGAGATAAATTAACTAACGCATGCAAGTCGTTCATGGTTGATTTGGCTCAAGTATGGATTTGAGAATGGTGCCTTGATCAAAGGTGCCGACATTTTCTTACATTAGTGCCTAGCAAGCAAGAATCCTGTCAATTTGGCCCAGCATGGCATTTGGCCCGGAATGGCGGTAAAATATTGGTTTTACAATAAAAAATT